>CALJGU010000227.1 GCA_938075565.1 uncultured Opitutales bacterium | reverse complement strand
TGATCAGAAGTATGCCAAAGTGAAAGCTGAGTGGCGCAAGAAGTTGGAAGATCGTATTTCGAAAGCAGGATTATCAAGAGGTTAGTAAGGAATCGTGAGAATGAAGAATAAGGTTACACATATTATACTTGGGTGCTTCTTTACGCTCTTCTTGGCGCAGCTGCACGGAAAGCCACTTAACGTCATACTCATTCTCTGCGATGATGTGGGTTTTGAGTGCTTTAGTAGCTATGGCAGTAAGGAATACTCGACGCCTAGGCTGGATCAATTGGCGGCGGAAGGGATCCGTTTTGAAAACTGTCATTCGACTCCTCTCTGCACTCCGAGTCGGGTAAACCTAATGTCAGGCAAGTCGAATGTGCTCAATTACTACAACTTTGGTGTCTACCCGAAGGAGGAGCCGACCTTTGCCAATCATTTCAAGTCTCAAGGTTATAAGACGGCGGTAGCCGGTAAGTGGCAGTTGATCTTAGAGGATAAAGGAATCACGCCTACTGAAGCGGGCTTCGATAGCTATTGTTTATGGAACATGCCATTGACGAGTCGTGAGCGTTATTGGAACCCGTCACTCGATCAGAATGGTCAGTTGCTCGATCTACCGGAGGGCTCCTATGGCCCCACCGTGGTGAACGACTTTATCTTAGATTTTATTCGAGAGAACAAGGACGACCCATTCCTCGTGTATAATACTCTGATCCTCCCTCATAATCCATTTCCTGTTACCCCTCACAGTAAGGATAAAAATTCGTCTGATAATAAACAAAACTTTATCGATATGGTGCAATACATCGACTTCCTAGTCGGTCGCATGGTCGATACGCTTGAAGAGTTAGGTCTGCGGGAAAACACCTTGATTGTGTTCACCTCTGACAATGGCACGAATCGTGTGTTAACCTCCGAATTCGAAGGTGAACAAATTCAAGGAGGTAAAGGGTTTACTCATGACTATGGAACCCATGTGCCATTGATTGTGAATTTACCGGGCGCCATTCCTCCGGGGCAGGTAAACGAGGACCTGATTTGCTTTTCTGATTTTTTCCCAACGATGGTTGAAGCGGCAGGAGTTGAGCCTAAAGCCATTAGCGATGGAGATGGTTGGAGTTTTTGGCCTCAGTGTATCGGCGATGAGGGTACCAAACGAGATTTTGTTTACGGCTACTATTTCCCCAGGCCCTACGCCAAGCAGTTCGATTCCATGTATAATCATTGGGAGGTTCGCTATGCACGAGATAAGCGCTACAAGATCTACGGCAATGGGGATCTCTACGATACGAGTACGGATGTTCTGGAGCTTAATCCTCTTCCGGAAAATAGTAGATTGTCGGGTGTTCGTAAAAAGCTTCAGAGCGCACTCGATACTTATCCTTCGCTTGGGCAAGGTGTGGATCGCAGCATGGTCAATGGGGTGATGCCCGAGGAATTGCATCGTTCGCCTCCAGCCGAGTAACTGGTTTCTAAGTAATCAATATTCTTAGCCTTATAGCTCCATCAATGATCAGAATTATCAATCTGCAAGTTCTGGTTGCCATCCTGATTATCTCGTTTGGATGCACTGGTGTAGGTTCGGATCAGCCCGAAGGTCAGGATTTGTTTAGAAAAGACAACCTGGTTGCCTGGTGCATTGTTCCTTACGATGCGAAAGAGAGAAGCCCGGAAGACAGAGCGGAAATGGTGGCAGGCCTAGGGATCCAAAAAGTTGCCTATGATTGGCGAAAGAAGCATGTAGCGGAGTTTGAACGTGAGATCCTGGCCTACCAAAAACATGGGCTCGAGTATTTTGCGTTCTGGAACGAACACCCGGATGCGTTTGCCTTGTTTGAGAAGTACGACATGCAGCCGCAGATCTGGAAGACCTTGCCATCGCCCGAGGCATCCTCTCAAGAACAGCGTGTGGCGTTTGCTGGTAAGCAGATGCTGCCCCTTGTGGAAATAACCCGGCAGTTAGGAAGTAAACTGGGACTCTATAATCATGGCAATTGGGGTGGCGAACCTGACAACATGATTGCCGTCGTAGAGTGGTTGCGCGCCAACGCCGACGCAGAGCATGTGAGTATCGTTTACAATCTGCATCATGGCCACGATCATATCGATGATTTTGAAGCTCTTCTGGGGCGAATGTTACCTTACTTGCTATGCCTGAATCTCAACGGCATGAATTCGACTCCGGATCCAAAGATACTCGCTCTAGGTAAGGGTGAACATGAGGCATCCTTGTTGAGAATAATAAATCAGAGTGGATACGATGGACCTATTGGGATTCTAGGTCACCAGGATCAACTCGATGTCGAGGTGGCATTGAAAGAAAACCTTCAAGGCCTGGAAGACATAACCAATAAATTCTAACCCCTAAAATCATGAACCGTCGCAATCTTATTAAATCCTTAACTGGGGGTGGAGCTCTCATGGCAGTGGGCGCAGCCCCTTCGTTCGCCCAAAGCAAGGAGCAGAAAATTCCAGTCGACCTGTCCAGTCGTTCTATTCCAAAGATCAAAATCACCGAACTGGATTTGATCATGACTGGTCGGGATCAGTTTGTGCGGATTGAAACGGATGCAGGGATTGTTGGCTATGGTGATGCCACCAATCATTTTCTTCCTTATAGTGTGGAGGGGATGATCAAGGATTTGAAACCCTATGTGATAGGAGAAGATCCTCAAAGAATCGAATACCTTTGGCAGAGCTGCTTTCGCAGTAAATTTCAGCGGGGTGGTCCCTCCACGGGATCCGCTATTGCCGGGATCGATCAGGCCCTCTGGGACATAAAGGGAAAAATAGCAGGAATGCCCGTATATCAATTGCTGGGTGGCCTCGCGAGAACCTCGGTTCGCGTGTATGGTCATGTGACGGGTATGACGGCTGCCGAGGCGGCCGAGAACGCAAAGGAAAGAGCATCACGCGGTGTGACTGCCATCCGCTTTCGTGCATTCCATAGTCATGATGCCAATGATTTCCATGATCATCGGACTGCAGTGTATCAGCAGATCGAGTACCTGGAAGCGATTCGAGAAGCGGTCGGAGAAGATGTAGATCTAATTTTGGAAATACACGGGCGTTATGATCCGGAGTGGGCTTTGAAACTCTTCGAGTTGGCTAAGCCATTTCGACCGTTCTTTATTGAAGACCCGATCAGGCATGAAAATCCCGAGGCGTTGAAATGGCTTCGTGAGCACACCGACCAGCCATTGGCTATTGGCGAACGCTATCACAATAAATGGGACTGTCGTGAAACGATTGAGAACCAGTATGTGAACTACATTCGTCCCGATGTAAACCATTGCGGTGGCATTAGCGAAATGAAGAAAATAGCCGCCATGGCGGAGGTCTATTACATCAATCTGATTCCGCACAACAACGCAGGTCCACTCGGATCTGCAGCAACGCTTCACGCAGCCCTGGCCATTCCCAATGTTACTATGATTGAGGGAGGCTGGGTAAATCGTCCTAACCAGGATCCAAAAGTTGCCAAACCTTTCCCAACCGTCGTCGATGGCTATGCCTTACCATTGGAAGGGAATGGGCTAGGTGTTGAGGTGGATGTGGAAGAAGCCGCGAAGGTTCCTTTTTATGGTGGAACTAAACCGCCGGTTTTGAAGGCAATCGATGGATCAGTGCGTGACTATTGAGGATTTCTATGAATGTTTGAGGACAGATTTCTCCTTAAATTTATTAACTGTTACTCTATGAGACTTTTTATTCCCTGTCTGCTGCTTTGTTGTTTGGTATTCGGTTGTGGCGAAATTGAAAATGTTCAAAAACGCAGCGATTATAATAACTACCGCGATTGGGGCATCTATCGCGGAGATCAGGGCGCCAATCAGTATTCTGAGCTCGATCAAATAAACAAAGAAAACGTTCATTTATTGGAACCGGTTTGGCAGTTTAATACGGGCGATCACACGGAACGTTCCATGTTTCAGAACAATCCTCTGATCATCGATGGCTACCTTTATATTGTATCTCCTGGAGGCAGGGTAATCGCGTTGGATGCTGCGACTGGTCGCGAGATTTGGGACTTTGACGCTCGGACGGAGGGACAAAAGGCGAGCAACTATTCGGTGGTTAACCGCGGACTGACCTATTGGGAAGAAGAAGGAGAAGGACGCTTGTTTTATACTATGGAGATGTCGCTCTATGCAATCGAAGCTAAGACGGGTCGATTGGTAGAGGATTTTGGCACGAATGGGATCGTAGATATTTCGGAAAATCTGATCGATGGTGATGAGCCCGTTTCGGTGTCAGCAACAACACCGGGTGTTATTTTTGAAGACCTCTACATACTCGGTATGCGTTGTGGGGAGACTTTTGGTTCTTCTCCTGGACACATTCGGGCCTGGGATGCTCGTACGGGTGAGTTTCGCTGGAAGTTCAATACGATTCCTGAGGATGGAGAATTTGGGCATGATACCTGGGATTTTGTTGAAGGAGAAGCCTATGGCGGTGCCAACCCTTGGGGAGGATTGACGGTGGATGAAGCCCGAGGCTGGGTGTTCGCTGCGACTGGATCTGCTACTTATGATTTTTATGGGGCCAATCGTAAAGGTGAGAACCTTTTTGCAAATTGCGTCCTGGCTCTGGATGCCCGAACAGGCGAGCGCATTTGGCATTATCAGACGGTGCACCATGACATCTGGGATATGGATAATCCACCCTCACCAATTCTGGTTACGATTAATCACAATGGATTCAATCGAGACGCTGTCGTGCAGATGACGAAGATGGGGTTTATTTTTGTCCTGGACCGCAATACCGGTGAGCCGATCTTTCCCGTTGAGGAACGACCTGTGCCTGCGTCTACACTTCCGGGGGAAGAAGCTTGGCCGACGCAACCGTTTCCTTTGATGCCGCCTCCACTCATTCGGCAAGGTTTCTCGGAGGACATGTTGTCCGATGTCACGCCAGAGATTCATGCCTATGTCAGCGAAATCTACGAAAAATACAAAGGCGTTCCCATGTATACGCCGTTCAGTATGACACCTCAGGTTATGCTTCCAGGAATGAGTGGTGGAATGGAATGGCATGGTGGATCCTTTGATCCGAATAGTCGCATGTTGTATGTGAATGTGAATGAGATGCCTAATCTCATCGATATACTTCAAGTGACCACTTTGCTCGATGATACCGGACTCAGTCCGGAGAACAAAGGCCGCTTACTTTACCAGGCTAATTGTGTCGCTTGTCATGGATTAGAGTTACAGGGGGCACCGCCCGTATTTCCCGCTTTGCAGGACCTTTCAATGCGAACCGATGAGGAATTGCTTACATCCATACGATTGGGGAAGGGAACGATGCCGCCTTTTAGGAACCTTCCCGATGAAGATATACAGGCGCTTTTGGCCTACTTGCGTGATCCAAGTGAGAAGCCCATGGATCGTATGGCGCGACCAACCAAGACTGTGTATCTTATGGATGGGTACAATCGTTTCTTTGATCAATTTAATCACCCGGCGATCAAGCCACCTTGGGGAAGCCTTGCTGCAGTGGATTTAAATACAGCAGAAATTAAATGGAAAGTTCCTCTGGGCGAATACCCTAACTTAGTTGAACAAGGCATACGGAATACCGGCAGCTTGAATTGGGGTGGTGTTGTAGCAACGGCAGGGGGAGTGCTTTTTATCGGTGCCACAGCAGATGAAAAGATGCGCGCCTTTGATGCAGATACCGGAGAGGTTCTTTGGGAACATAAGATGCCATTCGCAGGCAACGCAACCCCGGCTATCTTTGAGCAGAATGGCAGGCAGTATGTTGTTATCTGTGCTGGGGGCGGACCGAAGACACCAGCGCCATCTGGGGATGCGGTTATTGCTTTCGCATTGCCTGACTGATTCTGATGTTTGGAGCGGATGGTTTTAAAGGGGTTCAGCTCCAGTTAATTTTCCGAATGTCTTTAGGGTTACCCTAGTCTCAGGTTCGTCGTTTTAAAACCATCCTTTGGTCAACATGACGAATGTGTTCTGGTCCGCTTCGCGTCCGGTCTTGTCGTCGTTTTACTCCTCGGAACCTCGATCGCCCCTCGGTCACGCACAGACGTGCCCTCCCTCGCTTCTTACTCGTCAATGTTGACATCTTAACTCAATCCAAACACCAGAATCCAGATCGTAGCTCGTGGGTATTCGAAATGTGCGTTTTTATGTCTTTGAGTAGCTAAGCTCTACATTTGGACTCTATGAATCATTCAGGTCACTGTTGAAGCACAAGGGGGATTAGTGTAGCAATGGTCGTGAGACCATTGACCAGTCAGGATTGAATATCTCCATGTTGTTCGGGCATGCTATTATTCGAGCCCCAAGATCCTTGTTTTACTCTTTACGATGATTTGTGTTTATCTGCGCAGATGTGTGGTTAAAACTTTCTTTCAATATGAACAACCCCATCAGTAGACGTCGTTTTGTAAAGGCCTCCTCGGCTTTCGGCCTTTTTCAAATTGTTCCCCGCCACATTCTCGGTGGTGCTAGTCATACGTCAGCCAGTGAGAAGCTGAATATTGCCGGCATTGGAGTGGGTGGTCAGGGCTCCACGAATATGAGGAAGTGCCAGGGTGACAATATCGTGGCACTGTGTGATGTGGATCACAGTTACGCGGCTGAAACTTTTGCACGATACCCCAAGGCGAAAGTCTACACCGATTATCGGGACATGCTGGAGAAGCAGACGGATATCGAGGCTGTGCTGATTGCGACGCCTGATCACACGCACTATGTGATCGCCAAGGCAGCCATGGAATTGGGCAAACACGTCTACCTGCAAAAACCTCTGACGCATACCGTGCTGGAGGCTAAAAAACTGCGTGAGGCAGCTCAGTATCACAAAGTTCAAACGCAGATGGGCAATCAGGGGCATTCCTCCGAGCATATTCGCTTACTCAAGGAATGGTTGGAGGACGTTATCATCGGCGATGTGGAGCAGGTGTATGCCTGGACGGATCGACCCGTTGGAGGCAACCCGTGGTCCGATTTCGCTGTTAAGGCCAAAGAAACGGACGAGCCGCCTGTTCCTAAAAGTTTGGATTGGGATTTATGGTTAGGTCCTGCCCAATACCGGGCTTACCATCCGGATTATCATCCCAAGACCTGGCGCGCCTGGTTGGATTTCGGTACCGGTTCCCTGGGGGATATGGGGTGTCATATTATTGACCCCGCTTTCTGGGCTTTGGATCTTGGTCACCCGGAGTCGATTGAAGCTACGTCAACCCATTGGATTGAGGAAGTAGCCAGTCAGACCTATCCACGGGCTTCCATGGTTCAGTATAAGTTTCCTTCACGGGGCAAAAAACCGCCGGTAAAATTGAATTGGTATGACGGTCGTTTGTTACCACCAAGACCGGATGGCTTACCAAGAAATATTAAGCTACCGGGAAGTGGAGCCATGCTGGTTGGTAGGGATGGTGTGATTCTTCATGGATCCCATGGTGCTGGAGGATTGCAGGTGTTCCCTGATTCATTGAAGGATAAATACCGGCAGGTTGAAAAAACAATCCCACGGGTGAAAGGCGGCCAACAGGGTCACGTTCAGGATTGGATTCGAGCGTGCAAGGATGGCAAGCCCGCCAGTTCCACCTTTGAATACGGCGCTGCGCTTACGGAAACGGTGTTACTCGGAGTCCTGGCCATTCGTGCCAAAGATCAAAAATTGTATTGGGATTCGGATACCTATTCTTTTGTTAACAATGACGAGGCCAACCATCTTTTGCACCCCCCTTACCGTGATGGATGGACTCTCTAGTAGTTTCTATTTCTAATTTCTTCCTCTTTTTCACTATGAATCATAAACAACTACCTCTTTTTTGGATCTTCATTTTCGTCCATTGCTTTGCGACAGGTGCTAACAAGCCCAATGTCCTATTCATCGTCAGTGACGATCTGAATGCCTGTCTTGGGTCCTATGGGAATGAAGTGTGCCAAACTCCAAATCTGGATCGCCTGGCGAGTGAAGGGGTTCAGTTTAATAAGGCTTATTGTCAGTATCCGGTTTGTGGACCTTCACGAGCTTCGTTTATGAGTGGGCTCTATCCCAAACGTACCCAGATGCTTGGCAACAACTACACGCTTGGAAGTTACAAGGTTTTGAACCCGGCCCTAGCAGAACATCCAAGTATTGGTGAGCTGTTGCGCACGAATGGTTATGTATCGCTCCGCGTATCTAAGATTTACCACATGGGTGTTCCTGGTGGAATCGAAGCCGGTGAACCCGGTGGTGATGAGCCGGATTCATGGGATCGTGCCTTTGATGTGATGGCACCCGAGACGGCGAGCCCGGGGAAGCTGGAACTGCTTTCTCCCAAGAGGAAACATTACGGTTCTAATTTTGCCCGAATCATCGTTCCCGATGAAAGCATTCAAACTCAGGCCGACATTTTAGCGGCCGATCATGCGATCGCCATTCTGGAAACTCGTGCTCGTGGTGGAGACCATTCTCGCTTTCTCAGGTATGATGAACCCTTCTTTTTGGCAGTCGGATTTGTGCGGCCACATGTTCCATTAGTGGCTCCTAAATCACACTTTGATAAATACCCAGAAGAAGAATCCGAATTACCATACGTGCCCAAAGGGGACTTAGACGACATTCCGCCATTGGCAGCGACCAATGCCAACGACTTGAAATACGGCATGAGCGAGTTGCAGCAGAAACAGTCTCTGGCTGCCTATTATGCCAGTGTCTCGTTTATGGACGAGCAGGTCGGACGATTGCTCGATACTCTGGACCGTCTAGACCTTCGTAAAAACACCGTAGTGATCTTTACCTCGGACCATGGGTATAACCTTGGGCATCATGACATGTGGCAGAAAGGTAGTTTGTTTGAGAACAGCGCGCGTGTGCCATTGCTCATCTCCGCGCCTGGATTCGAGTCAACAGCCGGGCAGAGCACCGATGAGTTAGTTGAGCTTGTTGACCTTTATCCGACCATTGCGGAGCTCACAGGTTTATCTGACAAAGTTCCTTCTAATCTGGATGGTCAGAATCTGACTGATCTAATGAAAGCCCCCGCCCAAGCCAAAGGAAGCGATGAGGCATACACGGTAGTGGGTAACAAACAAAGAATGGGTGAATCCATTAAGACAAAGCGCTTTCGCTATAACTACTGGGCCGATGGTAAGGAAGAGCTCTACGATCAGGTGAATGATCCGGATGAGTTTATCAATCTGGTTGCCTTCCCGAATCACGCAAAAGTGCTGGAGCATATGCGAGCTCGATTAGCTGCTAAGAACGAAAGTTTTCACAATTAATCATGGCCGACGAAAAACAGTCGCTTCTAGGTCGTCTTGGACAATCCAAATGACGGTTATCCGATGAAGAGATTTTATACCTGGGTTTACTTATTTGGATTGCTGGCAGTTAGTTCTGTTTATGGTTTAGATCATGATTTGGAATCCGCAGCAAAAAAGCTAACCCAGATCATCGCTCATCGCGGTGCCAGTGCTGAACGTCCGGAATGCACCATCGCTGCCACCAAACGAGCCATAGAAGTAGGTGCCACCGCAACGGAAGTGGATGTGCGAACGAGCAAGGATGGACGGTTGTTTATTCTACACGATGCTACTCTCGACAGAACTACCAACGGAACAGGGCCGGCCAACGCACTTACCCTGCAGGAGCTTCAGCAGCTCGATGCTGGGTCTTGGTTCGACAAGAAGTATCGAAACGAATCGATTCCCTCGCTAATTGAAGTGGCTCAACTGTGTCGCGGAAAGATTGATCTGTTACTCGACTTGAAAGAGCAGGGTGAAGGCTACGATCGACAGGTAGCGGCTGTGATCCGAGAACACGGAGATCCTGCTAAAACCTTGATCGGTGTTCGGAGCGTTGAGCAGGCGATTCGTTTTTGGACCATATTACCGGACGCTAGGCAGTTAGGGCTCATACCAACCGTGGACGATATCGAGGCCTTCGCGAAAGCTGGTTCCGAATACATACGACTCTGGCCGAAGTGGTTGGAAGAGGGAGATGCGCCCGCAAGGCGAGTGAAAGCGACGGGGAAGCACTTGCATGTGAATGGCGGGACCGGAGATATGGAAGAAGTGATAGCTCTTCTTGCCTTCAAACCTGATTCCACTGGAGCGGATGATCCTAAGCAACTTCTTGCTACATTGAAGAAAATCGCAGGTGGAATGGGCTCTTTGGATTAGTTGGTTAAAGGTATTCCTGGTCCACCCAATATCGGCAGCAAGCTGCCTCCTGTATTTAGATATGCGAAACGAAGTGTAGGAGGTAGCTTGCTGCCGAATAGATTATCCTGAAAGGAATCGCTTTCAGTATGCACCAATGCTTGTGACTCGCATTCTAACCAAACGTATTTATGATGGAATCGTTCCGGAAGATGGCTTCTGTGTCTTGGTCGATCGGATTTGGCCGCGTGGTATTTCCAAGGAGAAATTGGGAGCTGCTATTTGGTTCAAGGAGATCGCTCCCAGTACAAAGTTACGAAAAGAGTTCAGACACGATCCTGCCCGCTGGGAGGAGTTCAAAAAGCGATACTTTCTGGATCTGGATTTCGAGGCTGAGGTGGTTTCTGATTTTCTTGCCCTTATTGAAAATAAGAAATGTGTGACGCTTCTTTATTCTGCTCGGGACACAAAGCACAACCAAGCGATCGCCTTGAAAGAGTATTTGGAGAAACGCCTGCGTGAAGCAGGTCTTTAATGTTCTAATGCTGAAGATTCTCAGTTTTGACTAGATTGTTGATTAAGCTTCCTTTCCAATAGGTAGCTATGTCTATTCGCCGACTTATTTGTCTTTTATTTTTCTCTGCCATAATTCCTGGCTTTGCAGTGCTTGTTCAGGGGCAGCCCAACATTATAGTCTTCATTGCCGATGATGTAAGCTGGAACGATTACGGATGTTATGGCAACGAAGGCGTGCGGACACCCAATATCGACGAGTTAGCATCTAACGGCATCAAGTTCACGAACGCCTACCTTACGGCGAGTAGTTGTAGCCCCAGTCGTTCGAGCATCATCACAGGACGCTATCCGCATAATACAGGGAAGGCGGCCGAATTGCATTTGGCCATCGCCGACCATCTGCCGTGGATTCCTGAGCTATTGCAATACGAGGGCTACTACACGGCGCTATCGGGAAAGAATCACATGAAACGCGACGATGGGTCTCATGAAGAGTTTTGGGACCATGAAGACGGTGGTAGAGAACCTGGTAATCGAGGAGGGGAGGCATTTTGGGTAGAAGTCACTCAGAACCGCCCCGATGATCAGCCTTTCTTTTTCTGGTTCGCATCCAGCGATGCGCATCGTCAATGGGATGCGGACGAAGATTGGAAGCCAGAGCTTTATGGCCCCATGACTGAATTATCAGATGTGACGGTTCCTCCTTTTCTTTTGGATACACCTGAAACCCGTCAGGACTTGGCCAGCTACTATAATGAAATTACCCGTTTTGATTACTTTATTGGAGAGGTTGTCAAAGAGCTCGATGAACAAGAGGTGCTCGATGAGACTCTGATTTTTGTATTAGCCGACAATGGGCGCCCATTCCCACGCGCTAAAACCCGCCTGCATGATTCTGGGATGAAAACCGCGCTGGTCGCCCATTGGCCAGATGGTATTAGTGATCCGGGTACCTGCGATAGTTTGGTTAGTGTCATTGATCTCGCCCCCACTTTTCTGGATATCGCAGATGCAGAACCTAGTGAAACCTTTCAAGGAGTGAGCTTGCTTCCACTGTTTCAGAATCTTGAGACAGATCTGAGGCAGTATGTGTTTTCTGAGCACAATTGGCATGACTATGAAGCACTAGCCAGAAGTATCCGAACCAAAGAATGGTTGTACATCGAAAACTATAGAACAGAGTCTGCCTGGCAGGGGCCTGCCGATTCGGTGAGGTCCCCGTCTTTTGTGCAGCTGCTAGAGAAACAAAAATCGAATAGTTTGAGTGATGCGCAAAAAGACGTGTTCCTAGCTCCGCGACCAGCGACTGAACTCTATCAATTTCAGGATGACCCCCATCAGTTGAACAATTTGGTAGAAGACGGGAAATACAAAGGAGTTCTGCGAGCCTTGTCAGGTGTGCTAAAGGTATGGCGGCTTGAAACGGGTGACTCGAACCCAGAACGTATTTCGCAGGATCAATTTCACAACGAAACTGGTTTGAGGATATTTGAAGATCAGTCGTTTCGTGGTGAAACACCCGGGGAATCCAATGCGGCTTCTGAAATCAATCGGCATGGCCCGAGGTAAGCAATGATCTGTTATTGCCATTAATTCTACATCAAGGAAAGATGCCTGAATGAAACAACTTCTTCGTTCCGTCTGTCTTTTGATTGTTTTAGGCAATCTATCTATCTCAGGTATTCATCTTTTTGCCGCACATCACGAAGGCCCAATCATCGAAGTGCGCGTTTACAAGATCCCAGAAGGAAAGATGGACGAATGGGAACGTTTCTTTCACGACAAACTGGTGGAGCCACAGGAGAAAGCAGGGATTAAAATCCTGAGCGCTTACCGCACCATGGGTGATGAGAACCTCTTTGTATGGAGCCGGCAGTATTCCAGTAAGGCCAATATGGCAAAAGAGCGGGCTGGGTTTTATGAAAGCGAAATCTGGGTCAATACCCTTCGTCCCGAGCTCCGCGAAAAAGGCTTAATTGAAGGAGTTGAGAAGGTCTACACGGTTTCGCCGAGTAAGTAGGATTATATGGTAGGGCGACTTCGCTGAGGGTGCCTTATTCTATATAATTAGTTTTCATGTCGCTGATGTTAGCCACGCTGAGGAAATTATTCAGTTCAAGTGGGAATGTAGCAGTGGTGTCACTACCATTGCTACAGGGTAGTGCGGTGGTGTAACTGTTGCCCATGTGCGTTTAAAACTTTTCCTATGCAAATCGAGTTTCGACTGCTAGCTTCATCCCGAACCTTTAAGTCTATACCTATGAAATTTCTTCGAGTTCTTTTTCTTACAGCTACCGTTCTTGGCTCAGCACTTACAGCAGTCGCTGACCATCACGGCAAAAAGCCAATTAAGGCCCTCATTATTACGGGTGGTTGCTGTCATAACTATCACTTCCAGACGAGTGCCATGACGGAGGGCATTAGTAAGACCACAGACGTCAATTGGACCATTCTACACGAAGGGGGCACCAGTAAGGACCATCAATCAGAATTCTACGAAGATCCTAATTGGGCAAAGCCGTACGACATTGTCGTCCACAACGAGTGTTTCGCGCACAATGTGGACGAAAGTTATATTAAGAAAATTGCCGATGGTCATAAGAATGCCGGAGTTCCTGGATTGGTCATTCACTGTGCTATGCACACCTATCGCGATATTGAAGCGAATGATTGGCGGAAGTTTCTTGGAGTCACCAGTAAGCGCCATGACCACCAAAGCAATTACGCGGTAAAGCTGGAAAAGCCAAACCATCCAGCGCTTAAAGGAACGCCTAAGGATTGGGTCACTCCGAAGGATGAACTCTACATTATTGAAAAGCTTTGGCCCAGCGCGACTGCACTTGCCACTTCCGTTAGTGAAAAGGACGGCAAAGCTCATCCGGTAATCTGGGTAAATGATTTTGAAGGCACCCGCGTATTCGGAACCACCTATGGTCACTCAGACGATACCTTCCGCGATCCTGTATTTATCAATCTCCTCACTCAGGGGTTCATCTGGGCAGCAGGTAAGTAAAGAAGGAACTTTGGTCCCTTATGGGCGTTCTTCCTCTAGATTCTTAGTCTTTCTCTTCCTCTTGCTCTTACTTGTCCTCCTACTTTATTTAAGTATTATTCAGCTGTCTGGTGTCAGTGTTCAGTTCTAAATCTTGAACAATTAGTTTCATGCGTTACTTACTTCTTCTTTTCCTCCTTCTTCTCCCGTCCTTCAGTCTTCTGGCAAAAACCAACTTGGTCATCGTAATGACCGACGAGCACAACTTCCGCACGCTCGGTTGTTACCGGGAGCATTTGTCGGAAGATCAGGCCTTTGTATGGGGC
>CALJGU010000226.1 GCA_938075565.1 uncultured Opitutales bacterium | reverse complement strand
ACGAAAGATGTGGAAGCATTAGCATTAACATATTCCCGGACGCAGGAGTAATTCTCTAGCCGCGCTTCAAATGCCCCGTTTCTTGGGCAACTTCTTGGCAGGCTTACTGCTTTTCTTCTTCGCCACCTTCTTCGCACGCTTATTCAACTGCGTCTGCTTGGGCTTTCTCTCAGGAGGCCACTTTACACGTTTCTTGGCAGTCTTCTTTTTTAAAGGCTTTCGTTCCGTCCGCTTACTGGAAGATCTTTTCTTAGATCGCATGTCTTCAATTTTTAAAATGATCGGTATGTATTCTTATTAGCCACATGTCAAAACAAGGCCATCCTACCTACGAAGATAAAGAGAGGATTTGCTACCGCTATTCAATTCACTAACACTCTCCCTCGTGAAAATTTACTCCAGGCTACTCCCCACTCTCAGTTTCATTTTCCTAGGCATCGCAGGTCTAACGGCCCTGCAAGCGCGCGAAATTCCTCTTTGGCCAAATGGATTACCAAACGGGCAAGAAGTGCAGCTCGAAGAAATCTGGCAAGAGCGACCCATTGAGGAAGGTGCCAATGTGACTTTGGATCGGTCCGTCAAAGCCATATCCACCCCTACCATGACCGTCTATCGCCCGGAAAAACAAAACCAACAACGATCCTCCATCGTTATTCTACCGGGTGGAGGTTTCTCTCACCTCGCGATTGATAAAGAAGACCACGACATTGCGCGCTGGCTCAATACACACGGCATTACCGGAATCGTAGTTAAATACCCTGTCATCCATGAACAAAGTAATTTTCATGTCTACAATTCATCCGTGCCCGACTCGCTGCGGGCCATTCGCCAAGTTCGGCACCAAGCCAAAGATTGGAACCTCGATCCAAACAAAGTCGGAGTCATGGGTTTTTCCGCAGGCGGCTACCTGACTGCTGTGGCCGGCACACTATATAATGATGGAAACCCGAAGTCTCCCGATCCCATCGAAAGGATGAGCTGCAGACCCAACTTCATCGCACCCATCTACCCACTCATCGAAATCGAGGATCGGGTAAACATGAGCGAAGCCTACAAAGTTCGTATGTTCGGCCAGAATGCGACTTCAGAACGCATCCACCAATTCTCCCCCATTAAGCACGTCACTTCCTCTACTCCACCCACCTTTCTAGTCCATGCTCACGATGACAATCTCTCCTCCCAGAATAGCGCACGTTTCTATCTCGCTCTTCTGGAGTCCGACGTATCCACCGAGCTGCACGTGTATTCAAAAGGCGGACACGGATACGGCATGCGTCAGCGTGGACTCCCACTCTCTTCCTGGCGGGAACGTTTCGCAGACTGGATGAAGTTCAACGATTTTCGGTAGCGTCGGTCGGACTCTCAAGGAGCTTACCCAACAGCTCAGGGGCACTCGTCCGGCCTAAGGGGAATCCTCCATTGGCCATGAAGACCAACCCAACTTCGGCTTCCTTGAAAAATGTGAAGTAAGACGCATCACCGTTGATCCTACCATTGTGCCCAATCATGGTATGTCCATCGCGATATCCGATATCGACCGACACGCCCATAGCACGCTGACCTTCCTGAAAATACACCTTTGTCAGATCGCGAATGACCTCAGCCTTGATCGGTAATTCCGCTGACGAAGAGTCATCCAAAGCCAGCTGAAGCAAGCCCATCAATTTCGCCATGTCCGGCCCCGTGGAATACATACCTCCAACCGGAGCATAGCCTTGCAGGTCCGGATCGACGGCCGCTTGGAAATTCGGGAAGTAGCCGGTGGTCTTCTGATTGAGATCTATATCACGGGTATGAAACCAGGTATGGTGCATCTCCAAAGGCTCAAGAATTTCCTTCTGAACGAAGTCCTCGTAGGATAGGTCCTGCACCCGGCTCACGACTTCTGCCAGAAGAATGATCCCCGTATTTGAGTAAGCATATTGACCGACTTTCGACGGATCGATGGACAAGCTTCCCGCCCCTTCTACAATATCGGCAATGGTGGCTTCTGTGACCTCATCGTCCCGCTCCCGCAAACCTGCTTTGTGCAGAGGAGCCAGGCTACTCGTATGGGTGAATAGTTGCTTAAGCGTCAGCTTACCGGCATCCGTGTTCCGGAGTGCTTCAAGGTATACAGAAACCGAAGCCTCATAATCTACGAGCCCGCGGCCTTTGCAGAGAGCCAGGGCCAGTCCGACAAACAGCTTACTCGTTGATCCCAATCGAAATAACGAATCTTGCCTCACCGGTTGGCCCAACGCGGAATCGAAGGAGTCGGCAATAAACCAACTCCCCTTTTTTCACCACCCCGATCACTCCACCAGGTGCAAAGTATCTGTCGGGAGTAAACGCATTTTTATCCCCCTGCATCAGTTTAAATTCAGAAAGGAACGCATCCGTAACATCGATCAGCCGTTCCTCATCCTGTTCAGAAGAACAAGATACAGCGAAAATTATAACACTCAGAAAAATTACAGACTTGTACATGAATCGATTTAGTATATCGGATCTTAGACCACCAAACACAAGGAAGTCGATCTTGACATCGATTCTTGCATCCAATCGTTCAATAATCTTCAGCCAATCGAAAGGAGGCCTCCCCTCAACCAATCCCTCTCAACGTAGCTGCAAGTTCTGGGGTCGACGCATAGCATACACCTCGATGATTCATGAAGGTAGATCCTGCTCGATTCAAATCGAGGGGCTGTCCGGCAAAGTCTCGGGCATAGAGCCCTGCTTCCACAAAAAGACAGGCCGTCGCTGCGAAGTCCCAAAGCGAGCCACCTCCGTTTTTTGGTTTTGGCTTTTTGAAATAGATGGCAGGGCCTTGTTCGAGGACCTTGCAGGCATTAAGAACCGCACCCGCTCCTTCGATTACCTCAACTCCATCATATCCCTCTTGAGTAGCCACCTGTTCAACTTCGTGGGTCAACACCTCGCGCTCGGGATGCAGTGAGAAGTTGCAATCGCAAAAGAACTTCAGTGGTCCCTCTGCGCGGATAGTCGATTGAAAGCTTACTCCGTCGATCTGCACCCCAGCATCCTCTACGGCCCGGAATAGTTTTTTGGCGACCGGATCAAAGACGACCCCGATAACCGGGTGCCCATCATGGCATACCAGGGAAATAGATACAGCGTACCCAGGGATACCTCGTGTAAACGGAAGCGTACCATCTAGCGGATCAATACACCAGAAATAATCTTTCTTGAGGCGAGTCAGATCGTCTTCTCGCTCTTCCGTAAGGACGGCGAGGTCGAAGCGTTCGACCGTCGGCGCAAGGAGTTCGAGTATCATCTCTTCACTTCGCTCATCCACCTCTGTCACGACCTGGAAGGCCAGACTTTCTCCGGCAGTCTCTATTTTTTCCCGAACCTTCACCGCACGATCACGGTAGCTGGCGATAAGAGCTCCGGCCTCGGTGGCCGCAAGGCAGGCTTGATCGGAGAGCACCTGCAAATCTTCTGTGGACAGCTTCATGAACCTTCTCCCTCCAGCTGCGCAAGAACCTCCCGAGAAAGTCGTTCACTGTAGTCATTGATTTTCCAGTGCCCAGGACTCCAACCTTTCAGAAAGCGATGGAAGTCGGTCCAGGCAACCGGATAGAGTTTACGCCAATCGGCTTCCAGGGCGTCCACATCGACACCCGATTCTTTTTCAGCAACGGCAGCCCGTAGCGCATCAAAGTAACTATTAAGAAGCGTATGTTCCTGGCGTTCACATTCCGCATCCCCCAAGCAGCTACCGATAAAGTAGGCCACGTCCTTCATCCCGCATCCTCGCCCAACATATTGAAAATCCACTGCGGCAACGGAGGCACCATCGGGTGAAAAACAAAAGTTCGCCAACTTGGCATCCCCATGAACCAAGGTTTGGAAAGGACTTTGCTTCAGCTTGGCGTCGATCGCACCAGCGGCTTCCCATAAACCTCGATCCTCGGTGGCGAGCCGCTTCAGCTCATCCGGACGTGTATCCAGATGCCAATACGTGCCACACCCCCACAATCCTTCGGCTGAACTCCCGAGGAAATTTGCATGAAATTGCGCTAGCCAGGTGAGGCAGGCGCTCAGCTCTGATGGGCTGACCCTGCTCCGACGCTGGTCGTAACCAGCCGCATCAAGATCTTCGAGTAGAAGAGCGACTTCCTCCCCTTGCCTCTCAACTGCCATGCACTCAGGCACTCGGGAACCAGAGCCACAACGCCCAGCGTAGTTCTGATACCACGCCGATTCCACCTGATAGGACTTGAGCTTACGCTCATGCGAAATATCCGTGTTCCACCCACGTGGATGATTTGCCGCATTGGGTGGAGAAACATGCTTCACGATCACGCTCGACGGATCCGTTCCTTCGAGTCCATAGCGTAGAATCGAGCCATACCCACTCCACAAACTCTGCAACACACCCAGCTCCCTACAGCGGGTCGCTCCCGTCACTTCACAGATCCACTTGTCTACTTCGAGTCCCACCGATCGCTACCCTGCTACAGACTCACCATTTGTCAAAGCTCAGATTGCGAACCAGGACAGCGAATTGAGAGCACATTCAAATCCACTGTCCAGTACCTCATGAACAAATTGTGCGTATTCGCAGGAATGACAATCGGAGGATACCTGGGCTGGTGGCTCGGTGGTGGTTTAGATGACCTTTATATCGCCTTCGCACTTAGTGCACTCGGCAATTTTGTCGGCATTTACTTCGGCTGGCGCGTCAACCGGGATTACCTGAGCTAAATTCGAGTATCGAGCAACGCGACAGCACATCGAGCAACGACCCTTTATTGCCTCCTGCTACCGGACCTGGTTTCTTGAGAGATCTGACAAAGTTTCACGAATGACCGATTTCAAAGTCATTCGCACCAGTGACATCGTTTCCGCGCAGCAACCACAAGGGTCGGGTTGCAAAGTCGACTCGAAAACTTGAATTACCAGTTACCTGGCCACGATCAAACAAAGAGCTAGCTGGCATGTAACGAATGGCAAACCCGGCTCTCCGTCGGGTGGAGCGATTGGGATTTGAACCGTGAATCAAATAGACATCGTGCAAAGACATTTGCCCGGCTTCGAGTTCCACATCGACTGCAGTGGATTCATCAAACAAGGCGTCCTCCACTCGCTGGTTTAACACAATGTCCGTTCGGTCTTCTTTAAGATGACTGTAGAGAGTGTTATCTTTGTGAGATTCAGGGATCACCCTCAGGCAACCGTTCTCGACCACACTATCATCGATTGCGATCCACACCGTGCAAGTAGCCAGTGGTCGTATCGGCCAATACTGTCCATCCTGGTGCCAGGGAACTTCCATGCCATCGCCAGGTGGTTTACAAAATGCCTGACAGCCCCAAAGAATAATGTCCGGACCTATCAGTTGTTCGACCAGATCTGAGATGGCTTCGTCGCGCGCGATATCCAAGAAGACATCATCCCCTGACACGCCCTCTCCGCTCTCTTGCTTCAGGTGAACACTCACGAGCTTTTCGGGCCGCGTTTCCGGATTTGCGGAAATCACTCGGTCCAGGGCATCCTTCAGTTGAGCTAAACGATCTGCAGACAAGCGAAACTCTGGAATTACGAAGCCCTGCTTATTATAGTCTTCTACTTCGGAATTAGTTAACCTCATAGATTCAAAAAATAGATGCTCTCAGAAACAGGACAATAACATTCCCCTCTACCGGCTGAGCTCCCGAGAGTTCGGTGTGCTACGAATCGTTCTTAGCAGCGCTGCCATTTCTCTCACCCGTTCGGGTTGTGCTTCGTAGAGGTTATTCAATTCCTTAAGATCTTCCTTTAAGTGGTAGAGTTGTCCGTTGGGCTGGTTGCGATCGTTATCAAAACGACTCCAGCCAATGCCGCCGCCTCCCTGGATCATCAGGAGCTTCCAATCATCTACGCGAATGCCATAACCTCCACGATAATTATCATGCACCAGCACCCGCCTTGGAGCTTGGGTTGGCTCATTATCCAAAAGCGCTCCCAAGAAGCTGCAGCTGTCCGGCGCAGAATCGTCCGGCAATCTACTCCCCGTCAACTCAGCCAGCGTGGCCATCATATCCGTTAAAGCCACCAGGGAATCCGAAGTCGATCTTGCCGGAATGTGCCCTGGCCAGCGAGCAAGTAGAGGAACCCGGTGCCCACCTTCGAGTGATTCGGTTTTTTGGCCACGCAATGGACCGTTCGTCATGTGCCCATTGTGGTTCACAAATTCGGCTGGCTCGTGCCCCATCTGCACGCCGCCATTGTCGCTGGCGAAAAATACCAGGGTATCCTCGGCGATGCTCAGCGTGTCCAGTGTATCGAGGACTTGTCCCACCGACCAATCCAGTTCGAGGAGGAAGTCGCCATAGACACCGATCTCGCTTTTGCCGACAAAACGTTCATTAGGAGCATAGGGGCCATGCACATTGCGATGTGCGAAGTAGAGGAAGAACGGCTCCTCTTTCTTTCCGGCGTTTTCAGTGAGCCAGTCGACGGCTTTTTCAGTCAACTTCAGCGCCACATCCTCCTGCCGGTATTTCGCACCTTCCCCACCCTCGAAATGATGACGGGGAGGATACATGTGCCGCTCAAGATAGGTCGTCCGGTGCAACCAGCGATCATCCATCACCAACTCAAGCGGCGACTCGGGAGTCAACCCTACCACGTGGTGGTTTTCGATAAAGACATGGGGCTGCTGCCCTACGTGGGGCACACCAAAGTAATAATCAAACCCGGCCTCCAAAGGACCCGGTGCAATTTTCCCTTTGTAGTCGATTCCCTTCACATCGTCCCAACCTGGAGTGCCCGGTCGACCATAACTTAAATGCCATTTCCCGATCAGGGCTGTTTGGTAACCGGCATCTCCAAGCAACTTGGGTAAGGTGTATTGATCATCATCAATCAGCATGGGATCCGTCGACCAGACATTGGCCGTCTTGGCCCAGGTTCGCCAACTGTAGCGTCCAGTCATCAAACTGTAGCGAGTCGGCGTGCAAACCGGATGCGGTGAATGAGCATCGGTAAACTTACGTCCCTCAACCGCCAAGCGATCAATGTTCGGCGTCTCAACCTTGGTCGCTCCGTAAGAGCTCAGGTCCCCATACCCCAGATCGTCCGCCAGAATAAAAACGATATTCGGTCTCGAATCAGCCAACAACCCGAGACTGGAAACCAGGAGAAAAAGCATCAGGGCAAAACGGGAATTCTTCATCACTAAGATTCAAGTAGACCCGCAAAAGCTCCTCAACCATTAACCTTTAAGACATAGCGAAAAGCGAATGTTAGTTGTTGGTAATTTGGCCTAGTCGGCCCACCCTCACTCCTCCACAAAGCGGACGCGTAGGAATTTGCGCTCCCCGTCCGACAAGGGCGTCAGAAGCTTGTGGAACAGAGTCTCGGTGCCGTCCTCATTGTCCAGGCTATCGTAGAGTTCGGTAAAGATATCTCCACCATCCTCATTGGAGGACCAGGTCAGCATATCCGCTGAGAATTCGACGTAGGTATCCAGTTCGTCCAGCCAGGCTAATACCTAGCAGTAAGAAAAGTAGAAGTCGGGTCATAGCGTTTTCAACAAGCCCACAATCAAGCTCACCACCCTAGGCCATGCCAACCAAATTTCATTCTTAGAAGTTTATAACACCTGGGCAGGAATGAGGCATTTAGTCGGATAGCTTTGACTTCTTTGTCCGCTGGTTCAGGTTGTAGAACTACTTTGGGAACACTCAAATAAATATCACGGAACTCAGGAACCAAGAAGCTACCTATGGAATACTTAACTATCGCTATTCAAATCTTTGTTGCCTTGGGAATTTTAAATGTCTGGACACTCCGATTTGGCAAGCAAACGCAATACCGTGGAGGTAACGCGAAAAACATGAAGGAGGAATTTTCAAATTACAGTTTACCGCCCGCCGTGATGACAATTGTTGGCATCCTCAAAATTGGCTGCGCGATCGCCTTGCTGATCGGTATCTTTATTCCACAGACCATTTTGCCAGCCACTTCTTTGCTGGGAATCCTCATGGTCGGAGCTATTGCCATGCACCTGAAAATCAAGGATTCACTACAGAAGTCGTTGCCGGCCGCGTGCATGCTTATTCTTTGCGGATACTTGGTATACGCGTCATTCGCAACTTAGGAATAGGTAGACCAAGGCGCTATTAAGAATCAGGTAAAGAACCGCAGGAAGACTCAGTAAGAAGCCGTCACCGATTTTGATACGAACCCCTACGGCGACCAGCATCATCAACGCGAGCGCTCCAGCGGCGAGAATCCCGATTGGAGTAACGAAACATCCAACGATAAGCCCTGCCGCCCCAAGAATCTGCAGGATACAGATCAGAACCCTGCTTGAGCTCATACCAAACCGCTCGAACTCCGAAATCATTCTCGGAGACACGAGGCTGCTGATAGCGTAAGCAAAAAAAGAAAGAGCTGAAAAAAGACTTCCCAGTATAAGAAAAAGGCAATTCATACCCCCCTGCTACTCGCCTTAACCCTGAGGCGTAGGACCCAATAAACGGGCCTCAGCTGAAAGTGTCTACAAATGACGCTCTCCTTCATAATTAATCCCCGCTCTGAATAGTGACTGATAGATGACACCATGCCTTTCCATTGCGCGAACTGTCAACTAGAAGCCCCGAAAGTCTGGTCCGCGCATGGCAGATGATTCATCTATAGATTCTCAATTATAATAGATGGCTGTTGTATGCTTGTTTCAGGTAAACTGCTTCCCCTCTCATCCAACTCAGATCGTCACTATCATTAGCCTTCAAATCTTTTGTACTCCCTGAAAAGATTAAACATTTCAGAAATCCACATCAGAGAAATGAAGCTGACTAGTATTGAGCCCCCGGATACTGGTGTGGTGACGATTCCAGGTGATACTAATCAGCTTACTTCCAAGTTGTAAAAAAAGTAGAAGTCGGGTCATAGCGTTTTCGACGACTATTGGAAGTAGCCTTTCGAGTGCTCCTATTCAGAGCTTGTAAGCCCGCCTACGGACAACAATTAGGATTACCAGGAGCAGTACGCTGAAGACGCCATAGGTGGACGGTTCCGGAACGATGCTGCCTTGTGAGCTGCCAAAGATCCGGTAGGCACGCGGAGTCCCAACATCCGAATTAGATGCCAGCCAGCCCCAATCAGATTCCAGAGGTGTAGGATCATTTAGCAGAGTCTGGGCAATGAGGGTGTCCCCGGGTCCTTCTCCATTCCACCAGTACATGTAGCCCCAATCCTCAGAAGCTGCTGCAACCCCCAGAAAGTAACTTTCGCCGGCTTGCAAAAGCGTAGTATTAGAAAACTCCGCTAACGAAAATGGCAGAGGGTCAAAAGTTGCATCACTGGGATATCCGGCTAATGAGTTCCAGGGGGAATGTGGTTTCGCTTTTTATTTGGGTCTTCTCCAGCAAATTGCCCACCTGGCCTCCGACGTTTTCAAAGACGCCGACTTCGTAGCTGGTGCTGTTCTCGTATTGGACAGCATCACCAAAGGGCCATAACGGATCCGGAAAGTTCGGATTCGATTTGTTGGTGAACAGAACCTGCGTCAGGGGTAGTTGAACTTTGTTCAAATAGGCGGTCGTATCTGCCACGAATAAAGTCGCGCCCTTTTGACCGGAAACCGCCAGGCTCATGCCATCATCGGCATACAGCCGGTTTCCGACACGTATAGAATCGTTCAACGGCCAATCCATGTTCTCAATGTTACTGGAGAGCAGCGATTGGGCTGAGGAAACAGTAGCAAATACAGTGCAGGCACTTAGGGAAAGGGAAAAAATATAACCGAGCTTCATGGTTCGAATGGGTTGAATTTCCCAAGGGTGGATTCGTATCCAAAGATACGTGAAACCGTAGTCCCGGAAGCTGCTACTGTCAACGTGGTCTGGCCCGTCTACCATATGAATTAGCTAGTGTAACCCTGTGTAAAAGCTCAGCTGAAAGACGGTGCTTTTTTGCCAGGAGAATTTCGGCCCCTAAGTTGAAATTGTTATGATGCACTGCGCTTTTAGATGTGTCGTCGCTGCACTCCTCGGTATGCGTTTGCCCCATTTTCTCCAAGATAAACTACTATAACAAACATCAAGGGATGGCCCTTTGAATTTCATCCCATGAACCAGACAAATTTTCTATACTTTGGGTGGAGCTTGAAATAGATTCCGCAACCAATGTACAAACTTAGAACGTACCAACAGGAAGCTGTTGATAGCACCCTCAATCACTTTAGGAGGAAGCGAACCCCGGCGGTGATCGTTTTACCTACGGGTGCGGGTAAGAGTTTGGTGATCGCTGAGTTGGCCAAAATAGCCACAGGGCGAGTCCTGGTGCTCGCTCATGTCAAAGAGCTGGTAGAGCAAAACCACCAGAAATATGAAAGTTATGGCCTGCAGGCGGGCATCTATTCGGCGGGCTTGAATCAAAAGGATAGCAAGCGAAAGGTTATATTTGGCAGCATCCAGTCTGTCGCGAATGCGAATGATGACTTTTTTAGTGATTTCACACTGCTCGTGATCGATGAATGTCACCGTGTCGGCCTCGAGCCAGACAGTCAGTACGCTAAAGTAATCAAACGGCTGAAGTTGAACAATGAGCGTATTTGCATTTTGGGCCTTACCGCCACCCCCTATCGCTTAGGACTCGGCTGGATCTATAATTACGCTATCCGTGGGGAGCTGAAGACTCAGGAGCTACGTTTCTTTAAGCAATGTATCTACGATCTGCCCCTCGAGTATATGATAAGAAACAAATACCTTACGCCCCCCGTAAAGGTAGATATTCCTGTAACGTCTTATGACTTCTCTGAGTTAATCGAGGGAGGCAAGGCGTACACGATCGCTCAACTCGAGGAAGTGCTACACCAACAAAGACGCCTGACGCCTCTGATCATCAAAAACATCATTGATATCACCGATAGCTATCAGAGGCAGGGAGTGATGATTTTCAGCTCCACGGTGAAGCATGCTCAAGAGGTGATGGAGAATCTTCCGAAGGGGGAGGCACGGATTATCCTGGGAGAGACCGAGGCGAGCGAGCGTGATCAGATCATTGATGATTTTAAAAAGAGAGCGTTTAAGTATTTGGTTAATGTATCTGTCCTGACGACCGGTTTCGATGCGGCGCATGTCGATGTGATCGCGATCCTACGTCCAACAGAATCGATTAGTTTGTATCAGCAAATCATCGGTCGTGGCTTGCGTTTGGATACAGATAAAAAGGATTGTCTTGTTTTAGATTACACTGGGATGGGGCATAACATTTTCACGCCACAGATTGGCGACAAGAAAACAGTTTCCGAATCGGTAGCCGTACAGGTGACCTGCCCTGAATGCGGTTTTGTGAACGATTTCTGGGGTATAGTCGACGATCATGGATATGTTATCGAGCACTTCGGCCGCAACTGTCGTGGCGGTCATCAAAATCCAGATACATACAAGTTTACGCCCTGCGGCTATCGTTTTCGATTTAAGGTATGTGACCAGTGTGCGGCTCAAAACGATATCACTGCCCGCGAGTGTCACAGCTGTGGCAATACTCTAATTGATCCTGATACAAAGCTCAAACAAGCAAAGCTTTCTAAAGACGCCCATGTACTCACGCCCGATTCGATCGAAATGCTGGAGCGCTTCGATAAAAATGAGACCCCTTATCTGCAGGTAAAGTACTACGATTATGATGCGCACCACCTCGCTGAGATTCACTATCTCAACAATCAAACCAGTCTTAAAAAGTTTAATATCAATTTTCTGAGATCGCACATGAAAAGACCTGAAATGAAGCTCAACATCAAGTCGGTCGGCGAAGTCCTACAAATGCAATCACAGCTCAGAATGCCTTCATTTTTAATCGCTCGCAAGCAGGGGAAGTTCTGGAAGATTACTGAAAAAATATTCAGCGAGGAGCTTTGACTTATTCAGGGAGCCACAAAAGGGGGCAAAGCTTCAGTCCTTCTCGGTATGGGCCCTGTCGGCTAATTGGAATCCCTACTCTTTAGGGCCGAGCGCATCGAACTTCGCTTTCATCGTTGGGTTGCCACGGGTAAGTTTTTTGATCGTGACGTCTTGCGCCTTGTCGTTGGCGAGGCGCAGATTACGGTCGGTGCCGAGGAGGGCATCTTTGGTCTTCTGCAGGTGGGTGATCGACTTGTCGATTTCGTCGATTGCGGTCTGAAACTTTTTACCGGCCAGCTCGTAGTTCCGGGCGAAGCCGGTCTTAAATGTTTCCAATTTATCTTCGAATTCCGTCACGTCGACGCTCTGTGATTTGACCAGAGCGAGTTCGGCTTTGAATTCCATTGAGTTCATCGCCGCATTCCGAAGGAGGGTGATCATCGGAATGAAAAATTGCGGACGGATGATATACATTTTCGGGTAGCGGTAGGATACATCGACGATCCCGGAATTGTAGAGCTCGCTCTGGGGCTCCAGTAGCGAGACGAGGATGGCGTATTCGCAGCCTTTCTCGTTGCGGTCCTTGTCGAGTTCTTTGAGGAAGTCCTCGTTCTTCTTTTTCGTCGCGGTGGTATCGCTCTCGTTCTTCATCTCGAACATGATCGAGACGACCTCGTTATTGTCGTCGTCCGCATCGCGGAAGATGTAGTCCCCTTTGCTACCACTTTTCGCGTCGTTGTCTTTTTCGAAATACGCTTTGGGAAATGCCGTCGCCCGCAAGCGGTTAAACTCCGTCTCGCAATGCTGCTCCAACGTTTCGCCGACCATTTTGGTGGAGAGTCTCGCCTTCATGTCGCGCAAACGCTCGATGGATTCGTCACGATCCTTGATCTGGGTTTCGTAACGCTCTTTGAGTGACTTTTCCAAGAGTTCCTTTTCCAGCGCTGCCTGCTGGAGGTTGCTCTTAAGCGAATCCCGCTCTTTCTCGATTTGGTCGAGAGCTTCCTTAATCGCCAACTTTTGATTCACTTCATTGGATTCGAGTCTGTTTTTAAGCGCTTGAATCTCTGCGTCTTTGTTGGCCGCGGCCTCTTGAAGGTCTTTTGTCCGCTTAAGGTCCGCCAGTTCTGAGGCGGTTTGGGTATCTTGTTTGGCCTGTTTAAGTTCGTTCGCCAGTCGATCGCGCTCCTTCTCGACAGAAGTCAGAGCCTCGGCAACCGCTAGTTTGCGAGTCTCCTCACCTTTATCGAGCTGAGCCTTCAGCGTTTGAATTTCAGAGTCTTTACTCGCTGCCGCTTTTTGCATTTCGCTGGCTGCCTTTTCTTTGGCGAGCTCAACGGCGTTAAGCTTTTCCTTTTCGGCGAGTACAAGACGCTCGTGCAATTGCTCCTCGAACTCACTATCGTGGACCTGTTTCAAAATGTCAGCGTAACCCGCTTCGTCGACTTTGAACGCTTTATTACAATGAGGGCAGATGATGTCTTTCATAAATGGGAGTGGTATAACATTTAGGCTCAGAGAATTAGTAGGCCGCCAAAGAAAGGTGAAGCCTATATGTATCGAAAGGTAGGTTACGCTCCTCGAAACTTCTAAAAGTCCTCTGACTACCCTAAGATCTCTTTGTAGGGTATGATCTAAACCCATCGGTAACACTTCTATGCCCTATGCCCTATTTTGAGACTATTGATATGATAATTAGCTGCCGCGTATGCGGTGATGTCGCGAAACTCGAAACCAAGCAACCTATTGAAGCACCTACTCGTTCCTAGGCTTGGAGAAGGTCCATCTTAAGCCCCAGGTCCTCAGCCAGATCAATGAGATCTTGGGTCATGGGTGCGGTGAGAGTATTGGTCGGGAGAAGCGTATTGTCGGGAAACTGCAGGCGATGAGCGTGTAGGGCTTGCCTGGGATGCTGCGAGCAGGGCGGATCTCGATACCAGCCCTCCCCGACCAGCGGATGGCCCAGGTGAGAGAGATGGATACGGATCTGATGGGTCCTACCCGTGTGAAGACGGGCTCGAATCAGGCTATATCCGTTCGAGCGATCGATCACCTTAAAATGGGTGTGGGCTGATTTGCCATCCGGATGAACTCCTAAACTACCCTCTCCGACGCTACCGATCGACGAATACTCATCAATGGCATCCCAATCCGGCTCACCATGGGCGATGGCGTAGTATTCCTTCACCATAAGCGGATCTACCCATAAATCTTTAAGTTGTGTGGTAAGCGATTTGCTCAAACAGAACAGACAAAGACCGCTGGTGTCGGCGTCAAGTTGATGGACCGCCCAAACCATTTCTCCAAAGTGCTTTATTAGATGAAATTGGACACAATCATCGTCCTTCAAGGAGCGTCCAGTGGTCGGCCATGCCGGTGGTTTATTGATAACCAGGAGCTTTTCGTGCCGGGCAAGGAGGATATTTTTATAATTTAGTTTAGCATTTATCATTGCAATTATCCCAAACCACTGGCCCTGTGCACCCTTATTCTAACTCGGTAAGCACATCTTATGATCAACAATCATTGGGCCTGCCGGTTCAGAGCGAATAAAAATCAATATAAGAAGATAAGATTATGGCTAAGGGTAAAGTAAAGTGGTTTAATTCAGATAAAGGTTTCGGTTTCATAGAACCGGACGAAGGTGGAAAAGATTTGTTTGTCCACCATTCAGAAGTAGAAGGTTCTGATTTACGGGACGGCGACTCGGTTGACTTCGAGATCGGCGACAGCCCAAAAGGTCCTTGCGCAACAAGCGTCAAGAAGGACTAATTTCTCTTTTACGGCCTCCATCTCGGCTCTGAAAGCCGAGATGGAGGTTTGAGATAATTTACGACCCCCCGGACAGTGCTGGAGGGGTATGCCCTTGATTCTGGGTAACAGCAGATAGCTTAGCAGCCTAAACAAGCTAATCTCTGCTTCGAGGTATAGCCGACTTTCAACAACGTCGCGCGCTTCAATAATCGTTGAGAAAACGAAAAGGATCGAAGTCACTTTGCGATCGATTAAAACGACTTAACTCCCAAGGCTCGTTTTCAGAATGAAAACGAGCCTTGGGTGATTGGGCTAATAGGATTGATGTTGTGGATCAGCAACGTGGTCCATGCTCAGAAAAAGCCGAATGTCGTCCTCATCATGACCGATGATCAAGGCTATGGGGATCTGGGAGCAAGTGAGGCACTGGTCAGCCTCCAACCCGAGACGGCCTACGACATTCTTTTAGAGCAGCTCATACTGGCACCTGCTTCACGCCAAACAGCACTGGCTCAAATCTTGTGTTCCACTTCTGAAGGCACCGAGCGCCTGCTGGGTGCCATTGAATCCGGACAAGCCTCGGCGGTACTACTACGCGATTCCATCATTCGTCAACAAATCGGAGAGGACCATCCACGGCTCACTGCACTGATTGATCAATTGCCCGATCCATCGGCTGAACTCCCAGCCTTGATCGCTGCGCGGCATGAAGGATTCCACGAAGCGGATCGTTCAACCGACCGCGGTCAGGTGGTGTTCCAAACACAGTGTGCCGTCTGCCACAGCATCAACCGCGAGGGCGGCAAGCTCGGCCCCAACTTGGACGGCATTCAGGTTCATGGTGCGGAACGCATCCTGGAAGACATCCTCGATCCCAACCGCAATGTGGACCCGGCCTTCATGCTCACCACTATCCGGACACAGGATGGCAACAACGTGTCGGGCATCGGTGCACGCTCTGAAGACGGCTTTGTGGTTCTGACAGATCCAAGCGGCCAGACTCATCGCATCCCCGAAGCAACCATTTCTGAACAAATCCCCTCCCACTTTTCCATGATGCCGGCCGCCTACGGTACGCTCATTCCTGGAAATGACCTTTTCGATCTGGTGGAGTTTTTACTTAAGGATGGAAAAACCGAAGCAGAGACGGAAAGAAGTCAGTCACGCAGACGTGCTGGACGAAGACCGAATCGGAGGTAGCCAGACATTTATAGTCCTCACCGCCATTCCACTCCTTGACCTTGAAGTAGAATTGTCAGAATTTCGCTGACAGTGAAAAACCTCAGGAATCAACTCTACGCCTTGTCACGCAGTCGGTCGTTTCTTTGGAGACTGGGTATTGCTACGATTGTTACTGGGCTAGTTCTGGCGTTCTTTGCCCAATTTCTGCCCACTGGTAGCGACCTGAGTATTCAGGGGCGGATCAGCAGCCGGCTGACTGCGAACCCCACCGACCTGGGTTTGATCATCATTCAAAACAGCCAGGTTACAGACATTGTTTTTGAGGAGGTAGAGAACGCTCTAAAATCAGGCAGCTCGACGAGCGAAGATGTGCTGATTGATACGCCCTTCATTCGGCTAAGGCTTTCATCCAACGATTGGCCACGGTATGAGGAACTTCTGACCAACTATCTACCCCAGAGAGAAGTCGATCTCATAATGCTGTTTATGAGATCGCTGGGAACCGACCTGGAAGGCGCAACCGAACAGCTGGAAATGATGGCCGCACAAGAACCACCCACCCGCTTCGCCAATCAGATCCTCGGACAGGTGGCCAGTGGAGAAAATCTATTTAACAAGGCCTATCCCCATTTTGCCAAGGAGGGAGAATTCCCGGACGCTCATTGGGCGAGGGAGCAGGCCGTAATTAACCGCGATCATGTGGGAGATCTGAACACGCTGAAAGAGCTGGCAGACAATCCACTGTATAAAGATGCATTCAGTCCATGGATACGCGCAGATCTGGCAGCTCGACAGCAAGATTGGCCCCAACTGGTAAAGTCAGTACTGCTGGCACAGGTGGATCGAACCAACACAAGCAGCTTTATCCTGGCAACCATCGCCATGGTGGTTTGGGGCATCATTCTACTGCAACTGTGTCAGGTAACACGCTTTGATAAATTGACCCCGGTCCTCTGCGTTATCGGACTGGTGCTGGGAGTCTTGAGCACCACCCCCACCTTAATCTGGGTAATGCTGGAGGATCTTCATCTTCCCATCGACGAAGGGACAGATGTCATCCATGCCATGGTCTATTACATTGCGACGGTTGGCTTGCGGGAAGAGGTGTGCAAACTACTGATGTTTCTTCCATTGGTTCCCATTCTTATAAAGCGAGGTTACCATTTGGAATTTTTGATGGTAGCAAGTTTTGTAGGACTCGGGTTCGCCTACTCAGAAAACTTTGGATACCTGAGTGGTTCCATGGGCACGGCAGCCACCCCTCGATTCCTGACGGCCAACTTCCTGCACATTTCATTGACCGGCATGAGCGGCCTTTTCCTCTGTCGCGGTCTGGGAACTCGGGCCTATTCGCTGAATGATTTTCTCTATATCTTCGGCATAGCGATTGTAGCCCATGGTTTGTATGATGCCTTCCTCGTCCGACCTCCCCTCGACGATCAAGGTTTCGTAGCCATGATCCTATTCATCCTGTTTTCCCGTTATTACTTTAAGGAAGCTCGTGACCTGCGGGAACGACTGGAACCTGTGGTCAGTTTGTCGGCAACGATGTCCTTTGGCATTTGCCTGCTTACCTCGGTGCTACTCGTCTACCTCGGAACGCAGTTCAACTTGGGACAAGCGATGGAGCTGGCCCTCGGTAGTTTCCTGGGAAGTGCGATTATACTGTTCATGTTCTTCCGCGAGTTCGGTGATACCCTGACCCGCTGACATCGATCAAAAAGCGCCTTCAGGTTTTAGCCCTTCACATTTGAGGGAGCGGCAGTCACATTACCGAAATAAGGTCTGTTACTAGTAGACCGCCAAACTCGATCTTCTCTAAACGACTATATGACCCGTGAAGCCCATAAACCTGTCACCTTTCTCCAAGCTCTATTCCCAGTTGCCGGGCTGATTGTCTTACTGGTTTACGGACTGATCATTCGCCCCATGGTCCAAGGGCTTTCAGCCTTTCCTTTGGAAATCGTGTTTCTTTCGGCTGCCGTCTTGGCAATTTCTCAACTGGGCTATCTAGGCTACTCCTGGTTGGAAATTCAGGATTCGGTTGTGAAGAAACTCGCCCGGGCATTTCCGACGATTTTCATTCTCTTTTCGATCGGGATGATCATCGGTAGCTGGATCGCGGCCGGGACCATTCCGATGTTGGTCTACTATGGCATTAAAATCATTCACCCGGATTTCCTGTATGTGATCGCGTTTGTGGTGGCTGCGATTTTCTCGACCTTGACTGGCACCTCCTGGGGATCAGCCGGAACCGTCGGTTTGGTTTTGATGGGCGTGGCCATTACGGTGGATGCCAATTTACCGATTACAGCAGGCGCAGTTATCGGAGGCGCGTTTTTCGGAGATAAGATGTCACCACTTTCTGATACGACGAACGTGGCAGCGCTGGCAGTGGAGGTGCCGTTGTTTGAACACATCCACTCGATGATGTTTACAACGATTCCCTCGGCATTGATGGCTGGCAGTCTTTATTTTGTGCTGGGGTTTGTATACCCGGTGGAATCGTCCCCGGAAGCGATTGCTCAAACCGCCGTGATCCTGGGAGGCATTAAGGAGATGTTTAACTTTAACATCCTTCTGCTGTTGCCTGTGTTCATTGTTCTCTACGGATCGATCAAACGGAAAGCCACTCTACCCACCTTGGTAGGGTCGTCCTTTGCGGCCTGCATCCTGGCGGTATTTTTCCAGCAGACCACCATGGCAGATGCGGTTCAGTCGCTCTACAAAGGATTCGATACTTCCATGGCGGTTTGGATGACAAGCGTGCCCGAAGACATGAGCACCTTGTTTAACCGAGGCGGACTCTATGAGCTCAACGAACCCATCGTCATCTCCATCATCGTATTCATCTACGTCGGCTCGATTGATAAGATCGACGCGATGCCCATCATCGTAAAACGCGTATTCAGTTTCGCAAAGTCTCGAGCAGCAACCATTCTATCTTCGCTCGCCTCCACCACCCTTATCAACTCGATCACGTCTAACCAAATGGCGGCAAGTTTTGTCGTGGGTGAGGCATTCCAATCGACCTACAAAGAAAAAGGCATTCCCAAGAAAGTGCTCTCACGCTCCCTCGAAGATGCGGGCACGATGATTGAACCACTCGTACCCTGGCACACGACGGCGATTTATATGGGAGCCACCCTCGGCGTACCTGTGGCGCAATACTGGCATTGGCAGTTTTTGTCGCTGATCAATATAGTGGTGGCAATTACCTTGGCGGTAACCGGGATCGGTTGCTTTTACGAAAAGAGTCGGAAGGCAGGAAATGAAGTTCAAGAGTCGCAATAAGATGAAGAGAAACAGCATTTTATTAGGGATATCGTTACTAGCAGTACTCCCCTTGTCCGCGGTCGCATATAATTTCATGGAGGCTGATGACCTACCCGTTCAGCCAAGCATGCCGGATCCGTTCATAATGGAGGACGGGCGTCGAGTGGAGACACTCGAAGATTGGAAAGAACAAAAGAAGTACATTCGGGCGATGCTTGAACACTACCTCTACGGAACCGTTCCTCCCCTGCCCCAAAAAGTTGAAGTAGAGAAGCATGATTCAATAGCTGTGCTAGATGGGAAAGGGCTCCGAGAGACTTACACACTTACAATTCGGCGCAACGGTCTTTCGGCCAGTTCCAAACTGGTAGTCGTAAGGCCCAAAGCCAACAAGCGCTACCCAACCATCATCAAGAACGACCGGGTAGACTTTGACGAGGAGCTCGATGAGGACACCCAATTTGCAGGAGCAGAAGCCGTTCGACGGGGTTACCTGCTTTGCCGTTTTGAACGAGAAGCATTTGCAACAGATGCGCGAGGAATTGATCGGAGCGCCGAGGTGTATCCACTCTATCCAGAATATAGCTGGCGAGCGTTGGCCGTATGGGGCTGGGCCCACGGAGTCGTGCTCGATGCACTGGATCAAGTTGACTTGGTCGATATGAGCAAGGTGGTAGCCACCGGACATTCTCGTGGAGGAAAAGCGGCCTTGTGTGCTGGCATCTTCGATGAACGGGTCACCATCACAGCACCCAATTCATCAGGCACCGGAGGAACCGGTAGCTACCGTTATTTTGAAGAAGGCCAACGCCCTCAAAGTATCAAAAGTCATATTGGAAAGAATGAGCGTTGGTTTGCACCCGGTTATTTTACTTTCGCCGACAAAGAAGACCGCTTGCCTTTCGACTCTCACTTTTCTCGCGTGCTGGTAGCACCCAGAGCCTTTCTAAACTGCCATGCGCGCAAGGATTACCACGCCAATCCTTACGGAACTGAACTCACCCATCATGCCACTGAAGTCGTCTACGAGTGGATGAATGCCGGGGACAAAATAGCTCTTCATTGGCGCGAGGGCGGCCACGCCCAGAATATCGAAGACTGGACCACCCTGCTCAACTTTGCAGATCTTCAGTTTTTCGGAAAGCCATCGCCTACCGCTTTTAATAACTGGGCCTACCCAAACGCGGAACTCCCGTTCAGCTGGAAGGCACCGGAGTGAAAGATCAATGGTAGTCCACAATCTCGACCTCACCCGGACCAGCTTCCGTCCACTTGAAACATATCCGAAATTGTTGATTGATCCTGATCGAATGCTGACCTTTTCGATCTCCGATAAGTTGTTCTAGGTGGTTTCCAGGAGGAAATCTGAGATCCTCCAGAACTACAGCCGCATGCAACTGAATCAGCTTACGCAGTGCCGGTCGTGAAATGCTGTTATACTTTCGAGACTTCTCGGTATTCCAAAGCTTCTGCGTTTCCTTATCGGCAAACGACTGTATCATGCTCCATACGAGCCATCCGATTCTGCAACCGCCTCAAACGGCTTAATATCGGAAGCAAGCGAGGGATGATCTTTTCGGGTTTGTCGAAGATCGCACTCTGTTTGGATGTTGATCCAGAATTGAGCACTCTGTTTGAAATAAGTCCCTAGTCGAATGGACATTGCCACTGTGACCCTGCGCTTACCATGAACAATTTCATTGATAGCCCGAGGAGAAACACCCAAAGCACGGCCTAAGGCATTTTGAGAAAGCCCTAAAGGATCCATGTATTCTTCTTTCAGAATCTCACCTGGAGTTATCGAATTCATCATCCATAACGCAACACGTTATACCCATTAGGTCAATTGCGAAAAATGAGCCTACCTTTTCTCCAGGAAAGCATTTACCTGCAGCCAATCCTCCATGCGATCAGTCCAGCTGGTAACCGGTTGCTCAGTGCGGCGTAGACCGTAGCCATGGCCACCTTCGCTGTAGATATGCATTTCGGCGGAAATGTTCGCTTTCTTCGGAGCGATATAGAGTTCGGCCATGGCAATAGATCTGTCCTTATCGTCATGGGCTATCACTATGAAGAAGGGCGGACAAGATTCAGAAAAATAGGCATCCTCGGGAACACCACCGGAATAGATGGGAGCCGCGAAGGCAGGACGGAAGCTAATCTTGTCGAAGTCATAGACTGGATCATAAAGCCGTTGAGCGGAAAGTGCAGTGGATTTCACAGGCGTTCCCCCAGCCGAAAAACCCATAATTCCAATACGATCCGGATCGATACCAAGTTCATCAGCACGACCTCGAACTAGACTCATGGCACGTTGTCCATCTTGTGCAGCAGCAAACCAGGTCTTGTCAGGATTGCGAGCTCGTCCAGGTACCCGGTATTTAAGCACGATAGCGGTCAAACCAATCGAATTGGCCCACTCGGCGACCTCTGTACCCTCAAGGTCCCAAGCCAGGATGTTATGACCCCCACCTGGCGCTATAATTAAGGATGCCCCCGTATCGTTCTTCGAATCAGGTTTATAAATTGTCAGCGTGGGCACCGAGACGCTTTGCAAACGAATTAATCGTTTTCCTGCTACGAGCTTGTCCCCTTCTTTTGTCCGATCCGATTCAGGTGGAAGAACTTCCTTCTCTCCTGGAGCTTCGCCGGGCCAAAGGTTCCAAACGATAGGCTTGGCGGCCGAAAGGGATGAAAATAAAAAAGCCAAAATAAGGAGGAGTGAGCGTGTTAGAAAATTCATAATGATAAATTATTGATCAGAGATTTCCCTAAGCAGATTCAACAAGGTCCGCCTCACTTTTGGTTCGGCATTTACCGCCAGGTAACTGGATCTGGCGCGCCAAGTTTCGTAGCCACCGAGCGTGTGTTGTTCAACGGTAGGAATGTAGCCATTATAACCGTTGGCCAGTTCAATGACGAAGGTCGGTTTTAGTGGACTTATTTTTTTAATGGCCAATCCGGTTTCGACAAAAGTTTCGGTTGGCGTGGCCGCAATTCCAAGGTCACCTATCCGTAGCGCCTGGAGTTTCACTTTAACCGTATCGGGATAATCGAGTAACTTCACCGATTCGTTAGCGTAGATAAGCACTCGATCGGTATACGGACCTTCACCTGCCGAAGCCAAGCGTTCGCGCGCTTTTTTTGCCTCGGCCTCAGTGGGTTTGCGCACGCCCAACTCTATCTCCTCTTCCACCATCTCCAATGGCATCCAATCCTGAAAGTCGATTCGGTCGTAGGCCAATTTCGCTGACTGGGCAACCGTAGCGGCTACCAATTGGATTTGTTCAAAGGGCGGTTTTCGATCCCGTGGCTCAAAGAAGTTGATATTGTTGATATCACCGCTTGTGCCGTTGGTCATGATACCGACAAATTCAGACGCTTCATCTGCACCCACCAGATGACCGACTTGTTTTGCAAATTCTCCGAAGTAATCAGCAGACAAGGTTTCAGGTGGAAGACCTCCCACATAATGCAAACTATAATTGGTCAATAGTGCTAATGGCGCACCATCCAAGGATTGTACCGCGAGAACTGATACTTCTGGATCAATGGGTCCAGCCGGCTTAACCAGGACAGACTCTCCAGCAGGCGGGTTCATGCGAACCTGATCCTTCCCGTGACCTAAAGGATCATCTAACTTATAGTCGCTCGCCATATACCAACGGCGATTATAGACTTGTTGCGGATTGTTACCGACGGCGTAACCAATACGACCTGGCTTCATACGATTCTGCGCTGCCTCGATACCTTTCGCTATTCTGTCTTTAAGAAATTCGATATAGTCCTGATCGGGCAAACTTTGGAAGGCTGCGGACACACAGACTGCCGTGTGGGTATGAGTAGCCGCTCCCAGGATGTTTGAAACTGGAATGCCCGTTGCTTTATGAGCCCGTGCTTTAGCCGCATCCCATACATCCCTGGGAATCAGGCAACTATCCACGATTACAAACGCAATTTGCGTTTCTCCATCGTCTAAAACCTGACAGCGAGCATGCAGTGGATCGTGAGCCGAATGAGCGAACTTGGGAGTCATACTTCCCACCATGGGTACAGGGTAGTGCTGGGGAGTGACGTCGATGGCGTAGGCGCCGGCGCGGAAGGTGGGGTCGTCGGCGAATGAAAGGGGCAATATCGACAAGAAGGCAAAAAAGAAAACGTAGCATTGGCTGTGAAGCCAATGATCATTGGGAGATCTAAAGTTCATTCGGTCCATGGTGTCACCACCATGGCTACAACCTTCGGTTAACTTTTTCATTGTTCAGCTTTCAATTGATTTAACATATCCAACAGAGTCGACCGGATCTTCCGTTCAGCGGTTACCTCGAGAAGACTCGAGCGGGCTGGCCAGGTTTCATATCCACCGTAGCCGTGTTGTTCGATTGTGGGAAGATATCCGTCCGCTCCATTAGCCAACTCGATAGTGAAGGTGTCTTTAAATGGACTGCGTCGTTTAATCGCTAAACCGGTTTCGGCAAAGGTTTCGCAAGGAGACGACACAATCGACAAGTCTCCAATGCGTATGGCCTGGAGGATGATTTCTCTTTTGTCCGGATAGTCGGCCAGCGCCAATGTCTCCCGTGCGTAAACAATGGGGTTGGTACTTCCACCAAATTTCTGGTCGGGGTTGTTCTGATAGTTATCCCAAACTCTCTCGGCCCAGGCTATTTGCTTCGCTGACGGTTTTCGAACGCCGAGTGAATGTTTTGCCTCGGTCATATCCAGGGATGCATCTTCCCGGTGTTTAATATCAGGGTACGTACTAAATACATCCTTGGCGATACTCTCCGCGACAATGTTCATTAGCTCCCACGGTGCCACCGGGTTGCTTTTTCCTAAATCACTGGAACGAACATCGCCACTGGTTCCATTGGACATCATGGCGACGAAGGGAGGCCGATCGCTGCGAGGGTCGTTTTCTCCCAGCAACGTTTCCATACGTTTTGAGAATAAGCCAAAATAGTCAGCACTGATGTGCCCACGTTCGTAGCCGCCGACATAATGCGTTCCGTAATTGGCGAGCAAAGCCATTGGTCGTCCGTCTGGATGCTGAACCGACAAAATAAACACTTCCGGGTCTACCGGACCAGCTGGTTTGACGAGTCCTTCGCCTCGCGCATTCATCTTCACTTGATCTCCAGACTTGCCAAAAGGATTTCCCAACTTGCTTCCCTCTTCTATAAACCAGCGACGGTTGTGGACAAACTCAGGCTTATCGAATTGAGCCCAACCAATTTGGGCAGGCGACAGATTGGCAATAGCTTGCTGCACGCCGTCGGCAATACGACGAACTAAAAATGTTTCGTAATCGTGGTTGAGTGGATTGCTATGGAGTCCAGGAACCACTCTGGGGGCTGCATGCGAGTGGGTGGCTGAAATGAGAATTCTGTTCGCAGGTAGCCCACACCGTTCTTCAACAAGTTGTTTTGCGCGATCCAATATAGATCGATCAATCATGGTATTGTCACAAACGACGATTGCCAGGCGTTGCTCCCCATCGTCCAAGACCAGACAACGAGCATGAAGTTCATCATGCACTTCAACCGCTGGACCATTAATTGAGATGGTTCCATCCAATGCGATCCCAAGGTGTGGCGTAATGTTACTGGATGCGGCCCCTGCGCGAAGTGAAGCGTGTATTTGACCGATAGATACGCTAAGTGCGCATACTAGAAAAATGAGTCTAAACAGGAGGTTCATCGTTGAGTTAAAAATGCAATGAGATCCGCCATGTCGGATTGGCTGATGACGCCTTCCAGCCCGACTGGCATCAATGACTGACCCTGGGTTTCAAGTTTGGACAATTGATTGCGCGAAATTATTTCCGTATGCCCTCCAGCTATTTTCATTTCAAGAGTAGCGGCCGTTTCAGAAGCAATGAGCCCCGAGAATGTCTGACCGTCCTTGGTCTCCGCGGTATAAAGCGCCCAACGCTGCTCTACCGCACGATTAGGATCCAGAATATCGGAGAGCAGTGCATCGGTTAGTTTGAAACGCACATCCACGAGAGTCGGACCGACATCTACTCCCAAATCTCCGATACGATGACAGGTGCTACACGCTGCTTTTTCAAATACTACCCTACCTTTTTCAGGATCACCTACCAACTCATCCAAGGCAGCTGAATAATCGGTGATCACCTTGGCTCGATCCTCATCAATCGCGCCAAATAACTCGTAGGCCAGTGCTACAATTTCTTTATTCTCACGACGATGCATGCGCCAACGTTGGAACGCAGGCATGACAGCCGGGTTGATCTCTCCTCGCTTCATGCGTTTTAAGAGCTCAAACGCCGTTTCATCATTGGTGCTGATGGTTTCCAAAGCAGCCCGGAGAGGAATCGGGCCCAGAACATCCCACTCCCGGAAGTAAAACTGGGCCGCTTCCTTTCGATTGACCCCCGATAGCAAACGACAGACCAAAGTCTGAATCTCTGGTGGCTCGGATTGCACTATCAAATTCTGTGCAACCTCTAAGATGGTTTCTGTTCCCAGCTCCCGAACCAGAGACAATGCTGCCAAACGCTCATCGGTCGGCAGGCTTCGATCCATGGCTTTGGTGCTTGCAGACTCAATGGCGGCTTGAATTCCGGAAAGGTTACTTTGAGTCAAAGGAGCAGGTGGCGCCTTCAACAAAGCTGCGATCGACCTACTACTGAGAGAGCTGCGTTTGAGTCCCTGCGAAAATCCCGTTATTATAGGGGCATCCGTCGGACGCGGGTTTCCATCCACTACAAGAGCTGCAATTGCACTCAAGCCATGGGCATCACCACGCGCGGCTGTTTCTGCCGAAAACTCTCTAACAAAATTCGAAACTTCATTGCCTCCTAATTGATCGAGGGCATTTCGACTGCCGAGCATGGCGACCAATATATCAGCAGATTGAGGATTCGCTGATGAGAGAATCGCTTTACGAATCCAGGGATCAGTCAGACTACCCATGATCAGTGACTTCAGAGCCACATCGTGAAATACAGAAGCATTCGCATTGGCAGACCCCAGAGCTAAAGTTGCGAGAAAACTATGGCGGGATGGAGAACCGGTAGCCAATTGAAGCAAGCGATAAGAATGAATAACTGGATTTGCCAGACGGATGGCATTCTCGATCACTCGTGGTTCAGAGTCTGCGAGAGCAGCCGCAACCTGTTCATTGGAAATAGAGCCCAAACCAAACAGAGTCCATAAGGCATGGAGTCGGCCTCGAGCTGAAGAGGACGTTTCAAAGACAGCAGTAATTTCAGGAACGACCTCCTTGGCATTACGTTCAACCAGAAGCCGCTGAGCATGGATACGTTGCCAGCCGTTCGGACTTTCCAGGAGTTTAACCAATTCGGAATTCGCCTGAGGCAGAGGATTAATCCCTTTAGAGTTTTTGCCTTTGGGAAGCAGCCGCCAAATGCGTCCGTGGTCAAGCCCAGCGCGGAGGTAGTTGGTTTCTTTAAAATCCTCAGGAAAGAATTTGGCGTGGTCGATAAAGCGCCGATACATGTCGACAATATAGAGCGCTCCATCAGGTCCATTCCGAATTTGAACCGGACGTGTCCACTCGTCGGAGGAAGCCAGAAAATCTTTTCGATCCCCTACCCGCTCTGCAGAAAAACTAGCACCCTTCGGGACCAGTCGGTTGCGAGTCACAAGTTGCCCCGTCGGATCGCATACAAAAATGTTTCCGAGCAAATCAGGCATTAAGTGCCCACGATAAACACCGAGTCCGCATGCCGCGGTATGTGTTCCCAAATGAGCGGAACTGGTCGTATGGCTGATATTGATTGGATAGATAGGAGAGGCCTGAGCTTGAATGTCCTCATAGCCTGACGAAATGCCGGCGGCAGGATTTCGCTCCAAGGCTTCGACTGGCATGACCGGGTGAATGATGGGATTACGATTGGTTGAAAAGAACCGTCGCCCCCAATCATCCAGGGATCCACCAAACTGCCCCCGACCGGTGGTAACACCTATTTTATTTGTGCGGGGATCGTATCGCAAATCACGACCGCGAAACTGAGTCGTCTCCGACGGCGATTCGCTCGGATAGATCTCAGTACCTTCGAGGCCATTATTCAGGTAAACCATGTTATCCAATCCCCAGCGGGGTGAGGAAACCTGCAACTGATTGTGACGCGGTTCATTGGAGGTAAACAGAGATCGTTTTTCGTCAGCCACCCCGTCACCGTCGTTGTCTCTCAAGAACATAATCGCGACGCGCGTGGTAATTAAAAGCCCACCATCCATAGGAAGCATACCCTGCACATGATCCAGGTGATCGGCCCAAGTAGTGGCTTTGTCCATACGGCCATCGCCGTCTTCATCTGAAAGCAATCGAATACGGGACATCAAAGGACCCGTTTCGGTTGGCAAAGGATAGTCACCCATTTCGGCCACATACATGCGCCCCTTCTCATCCCAGACTACATCCACTGGATCCCGGACCACCGGCTCCGCGGCGATGAGCTCGATTTCATAATCACCATCTATTTGCCAAGCCGCTTGAGACTGTTCAGGGGACCAAGGAAGCTGCCTGGGTAAAGGACTCGCACCCGTTTCGGAGATGCAGGTATTGCTTGAGGCTACCACCGGTTCCCAGACTTCAGTATATTGATCGAGTGGCCAAAGCTCCCAGCGCCGAACCCAGAGTTCGGCAAGTTGGGATTGCAGACCGATAAAGCCTTCAAAGGGATTGGCATTTGCACTCTCATTGACCATCGTACCGTTTAACAGAACCCGAATCGTATCGCCCCGACAGATGATCTCGATGCGATTCCATTCACCCACAGGATTTTCAATATCCTTCTCTCCTCGAAATCCCCTAAAATCGGAAAACTCTGGATCACGATGTTGCCAACCCACACGTGAGACAGCCCGGTCTCCAGTAGGATAAGTATTAATTTGGCCATCTGGAGACCAAACCGTTCTGCCACCAGAGTTGGAACGAACCTTAGCAGTAATTTGAGTGGGTGCTTTCACACCTTCCTGATCCGTATAAGCGGTAACTAGAATATCGCCAGTCCCACCCTCTTTAACCTTCACGATGATCGTATTAGGCCAAGTGCTACCGTAGGAAGTATCTTTCTCATCTGCATGAATAAAAAGAGCACTGCCCCGGGCACGGTCGGCTCCATAGCCATAAGTATGCTCTCCCCACTTGTATTCCATGACCAAACGGTAGTCGCGATAAGTTGTGTTGGTCCTAATAAGCCCCCACGCCTTACCTGTTCCATGCAACACACCCTCCTCGTTAATAGACCAAAGGTCCTCACGTTTGTTCGAAAGCGACCGTTCAGGATTCAGGTGATACGTCCAATTGTCGAATGCAGGATCGTCGAGAAATGAAATCACTTCTTTCGGAGTCACAACCGCTTGTCCAACGAGCAAAGAGCTCAAGATGCATAACCCGAAAGTAAGAAGATAGATCTTTTTCATAGACTACCTATCTTTCAAATCTTGATAGACAGTATTCAATACCTGGATATGCGCTTTGCGCGTCTCCTCGGTCCGAATAGGCCACGGTGATCCATCGTCCTTCAAATAGGTCCGCTTCATTCGACCCGGCGGGAACTTCCGATCGTTGCCATGGCTACCAATCAACTGGCATTTGAAGTTCCCGATGATGTAAGGCTGCTCGAACGAATCGATGAGAAACTGGTTTGTTTCGCGAGTTGCTTCTTCCTCCGGCTTGATCATGGCGGTATCGACTTCGTAAGGATGATCGAGGCTGAAAGGAGCGGCCCAATCAATAATCATAATCGGACGACCCGTTACTTTGTACTCATGGGCCCAACCGTCCGGTTGAAAGAGTTGCCACTCAGGTGGTCGTTGTGGGGAACGAATTAAGGCCTGCGAGCAAAACACATCCACGTATTTCCCTACCGCCGCAATGACCGGATCAGAAAGATCACTGCGCAGCTGAAAGCGCTCTCCAAAGAAAAGGTGATCAGGAGTAGCGTGATCGACCGCACCACTGACAATGCGATACAAGGTGTCCGCTACGAGACCGAGAAACTGTTCTTCCTTTTTCTGATTCCTAGCCTTGGGTCTCTTCTTGACTAACTCCTTCTGCCGATCGGGGAAATAGTGATCGAAGATCAAGCGACCCGGTGATCCTTCGGGTAAGCCCTCAAAGTAGTCGGCCCGTTTATCATCCCAAACAGGCAAGTCAGGACAGGCGATTCCCAAAAGGAAGGAGTCGTCTTTAACTGGAGTTACTTGCTCAACAACACTGTCCCAGAAAGCCCGCTTCACTTCGGGGTCGAAAATATCGAATTGCACTTTGCCTTTGGCCGGAAAGGTAACGTTCAGGACGTAGGGCATCCGCTTGGCCAATCTGGGGTCGATGGGGGCATATGCCTCTCCAGCATTCAGAGCCATATCGCGTGCCGCCTGGAAAAGAAACTCAGCGGCTTTCTCTTCATTGCCCTTGAAGCGAGCCAGGATCTCCCCGTTTTGGGAATCGTCCTGGAGAAACTTACCAATGTGGTTAGCTCCAATCGCCACGTAGGGATGCCCGTCGGGAGTGACAAAACAATGGCGTCCGTTCACTTTATCCACCCGGAAGAAACCGGTGGCTTTTAGCTGAATGTCTTTGAAACCGCCAAAGCGGTCCAACTCAGGGAGTTCATTGCCGAAAAGGGAAGCGGACAGAGATAAAAGAAGAATGGGGAGTATAAAGAAAAACTTAGGGTTCATTGAGACATCTAATCTAGCGGTTTGAAGTTCGAAAGGTCTAGCACGCAATTATCCGAATTCAGTTACCATCCAAAATGGTAGGG
>CALJGU010000225.1 GCA_938075565.1 uncultured Opitutales bacterium | reverse complement strand
GGTCCATCATCCCAGCAAATTGTATCATAAACCTAGCTGTTACTCTGTAATCATTTGGGTCATCGGCTACGTTTAGAACCCTTTTATACTAGAAATGTCTAAGAAGATCCTCATTACCCTCATAGTCCTGGTTGCGATCATAGGTAGTCTCGTAGCTATCAAGGGTTTTCAGTTTAAAGCTATGGGCGACGCGGGTGCTGATTTTCAGCTTCCCCCTGAGTTCGTGACGAGTGCACCGGTAACGGAGAGTCGTTGGGTTCAAACATTGGATGCAATTGGATCGCTTGCCGCTGTTCAAGGAGTGACTGTCACCACTGAAGCTGCTGGAAAGATTTCGAAATTACATTTTGAATCAGGCGAGGTGGTTACCCAGGGGCAATTGCTTGTCGAGCTGGATACGACGACAGAAGAAGCTCAGTTGGCCGCCGCCAAGGCCGAAGCAAAGCTCACTGAAACAAACCTTGTGCGGGCGAGAAAGTTATTTGAAAGCAGAACAGTGCCTGAGGCGGAGCTTGATGCCGCGAATGCCGCACAACTTGCTGCAAATGCCCAAGTTGAAAATCTCCAGGCTGTTATAGAGAAAAAGCAAATACTGGCTCCATTTGATGGCCGGCTTGGAATTCGACAAGTTGATCTCGGGCAATTCCTAAACAATGGAAATCCCATTGTCTCTCTGCAATCGCTGGATCCTATCTTCGTAAATTTCTCGCTTCCTCAACAGTCGATTTCAAAAGTGAAGGACGGCCTAGCAGTTGAACTCCACGTAGATGCTTATCCTGAAGAGGTATTTGCAGGAAAGCTAACAGCGGTTGACCCGAGTGTGAGTGCCGAGACGAGGACAATTACTCTGCAAGCTACCTTGGAAAATTCGGACGAAAAGTTATTGCCTGGGATGTTCGCCACGGTGTCTGTCGTTTTGCCTGATACGCAACTAAAGAAGGTGGTACCTGCCACTAGTATACTTTACGCATCTTATGGTGATTCGGTTTTTGTCATAAACGAAAAAGAGGGAGAGATGACCGTCGACCAGACCTTTGTTCAGGTGGGCGAAGCGAGAGGGGATTTTGTTTCCATCATTTCTGACATCGAACCTGGAAGCATTATCGTTTCAACAGGGGCATTTAAACTGAGGCAAGGAGCGAAAGTGGCGTTGAATAACGAGCTCAATACCGACCCTCAACTCAAGCCTGATCCGGAAGACGCTTAAGCCTGTTTGGCTATCAATGATCATTTGATGAAGTCCTTTACTGAGATATTTATTAGGCGCCCGGTATTGGCTATAGTCGTAAACCTGGTGATTATCATTGCCGGTATTCAGGCTGTGAGCTCTTTGAATTTGCGGGAGTATCCCAAAAACGAAAATGCCGTTGTTACGGTTAGTACGGTTTACGTTGGGGCTAGTGCAGAGTTGGTCAGAGGGTTTATAACGACTCCACTCGAACAGGCCATTGCCGAGGCTGGTGGCATTGACTACATCGAGTCAATCAGCGCTCAAGGGATTTCTACGATAACCATTCGCTTAGAGCTAAACTACGATGGCAACGACGCTTTGGCCGAAATTAGCTCCAAGATAGACCGGGTCAGGAATGATCTTCCTCCGTCAGCTGAGGTTCCGATCATCAACATGACTACGGCTGATAGTCAGTTTGCATCCTGTTACCTTTCGTTCACTTCAGAGAACATGGCTCAAAACGAGATCACGGATTATCTTATTCGTGTTGTTCAACCTCGTTTGTCAGCGATCGTCGGTGTTCAACGAGCACAAATCCTTGGAGCCAGAACCTTTGCCGCTCGCATCTGGCTTAAGCCTGAACGGCTGGCTGCATTTAATCTCAGTCCGGCGCAAGTGAGGCAGGCAGTTGCGGCCAACAATATCTTGGCAGCTCCCGGTTCAACCAAAGGTGCCTTGATCTCTATAGATCTGACCACCAATACCGATCTGCAAACGATTGAGGAATTTCAAAAGTTAGTTGTTAAGCAAGAGGGGAATACAATCGTAAGATTGGAGGATATCGCGGATGTGGTGCTTGGTTCCGAAAACTATGATTCGGATGCTCGCTTTTCAGGAAACAGAGCTACCTCCATGGGGATCTTTGTTTTACCGGATGCTAATTCGCTCGATGTGATCGCTGATGTCATTGATGAGATGGAAGCTCTTCAGAAAGATTTGCCAGTTGGAATGGAAGCATTGGTGAATTACGATTCGACGGAATACATTCGCAATGCGATCTCCGAAGTGGTGACAACCTTGGTCGAGACATTGGTGATTGTTGTCCTCGTAATCTTTCTGTTTCTCGGTTCTTTGCGCTCTGTTCTTGTCCCAGTGGTTGCTATTCCGGTTTCGTTAATCGGCTCGGTGTTTCTTATGCAGGTGTTTGGGTTTTCGATTAACCTGCTCACCTTGTTGGCGATCGTGCTATCTGTCGGGCTTGTGGTTGATGATGCCATTGTCGTAGTTGAGAATGTCGATCGAAACTTGCGGCGTGGAAAATCTCCATTGGATGCTGCGATTGATGGCGTGCGAGAACTGGTTGGTCCCATCATCGCGATGACACTCACATTGGCAGCCGTCTATGCTCCCATCGGTTTCCAGGGCGGTCTGACGGGATCCCTCTTTAAGGAATTTGCGTTTACGCTTACCGGTGCTATTTTGATTTCTGGCTTTGTGGCATTAACTCTATCTCCCGTGATGGCTTCAGGATTACTTAAGCCAAGCTCACAAGATGGTTGGTTAAAGCGTAAGATTAACCATGGGTTTGAAAAGATTACTCGATTCTACTCTGGCATTCTCAATAGCACCTTGGCTTCGCGGCCCTTCGTTTACGTTGTATGGATCTCTTTGACTCTATTTACGATTCCGATGTTTTTAATTTTGGCCAAGGAGTTGGCGCCATCTGAAGATATTGGTGTTGTTTTTGGCATTTTGGACACGCCTTCCAATTCGACCATCGAGCAAACGAATATATCCGCTGATGAAGTGAATCGTATCTGGCTATCGTTCCCCGAAACGGATTTTACCTTCCAGCAGACTCAACCTAATTCTGGATTCGGAGGCATGATCCTGAAGCCTTGGGATGAGCGAGAGCGATCTGTCTTTGAGATCCTTCCCGAAGTTCAGCAGCAAATGTCGAGGATCCCCGGAGTAAGGGTCCTCAGTATCACTCCAAGTGCTTTACCGGGAGGAAGTCAATTTCCAGTCGAATTCGTTATCACATCTACTGCGGACACAGCGGTTATTTTAGGATTCGCTGAAGAAATTGTGCAGAAGGCGGCTCAGAGTGGGAAGTTCGCATTCCCTCCACTCATTAATCTTAAAATAGATAAACCTGAGGCAGAATTAATTATCGATCGTGATAAGGTTGCAGCACTCGGATTGAATTTGGCAGACGTTGGGAATGATCTCTCGGCAATGTTTGGAGGAAACTACGTGAACCGATTCAATATCGATGGAAGAAGTTACAAGGTGATTCCTCAAATCAAACGGTCCGAAAGACTCACGTCGGAACAGTTGCTTTCTATTTATGTGACGGGCCCGAATGGAACTACGATACCGCTAAGTTCAATCGCGACAATCCAGCACAATACGATTCCCCGAACTTTAAACCGCTTTCAGCAATTCAATGCCGTTAAGATAAGTGGCGTGTCTATTACTACTGTGGATGATGCGCTCACATTCCTTGAAACCGAAGCAGGTAAGATACTGCCTCAAGGCTACAACATAGACTACACGGGTGAGTCGAGACAATTGAGGGTTGAAGGAAGCAAGTTCTTCTCAAATTTTGGTTTGGCGATTGTATTGATATTCTTGGTCCTGGCTGCTCAGTTTAACAGCTTTCGGGATCCGTTCATTATTCTTCTCGGGTCGGTTCCGCTAGCTATGTTTGGGGCCGTTATTTTTATGTTCCTGAAAATGCTCAATCCGAACCTGTCGTATTGGACGGATCCATTTACAACGACCTTTAATATTTATTCTCAAGTGGGATTGGTAACGCTAATCGGAATCGTAGCTAAGAATGGGATTCTTATTGTGGAGTTTGCTAATGAGCTTCAGCGGGAAGGGCTCGATAAATTGTCAGCTATCAAAGAAGGTGCGCTTACACGCCTTAGGCCGGTGCTCATGACAAGCACAGCAACTATCTGCGGCCACTTTCCATTAGTCCTTGTAACTGGACCGGGTGCCGAAGCACGAAATAGTATAGGCCTTGTCCTGGTTGGTGGAATGGCAATTGGTACCTTCTTTACCCTGCTTGTCATACCCAGTGTTTACATGTTTCTTGCCAAAGATCATCACGGTAAGCCTCGTTTTTCTATTCATGAGGAAGGGGCTCCAGTATCATGAAGTGGATTTTAAAAATAGCAGTCATCCTTTTTGTTGGCTCTCTACCGGCTCAAACTCCAGTTGCTATTCCGGAAACCTTGGATCTTCCAACTGCACTGTCTTATGCCTTGGAGAATAACTTTGCCATTCGGCAGGCACAGCAGCGTATCAAGGAACAGGATGGCTTGATTGTGGAAGTACGGTCACGCGCTCTGCCAAACGTAAGTGTCAATGCCAGCTATACGGAATTGGACTCGGGGCTCTCTGAACCCAGCCAGTTCTTTTCTCCAACCAATAATGATTGGCGAGTTTCGCTCGATGTTAAACAAGCATTGTATACGGGGGGGGGAGTGAGAGCTGCGCTACGCGCTCAGGACTATTTAAAGCAATCAGTGATCTTTGATCTTAAGGCTACAATAAGTCAAGCGGTTTTCCTCGTTTCAGCTGGATTCTACGATGTCTTGTTAGCCCGTGAGAAAATTTCAGTGCAGGAGAAAAATATCCAGTTGCTCGAAGATCAACTTCAGGACTCCAATAACCGATTCGAGGCCGGAGCGGTGTCTCAGTTTGAAGTCCTGCGATCCGAAGTCGAATTGGCCAATGCTCAACCCGAATTGATTCGAGCCCGCAATGGGTTCAAGATTGCCATTGAAGAACTACGTCAACTACTCGGCTTCTCTGGCGTCTACATTGATGACTTGGACAAGGTGCCGACTTTTGTTGGGACTTTGGACTTCGAGCCCAATTCTGTGAATTTAATGACGGCTATCGAAACGGCGAAAACCAACCGCCCCGAATTGCAGCAATTGGAACTCATATCCAGCGCACGGGAAGAGGGAGTCATGATTGAAAGAGCAGGAAAGCGACCATCGGTTGATTTGGTAGGTTCTTATCAATTTAATAAGTCCATATCATCGAGTAGTTTTAATGATTCCCGTGATGGATGGACGCTTGGAGTTCAATCCAGTTGGGATATCTGGGATGGTAAAGCCACCGATGGGCGGGTTCAGCAAGCGCAAGCACAGCTGGAGCAAGCACGTTTAGATCTTGGAGAAGCAACATTGGCAATCGAGGTAGATGTTCGACGGTCCATGCACGATCTTCGCCAGGCCGCAGAGCTTTCAAATGCGGCAGAGAAAGTCATTGAACAAGCCGAAGAATCACTCCGGCTTGCCAATGAGCTTTATTCCGCAGGGCAAGGAACGCAGCTTGATGTGCTTCAATCTCAGGTAGCATTAACCGAGTCGCGTCTGAATCAATTGGAAGCATTTCACAGCTACAAGATTGCTCAAGCTGCCTTATCACGGTCGCTCGGAAATGCGATTCCGTACGAAGTGACTGAACAGTAGTTTAAGGATAGTAGAATTGCTTCGACTATTTGAGTTCTGAAATTAACCGGTAATTCGCATGGTCTCTCTGTTGGTATCCTCGCCAGCCAGATCGTTTATAGTTAGCATGGTCATCATACTGTTTTTCTAATTCTCTTAGTGCCCGGTCTTGATCATTTGTGTCTTAAGGATGATCTAGGATTCCAAGCAAATATGGAATGCTATGAGAGCCCACTTGCTCAAAGAATAGCTCTTCCGGGTAATTGATTTTATTAGCCTCATATAAGGCAATGTTTCGATGGGTTACCCACTTGGGTGTATCCACGAATTGGATAGCACTGAAATAAGAGAATACGAGAATCAGGTTAGTCGCGGTTAGCCACTTGATGTTCTTGTTTCTCAGAAGAGCCCTGCCGAGCAATCCATAGCCGAGGATGACGAGAGTGAGGAAAAGGGCTACGTAGACTCGCTTGGGTGTATAGCCGTAGGCATCTACATAGATCCAGAGTCGGATATAAACTCCACTGATCAGAATAAGGTTTTGGATCATCCAAACCAACGCAAGAATCCAGATCCCCCGGTGTTGCGAGACGACTGCATGGTGTTGAGTCAGTAGGGCCATGATCATTGCTGAAAGTATGGTGGTTGCAATGAGAGCATAGACGCCTTGGTGAACGTAATCGCTGTGATGGGTACCTGGTGGCAGTTCTCGGAAAAACCAAAGGAAGATCACATCGGTGACGTTAGAAAGTAAGAACAGTAGGTTAATGGCTCCCAGGCAGGCTAACCATTGATGCAGTCTTAAAGAGCCTTCAGCGACACCGAATTGTCTCCAGGGTAGGTCCAGCTTTGCAGAGAGTGAACTGGCTTTGGGTGGGCACACCAGAATCAGAGTTAGAGTCGCAAACAGTGACCACCAAAAGAAACGCCTGAAAGTTGGAAATTCAATGCCAGCCAGATAGTCGAAGAAGGCGCTGAAAAAGTCGGCGGTCCATTTCCCCAGCACTGCATTCCCCGAACATAGAAGCCAGCCAAAGATAAACAGAAGGCAGAGAGCCGGTAAGAAGATTGTGAACGCGTATTTGATCCGTTCGGGACTTCTACTTTTTCCCGGTTGCTTCTGTTGGATGAGTGTTTGGAGGGTAAACATGGCTCCAAACGGTCGGACGAGAGATAGTAGGCCCTCGCACCATCGTAGCCACGCTTTGGGTAGTTTGCTTTGGGCACTGAATCCGCTCAAACAGAACAACAGAATCGTTATGACCAGAGTATTTGATAGGCTTAGGAACCGTGCACTTTGGGCGCAGCTGAGTCCCAGAAGTAGGAAGGCGCCCCAATGCCAGACTTTGTTAGGTTGCTCAGCTCTGTTTAGAAGAATTAGAAGCCCTAGAAAAGCGCTGAAGACTCCAACAGACAATCCGGGCATGTAGTCCAGGAAAAGAAAGTCTGCCAAACAGACAGTGCCTATGACTGAGGCAATGGGTCTAATGATTCCCTTGGGAATATCGACGGTGAGGGTGGGCAGCGGAATTGGCCGCTGTTGTGTTAGTGGTGGGGGTGTATTCATGTTATTGAGTTACTTTATTAATAAATAGCTCAATAACGGAGACCGTTTAGTCGCTCCGAGTCTGGATATTTAATCCGAGTAAAAGCAACCGTTTCGTAAGATTTAGAAAAAGGGCTTCCTTGACAAGGAAATCTTACTTTTCGGCCAGAACCTTTGCGTGAACCTTGGCAACCATCCCCATGTAGTTATTCACCGAATACTCATTGGCAGCGAGGTCGATGTGTTTCTTGGCGAGATCCTCCTCGCCGAGAGCTTCATAGTAGAGGCCCAGATATAAGTGGGCGTAGTTAAGCTGCTGTCGGGAGTAGGGGGAGTCTTGGTTCGTTGCTTCAAGAACTCCTTTCGGATCAATTTCTCCAGCAAATAATTGCCAAACCTGTTTCATCGGAATCCGGGAATCATGATGAATAGGGATAAGTGCTTCACGTGCAGCTTTAAGTCCGTCGGCTCTGGTCTTACAGATGAAGTGCCACACCGCGTTTTCTACATCCTGCGTGTTGTAGGTTTGGTGCAGCTCAAACTGTTCAACCCCTTTTTGATACTCGCCGGCGTAGTAAAGAGAAATGCCGCGCTGCCAATGACGAGGAGCCATGCGTGGGTTTAGCTCGATCACTTTGTCAAAGGCTTCAACGGATTCGGCGAAACGCCCTGCAACGAAATGTTCGACACCTTGTTGCTGATATTCGCCCGTGGAAAATTCGGATTCTTGGGCAATTGAAAGAGTTGGATAAATGACCAAACTTACAAAAAGCAAAAGTAGCCGTGGTCGTGAGACCATGGATGGTAGGTGATGGCTAAT
>CALJGU010000224.1 GCA_938075565.1 uncultured Opitutales bacterium | reverse complement strand
GTAAGCAGGAAGTCGCAGCCGCACTAGAAGCTTCGGATTCAAGAGGCGATCGATGGACTCATTTTTATAATAAGAAAGATAGCTATTCCAGGATTGATTATATCCTTAAGAGTCCTGATTTCTCAGCTGAAGTCGTTGGAGAGCAGGCTCACATTTACGAAGGCCCTAACGCATTAAAAGCAAGCGACCACCGACTCGTGTGGGTTGATCTCAACTGGGTGATTGAAGAATGAATGCTCTGGAAACAGGTCTTGGACTGTACCTGCACGTTCCCTTTTGTGCGAGCACCTGTGATTTCTGTGCCTTCTATCAGGAAAAGCCGCATAGGAAAGAATTGGATCGTTACCTCGATGGTATCGAAAAGGAGCTCCAGTGGATACAGATGGATCGTCCTGTTGATACCGTTTTCTGGGGGGGAGGCACACCGGGTCTTTTGCCAGCTGGTGATTTGCAACGTCTGGGCGAAGCAGTTCTAAATGCAGCTGGTCAGCGACCCATCGAGTGGACGGTCGAAATGGCGCCCAGTACGGTGAAGGATGATAAGCTACAAGTGTTAAAAGACTTGGGGGTGACTCGGATATCGATGGGGGTGCAAAGCTTTGATGAGAAGTCTCTGGAGGGGCTGGGGCGATTGCACAGGCCCAAGCAGATTTACCAGGCATACGACAGGATTCGTGATGCTGGATTTGAAAGCGTAAACTTGGATTTGATGATTGCCCTTCCTGGCCAAGGGAAGATTGAGCTAGAGAAAGACTTGAAAGAAGCCTGTCGTTTAGATCCCGAGCATCTATCTACTTACTGCCTTACCTTTGAAGAGGATACCGCACTCTGGGTGAAATTGTCTCAGGGGAAGATTAAGCAGGACCTGGAACTGGATGCCGAGATGTATGAATCAACCTGGGATCAACTCACGAGTGCTGGTTATAATCATTACGAGATCAGTAATTTCTCGAAGCCCGGTAGGGAATGTCTTCACAATATTAATACCTGGAAGATGAAAGAATGGATCGGGGTAGGTCCATCTGCCGCCTCTCAGTTTCAAAACATTCGCTACAGCAATGCGGCCGACATGGATAATTGGTTAGAGCAGGTAGATTCCGATGTCCAAAGTCGTTGTGAAGTTGTTAAGCTCTCGCAGGAAGATTTATTGGAAGATGCCGTGATTTTTGGACTGCGAATGGGGGAGGGGATTTCCATTGAATCCCTATCGCGCCGGTTTGGTGAGGAATCCTTGGGTAGTCTCACTTCTTTTTTCGATTCCTTAAAAGAGGAGGACCTTGTGACCATCACCCATGGCGATAAGGTTTGCCTGACGATGAAGGGAAAACTGTTGGCTGACCGTATCGCCATCGAGCTGTTGGAAGCCGCCTTTTAAACCTCCTAAATTGTGCGTTGCAACTATCGAACTGCGGCACAAAGTGCATAACTTTCAAATTTAGCTATGATAGAAAATCTCAAAACTTGGTTGTTGGATGCCGGGGTTGAATCAACCTGGGTCGATGCGCTTGTGATCAGTATTGGTGTGGTGTCGATCATACTCGTCGCCATCTTGTTTCATTTTATAGCTAAGCAGATTATTCTGCGGACCGTCATAGCTGTCATTCGTCGAAGTAAGACCGACTGGGATGACGTATTGATTGAGAAAAAGGTATTGGCCCGTGTGGCGCACTTTGCTCCGGCGATTGTGGTCAATTGGTTGGCTCCGGTCTTTTTCGCTGATATGGAAGAAGTTCTGCTCGCGATGAAGATGGGAGTGAACATCTACCTCATTCTGATTTTTCTCTGGGTCATTGATTCTTTTCTTAATGCCGTTCTCAGCCTTTACAACCGAACGGAAAAGACGCGTCGGATTCCTCTCAAAGGATTTCTTCAAGCGGTTAAGCTGGTAGTAAACCTGATCGGGCTAATCATTATTCTATCCATCGCATTCGGTAAATCGCCCATCTATTTTTTCTCAGGCCTGGGAGCCGTGACGGCAGTCCTGTTGTTGGTGTTTAAAGATGCCATCCTCGGTTTTGTTGCCGGTATTCAAATATCCGTGAACAACATGGTGCAGGTCGGTGATTGGATAGAGATGCCCAAATACAGTGCCGATGGAGACGTGCTGGATGTTACGCTAACGACCGTAAAAGTTCAGAATTGGGATAAGACCATCACTACGATTCCAACCTATGCTTTGATATCTGATTCGTTTAAAAATTGGCGAGGCATGTCTGATGCCGGAGGACGCAGGATTAAGCGCTCTATCAATATCGATATGAGCAGTGTGCAGTTTGCGGATGAGGCTTTGCTGGAAAAATTTAAGCGCTTTGAAATTCTGAAACCCTATATCGAAGCGAAGCTTAAGGATGTTCATGAGCATAATTCCAGTCGGGAAGCTGATATGTCAGAACTCATCAATGGTCGCCACTTGACCAACGTGGGAACTTTCCGTGCCTATTGCCTCGCTTATCTTAGGAGTCACGAGCTGTTGCATCAGGATATGACGTTATTGGTTAGGCAGCTTCAGCCTAGCCCGGATGGTCTGCCAATTCAGATATACGTGTTTACCAAAGATACCCGTTGGGCTTATTATGAGGATATCCAGGCAGACATTTTCGACCACCTGCTGGCGGTCATTCCTCAGTTTAATCTCAAGGTTTATCAAAAACCAAGTGGTAGGGATTTAGAGGGACTTAAAGGCTGATTTTGAGATTACTCAAACTGCTCTTTGAATTGAGCAAAGGCAGATTTCAAGAATTCGACTTCTGCTCTTAGAGCGGCGACTTCTTCTTCAAGTTCAGTGACTCGATCGTTCCTTGACGGCCCCGAAGAAACGACCACCGGTTGTGATTCGGTGGGCTCAACGATTTCTATTTCTCCTCCAAGTAGTTGCGCATATCGAGCCTCCTTCTTTCCAGATAGTACTGGCAGCTTCTGCACAAACGGACCTTCCTCCTGTTCATTTAGAAATTCCAGCGCCACATCGACTTCATTCAAGTCGAGGAATGAATACATGCGCTCGCCTCGAGTTCGCAATTCACCAGGTGTCTGTGGGCCTCGGATAAGCAGCTCACAAATAATAGCGAGGTGCTTTCCAGTGAATTCCCATTTTTCTGGTAAATTGTATCTGAACTTGGGTACGCGTGATCCGGTAACATCTACGCGGAAGCAGAGGTGCTGATTACGAAGTTCATCCAAAGCCTCTAATACATCTGGTTCATCGAGGTCCATGACTGGGAATCGATTGGACTTCTGATTACAGCCATTGGTCAGGCTGTTAAGGGAGAGAGGATAATTTTCAGGAGTGGTAATCGACTTCTCAATCAAGCATCCGAGAACACGACATTCGATAGGAGTGAGTTCAATATCCATAGACTTCATCACACTTCAGACTTTTCATGGGCTGTCAAAGCCTGGGTAGCAGGTTCCGCATTTTTGATCTCGCCCCAACTCACTAATCTTTCTTTAAAGCTCTCTCTTTCATGGATAAGCTCGTTCTATATTCTCTACCGTTTGTTACCGCTCTTATCGGGTGGTTTACAAACAAGGTGGCTGTTTGGATGCTATTTCATCCCAAGCAGCCTGTGTCGATTTTAGGGTTTCGCTGGCAGGGGCTTATTCCGCGAAGGCAGAATGAAATAGCGGAGCAAACAGGTGAGGTCATTGAGCAAGAGATCCTGCAAAAGCACCTGCTCTCCCAATCTTTGAAGGAGTTGGATCTGCAGCCTCACTTTCATGAGTTTATCGACGAATTAATCGGCAAAGCTCTCGTCACTAAGCTGAAAGCCATGCCCTTTATCGGCAATTTTCTAAATGATGGGATGGTTCAGCAGTTTACCGATATGGCAAAAGCTGAAGTGGATACCCATTCAGTTCCCTTCGTCGAAAAAGTGGCTGCCGATGTAGAGCACAAGATTCACGTCAAAGAGCTCGTTGAGAAACGTATCAAGAGCCTGGATCTCGATGATCTGGAACGTCTGGTCCACAAAATCGCCTCCAAAGAGTTTCGGCGTATTGAGCTTCTCGGCGGAGTCCTAGGGTTTATAATAGGGCTGATCCAGTTACTTTTGCTCTACTTGACCGGCCACATCGTTCTTTAGACCGGTATTAGTCCGTCGGTATTTTGTTATCCGTGGTCATCATTAACACTGGCTCCTTGGTTTTTATCCAAGTGCCGTGCTCTTTAAAGATGCGCGCTTGGACAACTTCACAAGCCTCACCAATGGTCTGAACGGGTATGCGGCGACCCTTTGGAGTTACATTGTAATCGTAGGCTGCCTTGATGATCCGCTCTTGCACCGTAGCCGGTGATTCTTCTTCGGGAATTTGGACTACCCAACCGGTGTGGTCTTTCCCCTGTAGATTCCCCTGAGGGTCTGAAATGAGAATACACCATTGTTTTTTCACAGGAGGAGGCCGTTCCTCCTCAACGAGGTTTTTCATCTCGACCTGGATATCATCCATGATGCGGGATACGACTCGAAGATCGAGTTCATTGCGTTGAAGAATCATTTTTACCAACTCTGTGTCTACTTTTGCCATCTGCTTAATTATATGAAAGGTATGAGATTAGAACGTTCGCCATGAAGAAACCAATCACCAAAAAACAAATGGTGAGTTTTGATACATAAGCGGCAATGGTTCCGAGAAAGCTGCCCCAGCCAACTCGACTGGCTCTCTGGAGGGTTTCGCCGTTTATGAGCTCACCAATCAATGCGCCTACAAACGGTCCAATAATGAGCCAGATTAGAAATGGAGGGATGATGAATCCGATGAAACCTCCGGCAATAGCACCAATGGCTCCTGCTCTCGAAGCTCCAAACTTTTTGGCGCCCAACAAGGCTAGAACATAATCAAGCAAGAAGGTAAGGCCCACAAAGACCCCGGCAACCAGGATCAGTCCACAGCTTGCGGAGGAATCAAGAACCCAAAGTTTATGGGTGACCATGCCTGACCAAACAATAACTGGCCCTGGCACAATGGGGAGGATACAGCCGACCAGTCCCACCCCGAAAAAGAGGAATAGGAAAAAGAAAGCGATGATGGGTTGTGAGGTGCCCCACCAGTCACCGGCTTGGGAAATAAATGATGACCACCAATCCATTAATAAACTATTTGCGTGACGAAATGGCTAATACCTTTACCTGTTTTAAGTAAACCCGCAGGCTTCACCCTAAGTCGCAACTATCTTTTTATGAATACAGCCCAATCATCCCGTCGTTCCTTTCTAAAATCTACCGGCCTAGTTTCTGCCGGATTTCTTACGATGCGAAATGCGGTCGCAGCGGTTGAGTCTGGTGCTGAGGCCTTGCCTCTTGAAACTGCTTATGGCCCGCTCATTCCTGATCGAGCGAATGTCTTAGATCTGCCCAAGGGTTTTCAATACCAGGTCCTTTCTCGTGTGGGAAGGAAGATGAGCGATGGTTTGTATACTCCCGGAGCTCACGATGGTATGGCGGTCTTTCCCGGATCTTGGGGCAGATTAATTTTGGTATGCAATCACGAGATCAATCCGGATCAGGGTATCTGGAGCCCATTTGGTATACAGAATCAACTTTTAGACAAAATTCCAAAGAGCAAATTATATGACTACGGGCACGGCGAAAATCCGGGGCTCGGGGGGACGACTACACTTATATACAATCCAAAGACCCAAAAAGTGGAGCGCGAGTTTTTGAGCTTAGCGGGAACTACCCGTAATTGTGCTGGCGGGGCCACACCTTGGAATTCCTGGGTTACTTGTGAAGAAACCATGGTGCGCGCCGGAGAGGGAGTTGAACAGGACCACGGGTACAATTTCGAAGTCCCTGCCACAAAACGCGTTGGTCTGGTCGATCCGGTTCCATTGAAGGAGATGGGACGGTTTAATCATGAAGCTGTGGCGGTTGATCCCCCTTCTGGAGCTGTTTATGAAACTGAGGACCGACCAGATGGCTTGATTTATCGTTACCTGCCTCAAGTTCCAGGTAAATTGGAGAAAGGTGGAAAACTACAAGCTTTGGCTATCAAAGGTTGGAAGAGCTGTGATACACGCAACTGGAAAGACCTCGCATCTCAGCGATTTGAGTTAGGCCAATCTTATGACGTGGAGTGGATTGATGTGAACGACGTTGAGTCTCCCTTGGACGACCTGCGCTACCGTGGTT
>CALJGU010000223.1 GCA_938075565.1 uncultured Opitutales bacterium | reverse complement strand
TTCACGGGGTGCTTCCATATCAACTTCGATTTTACGCCAAAGAATCGTCGCGAGACTGTAGCTTAACTCATTGCTGTCTCCAACCAATTTCCATGACTCGCCAGACCAAAAGGTCTGTATTGTTTCTGCATTCCAAAACTTAAAATGCTTTTCAATCTTCTCCTCGTTGATCTGGGAATCAAATGCCACTTGCATGGATTCTTCCATCCTCATTGCCAAGGCTTCATTAAGCCATAAAGGTAAGCGCAGGTGAGACAGACAAGCATGGGTTAGTTCATGCGCAATCGTAGCGCGATAGGAAGTGTACTTCTGAATTGGAAAAGCAAAGTGAGCGTAACCTTCACCAGACAAATAGACACCACTTGACATCGGACTCTCACCATCGCCGTAAAAGTAGGAAATATAGTCATAGTAAGTTTCTTCCGATGAAAAAGCCAATATCACATGGGGAGGACCTTCTCCTTGTGCTGCAGGAATAAGCAATTCTCCAATTTTCTTTAACGCATTCTCCGCAAACTTTTCAAGCGCAACCATCCTGGATGCATCAACCACTAGTAAGAAGTTTTGAGTTTCAAAACACTGATAGCTGCCCCCAAGGTTTGAATGAAGTTTGGTAAGCCAACGCCAAGCTAATTTAGTCCAGATGTTGTCCCAATGTTCTTCATCCTGAGACTCTTTCATTCGCTCATAAAGAGCTAACCAATCAGGATGACAGTAACCATCAGGCTCGGGGAAATGAGAGGATATATCGCCTAGGGATTCCAACATAAGATGGGAAGATGCAAATAGTAAATCTATCGCATGCAAACACTAGATAAGGAGTTAGATTGTTAAAGCTTTCAACCAAGAAACACGGCTAGCCCTTGGCTGCAAAACTTGCCCTCAACTCTATACTATCGCTTCAGCCATCTCCTAGCTTCTTCTCTAACCCATCAAAGTAGTTTCCCCAACCAAAGGAATGATTATCGAAGCTTTCCTGTTTTTGGAATTCCCCGTGGGTCAGGCTGACTTTGCAGCCATTGTCATCCGACTCAAAATTCACAGTAACCAGCGTCTCTTCTCCATCGTCGTTCCACTCCCGAGTATAAACGAGTTTCTCGTTGGGGACGATCTCCTTGTACTCAGCCAGCATCATCCCCGTATATTCGGGCGTCTCGACGTAGAGTCGATAATGGCCACCCACACGAACCTCTTTCTCAATACGAGTAACTGGGGGACCACCGTCTCCTCCGATACCCAGGCATTGTAAACTTGTTCAGGTGAATACTCAAAAGTGCGATCAGTCGTAATAGTCATAATGGATGGGTCTTTGGATGGGTTCGAGCAGGCAGAGAAAATAAGGCAACTACAGGCAATTAGCGTTGCAAGCCCCTGTTGCCGGGGTCTAAAAATGCCTTTAGACTATAACATACCGACCGTTGGTATGTATAAATTCATTAGTGAGCAAGCAGAATCTGAAAGTTAAGCAAGGCAAGCAGACGCGGGAGCGACTCCTCTTACTGGCCAAAGGCATCTTTGCCGAACAAGGCTATGCGGCACTGACTTTAGATGGATTGATCAATCAAGCAGGTCTCACCAAAGGCGCGTTCTATCACCACTTCCCTTCCAAGCAGGCTTTATTTGAAGCGGTTTATATCCAGGCTGAGGAAGAAGTTGGTGCACGCATCATGGAAGCCTCAGCAAGTGCGACCGATCCCTGGGAACAACTTCTGTCCGGTTGTGATTCTTATTTAGAGTCCTGTGCGGATCCCGGCCTACAGCGGATCTTACGCCTGGACGGTCCCTCGGTTCTAGGATGGGAACGATGGTCGGAGATCGATGCTGAGTTTGGTTCTGGAAAACTGGAAGCCTTCCTAACCCAATTGAACGATGGAAATGTCATCCGCATTTCATCTCCAAAGGCAGCAGCTCACCTACTCTCTGGTGCTATGAATGAAGCTACATTCTGGATCGCAGAATCTGACCAGACAGCAGAGGCTCTGAAAGAAAGTAGAAAAACCTTAAGACAACTACTTCAGGGCATAAAGGAAGCCTAGGAGGCTGACCTTAGTGAATTTACCCGCAGAAGGAGATTCCAGCTATTCAGAAACCACAAATCGTGGGAATGAAAACTACACGTGTGGATAGCTAAGCAGTGCATAGATAAATATAATTAATCCACCAAACTCCAACAGCTCTTCCACCGTCGCAAATATGGTAACGGATACATGATCAACCTGGTATATTTTATAGAGCTTTCTAAAAATGATCTCAAAACCGAGTGCACCTAAAACAAATGTACTTCCAGCCAACACAAACAATTTCCGAAACCGATCACGTAGCCTACTAATTTTGAAATCGATGAATCTCCCCTTTTTCGTCTTCAACCGTTAGCTCCATTCCCAAGCGAATAACTAATCCGTCATAAGATTCACCAGCAACTGATTCAAGGATTCGGATATATTTACCTTCACCAAAAAGTTCTTCAACAGGCACTTCAATCGCACCGTTCTCCAAAAAATATTGATCCGCTGCGGATACGATCTGCCGAAAGTTGTTTTGAATGGCTTTACGTTGTGACTCGTGGGCGACGGAGCGAAACGCTCCCCCAACCACAAAATATAGAAAGGAATATCCGACAACTATCCAGAGAGTAGCCAAAAATACCAAAAGTATTTTTCGACCGGTACGAGGCTTCTTTTCGTCCGACTGCTCTGGATTTTGATTCACGTATAAGCTCCTCCGATTGCTCCAGCCCAAACTACTTCAACTTTCTCTGATCCAAACGATCTCCCGCCGGTCTTCTAAAAGGAACTTCAAGAGCTCCCGATGCTTCAAGCTCTTCAAAGAGTTGATCACGCAATCGAACAATATGCTCCTGATAAGAAGGAACATTAATCAAGTTATGACGTTCGATGGGATCCGTTTTTAAATCATAGAAGGCATCGATATCCCACACGCCATGATGATAGACGTATTTGTAGCGATCGGTACGTATAGCGAATAGCGTCGGGGTAGCTGGAAAGTTCCACTCCCAATGATATTCGTAAAGTATATGGTCACGCCACTTCGTATTCTTACCTTGTAAGAGTGGAAGAAAACTCTGCCCATCCATCTGGCGAGCTTGGGGAAGATTCCTCGGCATGGAAACTCCCATGGCATCCAACACCGTGGAAGCGATGTCGATATTTTGTACCATATTGGTAACTACACTTCCTGCATCGATGACTCCAGGAGCTCGGGCCAGCATCGGTACACGAATGGACGGTTCATATGCATCGCGTTTATCATAAAACCCGTGCTCGCCCAGATGAAATCCATTGTCACCCATGTATAAAACAAGGGTGCTGTCAGTGAGTCCGGCTTCATCCAGGTGATCAAGGACTCGACCCACATTCTCATCAAGCCCATGCACCGCTTCGCAAAAATCCCAGTAGAGGTCATCGAAGTCGGGAACCGGATCGTTGTCGTAGGCACCCGTCTCCATGTGATCAATACCGTGGATGGAGTATCGACGTTCTTTCACCCAATGAGGAGCGGTAAGATAGTTGCGCTCGGTATTGGCCATCGTCTCCGGATATGGAATCGCTTTCCCATGGTAACGTCCGGCGTGTCGTTCTGGAGGTTGAAAGGGATAATGAATCGCCTTATAAGACAGATAGAGAAAGAAGGGTTGATCCTCCTTCTTTTCATTATCCAACCAGTTTAGCGCCTGCGTGGTTAGAATATCGGCATTGTATCCTTCAAAATCCTGCCGACTCCCATTGATGTTCAAAGTGGGATTAAAGTATTTTCCCTGCCCGATGAAACTGACCCAGTGATCAAACCCCTCCCGTCGGGAATCATCGTCGTGCCCCATGTGCCACTTGCCAACAAAGGCTGTTTGCACATCTGCCTCTTGCAGGTATTGAGGAAAAAACACGGTGCCCTCAGGTACGGCTCGTTGATTATCCACCACGCGGTGATGGTGCATAAACTGACCAGTCAGGATTGAGGCGCGACTGGGAGAACATAAAGAAGTGGTAACGAAAGCATTCTTTAAATGCGCTCCTTCCGATGCCAGACGATCCAGGTTGGGTGTTTCCAACCACTCCGGCGCCTGCTCCATAAATCCCATGAGATCGTAGCGGTGATCATCGCTTAGGATAAATACCACGTTCTCGATGGCTGCCTTTGTAGATGCAAAGGACAACATCGAAATAAATACCGTAAGAAGAGAAAGTAGAAATCGCTTGGGGCTCATAATGATCAAAAGTGGAATCGTTGAGGATCGATTCATTCTTGTCGATGCTTCTAGTTTCTCAATAAAAATGAAGGAATTCTTAGCATCGAAACCGAATCCGGAAATTACGGTTGATCAGGAACGACGGGTGTCTACTTTCGCTCCGATATGACGCCCCAATTCACACAGCTCGTTGACTCTTTACCGGCCACCATTCCTTTTGTAGCTCCTGAGGCGATAGAACGGCAGGTCGGTGTCCCTATAAAAGTAAGGGTCGGCGCCAATGAAAGCGCGTTTGGCATTTCACCTAAAGCTGCACAGGCTATGAACGCAGCACTCAATCGAATCTCGCACTATAACGATCCGGAAAGTCATGACTTAAAAGAAGCCCTGGCACAGC
>CALJGU010000222.1 GCA_938075565.1 uncultured Opitutales bacterium | reverse complement strand
AACGATTTATAATTTCCAAACCGAATGTCCTTCAGGTTATAAATCGCTTCACCCGCGTAAACCTGCAAGGACTCACCTCGAAAACCAGAATGCTCATACAGTTCTACATAAGGCTCGGAACTCTTATAAGTTGTGTAGTTTCCGTAAGCGTAATTGTCGTTGACAGTGTTGCTGACGCCAGCGCTCAGAATGATGGTTGAGAACAATGCAGGTGAATAATACCGGCGATTGAAATAGCTGTCGTGGTATAACCGATCGTAGAAAGGACAATATGCACCTCGAATGAAGCGATCGTGATTATAATGCCGTGAGTCTTTGTAACGATGGAAATCAAATACGTAGCGATTGCTGTACCCGCTATGCATGAGTTTATTGCGATCGTGGTTATTGTTGCGACTATGGGCATACCGATCACTTGAATTATTTCCATAATTCCGATTATGGGTCGTGTGATTATTACTATCGCGACTGTTGCTTCTCCCAGATGTGCTCTTATTCCGGTTACGGTTTGTGGAGGAAGAACTTCTATTCAAGTCCCCGCGAGTAGAGCTAGTCGCAGTCCTGCGATCAAGAGATGTGGAACTACTTCGGTTTCGATCATAGGTGTTCGGAGTAACCACAGAGTTTGAACGTGTTCGACTATTTAAACTTGAGCTCGAACGCCTGTCATTGCCTTGCCCATATGAGCTTGAGCTGTTTGTACTGCGACTACGGTCGAAACTACTAGAACCCGTGTTCGAACTACTCCGATTGTATGAAGTGGATGGAAGCGTGCTACGTGTTCTACTACTCGTACTTGGCGAGCTAGAACTTCGACTTCTCTTTAATGAGCTTGAGCTAGTGGGGTTAGGAGTCCGCCTGTAAGAACTCGATGAACTTGGACTCGTGCTCCTACTGTAAGAGCTAGAATTACGATTGGAAGTACTCGGTTGAGTCACAGTCGAATTTCGGCTGGAACTGGAAGAATTGGGGCTAGTGTTGCGACGATAGGAGCTTGATGAACTACTGGAACTCCGATCATAGGAACTGGGGCTACTAGATCGACCTCGACTCACAGCACTTGAATTACTACTGCTCCTGGTAGTCGGGCGGACAGAGCTACTGCTACGAGAAGTGGAGCTTGAACTTTGGCTTCGAGTAGGCGAAGTGCGAGTCACACTGGAGCTTCTGGACGTTGAAGACGAAGTGTTGCTTCTCGACTTCATCTGCTGCAACCGGTCACCATAACGGCTCGATTGACTGGAGCGGTTGTTTTGAGAAATTGGTTTGGTTTTCGGCGGAGTTTTATCTTCTCCATAAATGGGGCCGACTGCTATAATAACCAAGCAAGCGTAGGAGGAGGCGCGAATCAGCTGCGATCGAATGCTCATGACATGTGGGGTGCGGGTTACTAGGAAGATATGAGTTTAAACCCTTTCAGTGCTGAAATGTTTCAAACTTGGATGAAAAACTACCGCTCCTGTCTATAGTAGTCAATCAAGCCTTCTAGGATTCCCTCAGCGTATTCGCTGGTAAGACTCATCCTCATTTCCCCGCCGATATCTCTTACTCCTTGATAATCATCGACTTGAAGGCGTTCATAGGCAGCCTCGGAATTAGTACAATAGGCCTCCAAAAAAACCACTGGGCCATCATACAACCGGTTAGCCAACAAGTTCCGGGCCCAAACCGCAGGAGTTTCACCCTGCTTGGAGGCATTTTTACCACCATAACTGAATGCAGGAAGCCCCGTTTTCTTAAGCAACGAAGCTGCAACCGCATCACTCAAAGGAATCTCCTGCTCGTGATTGCGGGAAAGGAGCTTTTTGAAGAGCTGCAATCGCACATCATCTAGAGCAAGCTCAGCGGCCATATAGGTCCCATTTACTAGCACATGCACATGGTTTTCTTCAGGGTGGACCTGCCGAGTAGATTCCTTCCAGGGAGAAACATTAAAATGCACCGCTAAGGTGAGATCGGGGCGTATTTTATTGTTTATCAGGTCAGCACGAGCCTGGATTTCGCTTACTCGGTAAAACAGCATCTCCATACGCTCCTGGACCCGTTGCTTGAACCATTCAGTTCCCCAAGGAGTCACTTGAGATGAAAACCCATTTTTCTCCATCCAAAATTGCTGCTCAATTGCCACCGCTTCATGGTAGAAATCTTCCGGGCGAGAATCCGTGACCGGTTCATTTTTCTGTCGAAGCAATACGGGCTTGGCTCCTAAGGATTTCAGACGTGTTTCCAATTTCCTCGCCACAACTAGAGTCAAATCACCTTCCTTCACCGGCGCGTCCAAACCTACTTGAAAGTGTCGGCGCTCCATCTCAGAGAACTCGCCCCCGATATGACCAGGGTCAATAGCAACAACGAGCCCCTTTAGCGGTGAGCTGTCAGAGCGCCGGTCATGTGTCGGTTCATCTACAGGATCTCGCCAGGCAAGAAAGTCGATGCGGTACATCTCATCCGGCTGGTGATTGTTTTTTCGAATTAGAGCGTAGCCAGGAAACACCTGGATCAACTCCTCATCAAAACCATAGGGCAGATAAATCGTTTCCAGCGCTTCAACGAATTCTTCACGAGTCATGGTTCGCTGGTAGGGGTCAAGCGAGTGCCAATCTGGATCTTCCCCCAACATGCCAAGGTGATAACCCCAAGCAGATGACGTTAAGGCACAAGTAATCAGTGTAAGAGAAATCGTAATTCTTCCAATGACATTTAGAATGGGCACTCAGAAAACGTGTCGGGGATCAAACGACCTCTGCAATTTATTAATTACGAAAAGGGAAAGTTTATTCTGGTACCTGATCTTGGATTGCCATGAAAGAGCAGGCTCAGTTTAAACAAGCTATGAGTAAACGAGTCTGCGTGTATTGCGCCTCTTCACCCGATTTGGAGGATTGCTTCCTGGATAGCGCCTATGCCCTAGGTCAATTTCTTGCCCAAAAAGAGTTTACCACCGTCTATGGATGCGGTGGAAAAGGTCTTATGGGCAAAGTCGCCGATGGAGCTCTGGACCATGGCGGCAAAGTCGTGGGCGTCATTCCAGGATTCATGATCGATAGAGAGTGGGCGCACCAGGGTGTAACGGAGCTCATCAATGTTGATTCCATGCACGAAAGAAAATCTCGCATGGAAAAAGAGTCAGACGCATTCATCATTCTTCCGGGTGGCTGTGGCACCTTTGAGGAAGCCTGGGAGATAATCACCTGGAAGCGCCTCGATCTCCACGAAAAGCCAATATGCATCGCAAACCTTTGGGGCTACTACGACCCCTTCGTAGCTCAATTTGAAAAAGCTATTTCGGATCAGTTTATGCGTAACGAGCACCGAGAGCTCTTCGATGTTCGAGAGTCGATTGAAGAGGTAAAGAGCTGGGTCGCTAACTGCTGATCCCAACTTTGACACCGGAATAAGGGTCCAAGATTTTCTAATACAGGTCCTAGGCGAGAAAAAGGTTGTTATGACCTTAACCCCACCTACTGTAGCCCACTATGTGGTTAATGACTCAACATGGTTTTTTCTCGGTAATTGAAGACGAAGATCCCTCGTATCTATTGATTCGGGCTCGTCGAAAAGGGGACCTGGAAAACCTCTCCAACCTGGTCACATTTAAGGCCACGGTTGAAGACACCAATGAGGCTGATTATCGCTATTCGATTCGTTTGAAAAAAGGGGCCGCTCGCCGTCTTTTGGCAGCCACCTTTGATAGAATCGACTACCCGAATTTCCGGGACGCTATTTCCAAAACACCTGATCAACGAGAAAAGATTTTCTCTTACCGACAAATTTGGTCGACCTTGTCGCCGAAGAAGTTTTAGGTTTCGATCAGAATTTTACTCTATTTGCTTAAGCATTATACCCCGCATTCGTGCCGGGTATTTTTTCGAGTGAAAGAGGATGAATGCTAGAGGATCTCGTAGAATCCTTCCACCCGCTCAACATATTGAATGGTTTCTTTCGAGTGACTACCGGTAACAGAGGGCAGCCCTTGCTTGATGCACTCCCACTCTACCCCACTACATAGGTTTCGACCTCGGACCACTTTCTGTGCATTTAGAATATTTCCTGGCCCGGCATTATAGGAAGCAAACATCAGCCTCAATTTTTCCTTCATCGTCCGATCCTCAGTCCAAAACCTATAGCACTTGAGATCATAATAGATGCCAGCGCGAATATTGACCGATGGATCGTAAGGTCGATTAGCCAGACCCAATTCTTTTCGTATTTCTTCAAATGTAGCAGGTATCACTTGCATCAACCCCATTGCTCCAACAGGGCTTTGCGCACGAGGAAGCGTACGACTTTCTTGAAGTGCTTGCGCCTTAAACCACTGCCAAGGCATTCGGCCACACTGGGTGCGAGTATGTTTGCGAAATAAATCATCGTAACGATCTGTCACCCCAGCTGCTGAGACCAGGTCATGATGGGGTCGCTCCGTGGGATCAAACTGCCAGAGGTCACTTAGCAAGGTCTCCAACACAATCAGGACAAATCCAAGCCCCAATAACCAAGCCAATATTTTGATCAAACTCATGAGCTCAACGCATGGTGAAGCTGAGAATCAAACAAACGGACAACAGGCAAAATCCTGC
>CALJGU010000221.1 GCA_938075565.1 uncultured Opitutales bacterium | reverse complement strand
TGAAAGCGAGTTGGTCCTCTTCTACCAAAATAGCCTCTTTCTTGCCTTCTATTGAAGTGAAGCTGAAAGGCTCTTGTGTATTTAGGAATTCGGTACGCTTCAACGTTTGCGGCTGGAATTGGATTGAACCCTCATTTATTAAAATGCCCAATTCATTCCAGCGAACCAAGATGTCTTCTTTTACCTGGCCGGTCATTCCTGGTTGTTGCACTCCGCTTTGAGTTGGAGTGTGTGAGTATGCATCTGATGGAAAGGCTCCATATTCTTCAGGACTTTGGTTGATGCCCAAGCCTTCAAGGGATTCATGATAGTGGTCCTTTAGGTGCCTAAGTATGTCATCTTTGGCCCCTTTCTCCTCCGCATCTATGTAACTTTCTTGGATGGCAAGCACGAGCTTGGAAACCATATGCCAGTAAATACTCCCCAGGCCTTCATAGGCGAAGAAAGTTCCTGATCGGCCAGTAAAAGATTCATGATTGAACGTCTTGCTGAAAATCGATTCGAGTTGGACGAAATCCGATTCCTCGAAGTCTTTTGGTAGGTCTATTTTCACGGATTTCAACTGCTGTTTCAGGTCTTCCGCATTTTTAATCGAGCCATTGAAGCGGCATTGGCCTTTGATATCGCGGTAGACCAATTGCTTCTCTCCGCTCGCTACCAGGTAGCGGATCAAATCTGAACTTTCAACCAAGCCTTCGGATACGATGTTTTTCTCAAGGAACCTAGGAAGATCGCGATTCGGATACAGCATATAGGTCCTTCTGTCTTTTCGGTAGATGTCACTTTGGCGGAGTTTATCAAGTAGGTCGGCTGCTTGATTAGGACTTAAATACTTGGCGCTGAGAATAGATACCTGACCTTCGAGCATCTCATAAAGGTGATCGATCGCGAGACTGCCATTTCCTTTGTTCAATAGGTTGTAGGAGTGATAAAGGCCATCCGTCCTCAGATTGTTATCAAGAGAATGTTGTATCCAGGATTTGGCCATTTCCGCGAACGCTAGAACCTGGTTTATTTGAGTCGGACGTTTGGTGTCTGTGATGGCCTCTTTGTATATACTTGATCTGTAATGAGAGCCTGTTTGCCCAAGTGCCGTTGTGATTTCAAAACGCTCAGAGGCACTTAGGGATCGCTCCAGTTTGTCTGAGTTTTCTGAGAATATTTCAGTCTGGCGTTCAAGCATCCCAACGGTTTCTTTGCTTAAACTACATGCCTCTGGCAGTTGTTCGTTGTTGAGGAACTTTATCAGAAATCCAAGGTAGCGATGAATGTAGCCGAGTGTCACAACCGAGAGTCCGTTTCCGACCAGGGCGTTGTTTGCGTCATTCCACTCGGGACGTTGAGTATTCATCCAGATACCACCTTCGGGCACAAAGTTGGAAAGTTTTGCGAGCAGTGGGATCAGTAGTTTTTCCAATAGGGAAGCTTTCAGGATCGCTTCATTCTCTGTCAGGAGCAATTTCCCGTCCGCACCCATTTTGTCTGCTCTTTTGCTGATCGCCTGGTGTGCACCTGTATCGAACTCAACCGTGTCTCGTGGGTCATTCCAGGTACTTTCAAAGTCTGCGATACGATACGGAACGTCCGCATAAACGAAAATTGGCGTGTCTATGTATTCTGCTAGCAGGCTCGGGTTTATTTGGTCGGCCAGCTCTAGCAGTTTAAGCAAATATATGATCTGATGATCTCCCCAATAGCCAATGTTTGACCATGGCTCATCCTCTTCGAGTATCTCCCAATCGAAGCCATCCTTGGTTAAGCGGTATGGATTATAACCATCTCGGGTGGAAGCATTGAGAAAGCGAAAAATCATTCCCTGGATAAATCCCGGATAGGAGTAGGCCAAGGCTTCCCAGTTTTGAAAGATGTCTCTCCAATTCCCCTGATATGCCAGGATCGGATTGCCGTTCTCGTCGGTTGTTTCAATGGAGAACGCATTCCAGGGACGGCTCGGATCTCCATGACGTCGGCTAAAAGTTAGAGGTAGATATTCGATGGTAATCCTTAGTAGATCCGTATCCGATTGTGAGTCTGCAAAATTGAGGAGATCTCTGATCTCCAAGTGTTCGGGTAGGGCATTGAGCGCTGATTCGAAACGGGAAAAAATCCCACTATTGATGCTGTTTAAGTGCAACAGGAAGTCCTGCTTTGGCGCTGCATAGTTATCATAGAAAACACCTCCTCGCATCATATTGAAGAGCACATTGGATAAATGCCGCGCGCAACGTTTGCTATCTCCTGTTAGCTGGTATCCGTCCGTGGCGGATAGCTTGTTTTCTATGTCAGCCTGTCCAGCGGCAATGTCATCTTTTAAAGATTTTAGAAGCTCGATGGGGTTTTTCAGGTCTACTTGGAGCTGCTCGATTTGTCCCGCATCCTGATTGATGTCGGCTACTATCAACCCTGAGTAACTTTCTCCTGGTTCCAGTCTCAGGTATTTGGATACAAGGTATGCTCCTTGAATTCCGCGAATGTCTGATTCGCTTGAGACTCGTTTTCCGTCTATGAAGTTTGTGATCTGATTATCACTGATGAGTGTCTCATCCGGATCATAGTCAATTGACCAGGCAACGGTAGCTTTCAATCCTTCAGATGGTTCGGCTCGATCTGTAGGTATAGAGCTCAAGTAGTAGATTCCTACATTTCCAGGTGTCACTAGCTCGCTTTTCTTGTACGCATTTGCCAGATTGCTAAAACGGTTCAGAAATCCTTGGTCGAGGCCGTAGGGAACGATATTGTGTATTCCATCCAAGAGCTGCAGTTCAATCTGATCGTCGCTGTTGTTTATTAGTTCTGCTTGTCGAACAAATCCGTACCTTGGGCTATACGTCCACAAGTATGAAAACTGTAGTCCTAGTTGCTCATGAGTTTCCTGGAAAATGACCTCGTTGCCTTCCTGGCTTTTGTAGAGGGTGCGATCAATGATTGGGTACTGGCTGCGGTCTTTGGAAAAAGGTGTCCAGGTGCCGGGGTTGTCTCCAGCTATACGGATATGGGTCAGGCTTCCGGTAGTAGATTCCAGATCCATCAGTTTGTCCTGAGTGTAGTAGGGGAACAAGACGTTATCTGCATCAACTCGACCGGCTGTGAGTGCTCCATTGCTGGTAATGTACATCCATTGATCTTGCGGACTAACGATATTCATCAGGAAATCTGGCATGGATTGCACATGCTCGATTTTTAAGAAGGTCTCCTTCTTTGTTGCTAATGGAGATACTCGTGCATGCTCGGAAGTTTTTGTTGGACCGCTGGTTGTTGTCGGTGATGATTTTATAGAATGCATGATCAAAATTCGATGTCCCGTGTGATTGGGGAATGTTTATCTTCTATTTCGATCTAATAAAGTGCAAACTAGTGCAATAAAAAAGAAAAATAAAATTTTGAGGTAAACTCATTAAAAAACGTAAGATGTTGAATATGATTTGAATAAGCCAATTTATTAAGGTGCACATTAATGCAAATAAAACCCTTGACTAGTTGCCCTCAGAATCAATGTTTGGATGGGAATTACGAGCAACTTAAGCAACTAAGGTAACCTCGTTCGCAGTTACCCTGTTTCTAACTATAATTACAATGATCAGACCCACTAAAGACACTAACCCCTTCCCATTTCGGCTACTGTTTGCTTTAACTAGTTTTCTGGGAATTTTTGCGGTAAATGCCTTCGCCCAAGAGGCGAATGAAGAGGAAAGCGAGATTTACGTTCTGTCTCCCTTTGAAATCGATGAATCAGCAGATTCTGGCTACTTTGCTTCCAACGCTATTTCGGGAACTCGAGTAAGTGCTGAGATTCAGGACATCCCATTGTCGATCGAAGTGCTTACTTCTGAGTTCATTGAAGACACTGGGTCAACCGATCTTCGAGAATCTCTTCGCTACAGTGCTGGAGTACTTCTCCAATCTCAAAATGATGCCTTAAATGCAGATTCATTCTCGGGCATTGGTGGTGTAAATAGTCCTGAGGGCGTCACTGATAATAAGACAGAAACGTCTTTCAAGGTTCGTGGGTTCGTTACCGACAACGTGCTTCGAAACGGTTTCCGCAGACAATTTGCAACCGACTCGGTCAACATTGACCGGATTGAGGTCATTCGTGGTCCATCCGCTCTATTATATGGTATCGGAAACTTTGGTGGATTGGTTAACTACGTTGCCAAGAAGCCATTGCTTGAGCCGTTTCAGAATTACACATTTACCATCGGTTCAGATAGCATGTATCGCGCCACGGCCGATGTTACCGGTCCAATCGGCAATCCGGACAATGGGTTAGCTTATCGCGTCAACTTTGCCTGGGAGGATAGTGAAGACTACACCGATCTTAAGAACAGCCGTCACTGGTTTCTTTCACCGTCTTTTCTTTGGACGCCTACTTCAAGAACTAGCATTCTTCTCGATATGGAATTTGGGGAAGCCAAATCAAATGGCATCGGCTTCCTGAGCGTCCGTGCGCCTAGCATCGAAGGTATTCCTATTACTCAAACTGACCGTCTTGAGACCTTTGGCTTTTTGGAGTTTCCTGGTAAAGATGTTCGAACTTTCCGTTGGTCAGGACCAGATACATTTTTGAACACGGAATCAAAGAACATTCTGTTTGATTTGACGCAAGAGCTGGCTGAGAACCTCTACTTCAAGGCAGGGTTCAACACAGCCAGTGCCGACTTCCACTTTCGTGATGTCTTTGGGGGAATCACACAAAATTCCGGTCCTGAGGCGCTTCGCAAAACCATAACGGCACGACAGATTATTGATGGTTCATCTACGGATGTTGAAGCCGAGATCGACAATGCGAGTTTCCAGTACTCTTGGTCCGAAATTGAAGAATATACTGACCGTGACCAAGTGCGGGTGGAGATGACTTATGCCAAGCGGATTTTTGAAGACAGTGATTGGTTTAATTCAGAGCATTCCTTCCTGGCAGGTTACATGTATGAAAACGCACAAAGTGACATTCATGGTATTGGCACTGAGGCACGCGGTCTTGTGACCGGAGAACCTCTCGATGCTCTCCGCGATGGCTGGAATTGGAAGGACCCCACCGATGTAACGCCGATCCGTTTTGGAACTCAAGGCGATGGTGCGATTGATGAGCCCATGACCCCAAGCTTTCGTGCACTTAACGATGCCACCAACGAAGGACAGTATCTGGTATACTCCGGACGGTTTCTGAAGGACCGATTGTTTATCGTCGCTGGTTTGCGCAAGGACACCAATTCCGTTGAAACAGGTCGTATGGATTTTCGTAATCCAAGTGCTGATTTTACGAGTTCAAGCCCCGAGCTTACACACGATAGTGCTCAGTGGGGTATTAGCTACGAAATACTAGACGGAGTTTCTCTATTCGCGCTGGGTTCGGAGGGTGTTCAGCCCAACTTCGAAGGACGAGTAGACGGCTATGGAGTTCCTTTGAATGCTGCTACGGCTGAGTCTGAAGAGTTGGGGATCAAGCTAAGCCTTTTTGACGGAAAGCTCGCGGCCACGGCCAGTGCATTCAAAATCGAAAGACAAGGAGTTCCCTTCAGTTACTGGTGGGCCCCAGCTCCGGCTCGCGGAGATTTTGATCGCAATGCGGACATTGTTTACCGCTTGGACGATTTCAATCCACAGATCAAAACCGACAACCGTTACCTCCAAGCGGCCCTACCTGAATACCTGGCCGCAAGAGAGTCGGGAGCTGTATGGCGCGACGAAGATACAGGTTTATGGTATGTAAATGGATCTCAAGCTGATGGAGCTGCATTCCTCGACGGCGTCTTTGATGCATTAAATCAAGAGTTTGCGCTACCGATTGAGCAGAGGACTGATTTGGATCCGTGGCCAGGATGGCTTTATAATGGGTTTGACGACCCGATTGTTAACACAGCCGGAATGGACTGGTCTAGTGGTGACTTCTACCAGACAATCTCTGACCAATCCAGCGGTTGGGAAATGCAGATTATGCTATCACCCACTGACAACATGCAGTTCATTTTCAACTACTCCAATGTAGAAAGAGAAATCCTCAATCCTGGTAACTTTGCTACTTACGATTATGCGGATGGAAACTGGGATAGATGGGCCGAGTGGTATTTCCCGAATACAAACTGGGGGCTCTCCACTTTCTCCAACGAAGAAGTTTATCCAGGAGGTTCAGGTGGTCTGCCTAATCAAGATACCGGAACCTGGTCAGGTATCGGTTACGGTAAAGGTGAATCGCTTGATGATACGCCTGCGCATGCTGTGACTTTCTGGGGCACGATCCGCATGGATGAAGATTCGGCTATGAAAGGCTGGCAATTCGCACTGGGTGGTGCCTGGGAAAGCGAGAGAGAGTATGCTTCAGCCTTCACGACCGCCGGACAGAAAAAGCAGAATGAGTCCGGTAAGAAGATTCAAGCTGTTACAGATGCACGGCTGACCTTAAACGGGATGGTCAAGTATAGCACCATGCTCAATGACAAGAATGAGGTGTTTGCCCAGTTGAACGTTGATAATGTTTTGGATGATAAAGACCAATATGGTATGCTATATGCTCCAGGCATGTCATGGAGACTGCAGTTCGGAATCTATTTCTAAATCATAACTGATTTGAAGCCGCTACTCCTTTAGGGGTAGCGGCTTTTTTTCTGGTTAAAAATACAGATATAACTTCATATAGCTATTGTCCTGATAACACATATCCGCAAGTGGCCAAAGTAGACCAACAAACTATAGCAGAGAAACTAAAGCTCTCTCGCACAACGGTATCCCGTTGTTTCACGAACCATCCCAAAATAAATCCGGAAACGCGGGCCAAAGTGTTTCAATTGGCCGCCAAGTTGGGATATAGTTATTCTGCTCCAAGGAATACTCAAGGGACCAAGAAATCGGTCCGCAATACCATTGCGGTTCTTGTTGGTGTGCCCGAATCAGCCAAAGCGCAGGTCGATACGGCTGCTGAAATTATCAATGGTATCAGTGAAAAAGCGGCTGCGGAGAAACTGAAAATTGAAGTTCACTATGTGGATGCATCGAATTTTCACCCAGGGCCTCGACCTCGAAAGATTGTTCCCAACGGGAATTCATCCACCTGGAAAGGCATTGTCTTGGTTTATCCCTTTCACCCAGAGGCGGTCAGCAATTTGATGACCAAATATCCTACGGTTTCGGTATTGGATAACTATGACGAGCTGGAGCTAGATTCTGTAAATCCTGACCAAACACGTGGAATTGGTGCGATGGTAAGAAGGCTTCATGGTCTGGGACATAAGAAAATTGGTTTCCTGAGTTGGAAGTATGCTATTGATGCTCCCTGGGTGGAACGACGCTTGGGCGCTTACGTCGAAAATTTGTATCGTCTAGGCATGGAATTTGATTCGGAACAGGTTTTGAATGTCCGGCAGGATGAGCAAATCAGTTTGGAAGACTTGGCTGCCAATGTGGCTCGACAAGTTAAGAAAGGTGTCACCGGCTGGGTATGTGCTGCGGACCACCAAGCTTATCACCTCATTACCGAGTTGAAAAAGCACAAGGTGGCTGTTCCTAGAGATTGCTCAATCACCGGATTTGATGGAGTTAAGCCTGCGCGTGGGTTGTCTCAGTTGACCACCGTTCGTGTTGCATTTAAAGATATTGGGATCTCTTCCGTCCTTTCATTGTTGAAAACGGCTAATAATCCCACCGCAGCCCGAAGACATATCCAGATCTCGGGTACAATCGTTCCAGGTGAAACGACCGCAGCTGTAAAATAAAGCTGCAAAAGATCTACATTTTAGGGTTGATTGCATTGTGAAAATTGCATTAATTTGCACCTTATAAAAATTCACATAGGTTATCCCGATTTCATCTGATGCCGTTCTAGGTATTTCTACCTCCGATCGGGGAATTATGCGTATTGAGGTTAAGTGAGTTTACACGATTCCTTCGGGGTCAAGACGAAGTAAAAATAAGGGTACAAATAGAATCGATCATATGTCAGTCAGTCTTAAAGGGATAAAAAATTTATCTGGTTATCATTCCAGTAACGTCTCCAAACAAGAATTAACCCGTGCGTTTGAAGGTCTGCTTGAGCAGGGAATGCATGGTATATCATTCAGCCCCTACATGGAGGGCCAGGAACCAGGAGACCCTCTATCTGAAAAACAGATAATCGAGCGTCTTGATGTTATTGTGCCCTACACGAAATGGATTCGCACATTCTCTTGCACGGAAGGTAACGAACTCATTCCCCGTGTAGCCAAAGAACGTGGAATGAAGACTATGGTAGGAGCTTGGTTGGAAGACGATGATCGTAAAAATGACATCGAACTGGAGAACCTGATTGAGTTAGGACAAGACGGTTTGGCTGACATTGTCGCGGTAGGCAATGAAGTTCTTTATCGAGATGAGATGCCATTGGATCAGCTGATTGAAACGATTCAGAAAGTGAAAGCTGCTTTGCCTGATTCGAAGGTTGGTTATGTGGATGCCTATTATGAGTTTTGTAATCATCCTGAGTTAACAGACGTCTGCGATGTAGTCTTGGCAAATTGTTATCCTTACTGGGAAGGCTGCCATGCAGACTACGCCTTGTTGTATATTAAGGACATGTTCCATCGTGTTAAATCTGCTGCTGGGGATAAACCAGTCATTATCAGTGAGACAGGCTGGCCAAATGCAGGTCAGAATTTTGGAGATTCCGAGCCCTCGGATGCCAATGCACTACGCTACTTTATAAACGTTCAGCAATGGGCTAAATCGGAAAACATCGACATGTTTTATTTTTCCTCATTTGATGAAGCCTGGAAGACGGGGGATGAAGGAGATGTCGGAGCATTTTGGGGCCTTTGGGATTCCAAAGGAAAGCTGAAATATTTCGATTGATCATTAATTCAAACCACCAACACAAGTGAGCGACTCAAAGCATTACGTAACAGCACCTGAGGACAAGGTAAGTCTGTATCAGAAACTCGCTTACGGCTCTGGTTCGCTGGTTAATAATTTGCTTGGTGCTGCCATTCCCATAATGGCGATGGTTTTGAATATTGGTTTAGGGATGAGCCCCATATTGGTGGGTATTCTCATGGCGCTTCCGCGGTTTACGGACGCTCTCACAGATCCCTTTATGGGATATGTCTCAGACAACACCAAGTCCAGGTGGAGTAGGCGCAGACCTTATATCTTGATTGGAGCCATTTCAGCTGGGGTTCTATTTGCTGCGCTTTGGCAGCTTCCTCCCGGTCGGAGCGAAATGTTCTATTTTTGGTATTTCCTCCTAGGCTCGATCATTTTCTACCTGGGGTATACCATCTTTGCTACGCCCTGGGTTGCACTGGGGTATGAGTTAACTCCCGATTATAATGAGAGAACCCGACTTCTTGGGTCGACGAATGCCATTGGGCAGCTTATCTGGATTGCATTACCTTGGTTTTGGTGGTTTGCCACCAATAAGGAGTACTTTGCGGATGAAGCCGAAGGTGCCAGGGCGTTTGCGATTATCGTCGGCGTGTTTGTAGTAATCGTGGGTTCTTTATCGGCGATTCTAACGAAACACCGCCCTAATGATCCTGCTGTTTCAGACAGGTTCCAGCTCCCGGTTTCCGATGGATTATCTGCAACCGCCAAGGAATTTTTCGGTGGGCTTGTGAAGGCTCTAAAGTGTAAGCCGTTCGCCCTGTTGGCTATTGCAACTTTTCTTGTATTCAATGGATTTCAGCTCGGTGCAACTTTCTCAAATTATATTTTCATTTACTACGTATATGGGGGAGACAAGGAAGCTGCAGGAGCGATCATTGGAGTCTACGGAACGACCATAGCGGTTGCTACCTTCTTGATCATTATGTTGGTGGCTTGGGTGGCTACCAAGATGGAGAAAAAGAAGACCTTTTTGATCTTTGTCTCCATTTCCCTGTTTGGGTATGGGCTCAAGTGGTTTTGTTATAGCCCATCCAATCCTTATCTCATTCTTGTTTGTGTTCCCTTTGTTGCTTGTGGCCTTGGCTGTTTATTTACACTCATGGGTTCGATGGTTGCGGATGTGTGTGATTCCGACGAATTGGTTACTGGATTACGTAGAGAGGGCATGTTTGGTTCCATTTTCTGGTGGGCTGTAAAATTGGGAATGGCGTTTGTTTTACTGCTTTCCGGTTTTGCACTAAATGCGACTGGATTTGATATCGCCTTTGAAGCTAATCAAAGCGAAAGAACGTTGTTCCTCATGCGCCTCTTTGATGTTGGATTCCCATTCATCACCTCCGCAATTGCACTTTGGGTTGTATATCTTTACCCGATCACGGAGGAGAAAGCACACGAGGTGCGCCTTGAATTAGAATCCCGACGCGGAAAAATTTAAGAATCGGATTGCAGGAACCTTAAGCTATTTGGCTCAGCTTTACATTCTATAACCATGAAATCTTCTACGCCTCTTAGATCTGTCGCTCTTTTATCTTGTGCGATCTTGGGGGCCTCACCCATTGCAATGAAAGAAACGTTGTTAGCAAAAGAACAGTATACTCCTACCTTTAACAATCAAGATGCCTCCGCCTTGATTTCCGGATTACACGGCGCTGTCGCTTATTCTGGTTTTAGGTCGGGTCAACATCCTGATCGAGGAGAAGGGGCCAATAATCCGACTGCAGATCAGGTATTGGAAGATCTTAAACTCTTATCCGACACGGGCCAGTTCCCACTCATTCGTTTGTATGATAGTCAGGAGAACTCTGAGCTGGTTTTGCGGCAAATCAAAGATCACAATCTACCTATAAAAGTAATGCTGGGAGCTTGGCTTGATGCTGAGCTGAGTAACCATGAAGGTTGTGCCTGGCTCACCGAACCAATCCCCGAGAAAGAGTTGGTCGATAATCGCATAGCCAATGAAGCTGAAATTCGCCGAACCATACAGCTTGCGCAGGCATACTCTGATATCGTGGTTGCGGTGAACGTGGGAAATGAGGCTCTCATTGATTGGAATGATCATCTGGTTTCTATTGAGAGCATGGTTGCCTATATTCAATTGGTTCAGGATTCCATCGAGCAACCTGTTAGCACCGCTGATAACTATGTCGCCTGGATTAATCATGCTGAACAGTTATCCAAGGTCGTAGACTTTGCTGGAGTTCATACGTATCCGATCTGGGAGTACAAAACGATTGAGGAAGGGTTGTCTTACACGATCGAGAACATGGTCGCTGTTCAGCAAGCATTGCCGGAAATTCCGCTTTCGATTATGGAAGCAGGGTGGGCGACCACCGCTTCAGAGTTTCCTGAGCAGGCTAATGAAACAAATCAACATACTCATTTCAATGAATTGATGGCTTGGACAAAAGAAATGAATATCACCACATTCTGGTTCGAGGCATTTGATGAGGATTGGAAGGGCATTCCTAATGATCCCAATGGTGCTGAAAAACATTGGGGACTCTACACGGTCGATCGTAAGCCGAAAGTGACGATGCAATAACTATCAACCCTATCCTTTATACAAAAGAGCCGCCTGAAATAAAATTCCAGGCGGCTCTTTTTTACCTTTGATACTAGAAATTGTTAAGTCAGCTTTTCTGCCACATCGCCAGAAACTTGGTGACGCTCATCTAGCTCTTCGCTGATATTTTTGACCTGCTCATCGCTTAACGGGTAGAAGTAGAAGGCTGCCCCGCTCAGCAGTGCCAAGATCGCCGGGAATATGCTGAACATCAGCCTTATTCCTATCATAGAGGAATCACTTTGCGCCTCGTTGGCCACAAAACCAAACATTGACAGGATAATGCCGGACAATCCTGCACCCACAGCTAGTCCCATCTTCTGGGCGAACTGTAAGGCGGAAAATACAAGCGCCGTTGTTCGCCTTCCGGATTTCCATTCCCCGTAATCTGCGGTGTCCGCATACATGGCCCAGACCAATGCAGGCATGGGTCCGGCAAATAAAGTACCGATACAGTTTACAACCATCATCAAGGCATACTGGTCAGCCGGGATGATGAAAAAGAGACCCAGCGTTATGGCGTTTAAAAGTGTCAGTACGAGGATGAGAGGTCGTTTCCCGAACTTGCCTGCAAGCCATTTTGTACAGGCGATTCCGGCCAACATTGTGAAAAGGCCGGTTGACATGAACACGGCTGTTTTATCGAAAATCAGAAATATGGGAGTTCCATCATCTCCTACGTAGTATTTGAAATAATAGAGAATGGCGCCGTTGCGTACAGCGACATTCATCAGGGTAAATATGGCTGCTAAAAAGAGAGCGATCCAAGGTCCATTTCCGAGCATGGCCTTAAAGTCCAACTTCAAGTCTGTGTTTTTCTGTAGAGGTTTAACACGCTCCTTAGTAGTCGCAAAGGTAACCCAGAAAAGGGCAATGGATAAACCTGCAAACAATAGCATGGTCAGGCGAAACCCTTCCGCTTCATTACCTCCACCTAAAAGAGTCTTTAGTGGAGTTACAAAGGTGCCGATAACCCATGCGGCTGCAAATGCGCATATAAAACGATAGCTCGATATAGATGTCCGTTCAAGTGAGCTTGTAGACATGACGCCCATGAGAGCAGAGTAGGGGATGTTGATGGCTGTATAAGCCAACATCATTAATGTATAGGTTGCATAAGCATAGATAAGTTTCCCCGCAGGGGAAAATTGAGGATTAGCAAACATTGCGTATCCTAAAATACCATACGGTATAGCCATCCATAGCAGGTACGGACGAAACTTCCCCCATCGGGTATTCGTTCTGTCTGCGATGATGCCCATGAGTGGGTCGCTTATCGCGTCAATGGCTTTGGTGGCCATAAACATGATACCAACAGAAGCCGGATGCAGGCCGAATATATCCGTGTAATAATACAGGAGGAAAAGGTTGAATACCTGAAAGAAGAAATTGGAGGCGCTATCGCCCAAACCGTATCCGAATTTCTCTCTGAATGATAATGAGGCTTTTGCAGTTTTCATGGGTAACTGATGTTGTGGGAGTAGGGCCAGGGTAAGAAAAAAGGCAGGCCTCCCCTAGGCCTGCCTTTTTGATGATCAAAGGTAATCTTTAGAGTGTATCGGCCACTTCAAAGATTTCTATGATGTCGACACTTGCGTGTCATTTACCCCTAAGAATATCTCGTAGCTGGATGGGCTTATCCACCCAGCTACAAAATGTATTAACGAAATCATTTTCGGATGTTCGTTGGTTCAAATTGAGCTTAGTCAATTTCGTAAACTTCAATGAGTGCCACACCCGTTGTCGCACCAACACCGGAGATAGTAGCGGTGTAAGTTCCAGGCTGCAAAGTAAGAACAAATCCTGCAGATAGGCTACCAGCTGCTAGTGGTGGAGCTCCTCCCCACAGGTCAGAAATTTCCTGCCCTTGTGTGTCTTCCCAGTTGTCGTTGGTAGCCAGGACTGTGCTTGCTCCACCTGAAGTGTCGGTGATGGTTAGGAAAGGATCGAGTAATGCACCCGATACTCCTGAAGCTGCAAGCTCTGGTCCAGTTGCCTGGATGAGTACTTGTTGATCAGCTGATCCTACAACAAAACCTCCAATCAATACATCATCTCCAGTGCCAACCTGGCTTCTTGTTGAAAGGTTGATCAATTGTCCGCCAGTTACATCTGGAGTATTGTCTTCAACAAAGGTTATGCGGCTGTCCGCTGGAATCGCTGCAGCCAAGGGAGCCTCTAGAGTAATCACGCGTCCAGCAACGGATGCAATTTTACCTAGTTCAGTTCCATCATCCAGGAACATAAGCTTACCTGCAACAACCTCGGGTCCGGGATCTGCAGTCAATGTAACGGTGTTAGATCCTGCATCTTCCGCTTCGGCGCGAGGTGTATCATCTGCTTCTTCGACAAACATTACATCATCCCAGTAGTAGATCTTTTCCCCTGCGTCAGCTCCAGTGGTGCCGAAGTTGAAGAAGATAGACGCCAGATTAAATGTGTAATCCAGATTCAATGCGGCGGTGCCATCGGCTGCATTTGCGAAGTCAAAAACGAGTGTCTCCCACTCATTGGCAACCGTAGTCATTGCCTCTGTTTCTACAGAATGGGTGTTGTCATCCTTGTCCTCAATTTTCAAGCGAACTGGAATATTTGCATCCGGTGAGTAAACTCTAACCGACATCTTTGTGTTCGTTGCCGTGATTGGAATGTCTTCACCGAGTCCTGCAGGCGTACTCATGGTAGTTCCTGCCCATAGCTCGGCGCTTCCGCTCTTTTGGGTAGCGACCGCGACGTTTGAAGCATCGACTGGATCAGCTCCGATAACCGAAACGTTTCCACCGAAATCAGTCACCGTATAGTTTACTTCCTCGGGAGGAAGTTGGAAGGTGATAGGTAGTGTAGGTCGTGCTGGACCACCGAGACCTTCATTGGTTTCTCCTGTCCAGACGATATCATCCCAGTAGAAGACTTGCTCCCCTGCGGTTGCTCCACCTGTGCCAAAATTGAAGAATATACTCACCTTGTTATAGGTGTTGTCTAAGCTTATGGCTGAAGTCCCGTCTGCTGGTTGGCCGAAGTCAAAGACCAAGGTTTCCCAAGCATTCATAGTGGTCGTGGTCGCTTCTGTCTCGGCTGAGACAGCGTTATTAGACGCGTCCTCTACTTTCAAGCGAACCGGAATTCCCATAGCTGGAGCATAAACGCGCACGGAAATTTGGGTCGCGTCGTGTGAGAATGGAAATGGAGTTGCGAAGCCATCAGGCTCTCCAACAGTAGTTCCTGCCCACGTTTCTGCATTGTCTGGGCGTGTGCCCATTACAACTTGATTAGAGGCGCCCTCAACCGGATCGTCAGTGATTGCAGAGGGTCCCATGTTACCGAAATCGGTCAGGCCGTATTCAACGCCTGGGTCGAAGGTGACGGGCAAGTCCACGGTGTCTAAGCCTCCGCCAACTCCTTCCAGAGCCACATCGTCAAAATAGAAGGTGAAGTTGTCCGTTCCGTCGCCTGCGGTTCCGAAATCAAAGAAGAAGGTGATGCCGTCGAATTCGCCGTCTGTTTGTCCGGTGAAGTCGAAGGTCAATTCTTCCCATGCATTCGCCACAGTGGTGTTTTGTGAGACTTCAATGGCTGGTTCTGCGCTGGGCTCCAATTTAAATAATACTGGCACTCCTGCTCTTGGAGACCACACTTTCATTTTGAAAACGCTGCTTTCCGAGAAGTCTAAGCCGCCTGGGAAATTTATCCCGGATCCTGCCCAGGTTTCAGGTGCGCTTTTGATTACTCTTGTAACGGTATCGCTGGTATTAATTCCTGAGGCATCAGGGTTATCTATTGTGCCAGCCGCAGCTCCACCAAAGTTGTTAAACAGGTAAAACACATTCTCGTTTTCGAAATCGAGTGGCAGTGTAACTAACTCAGGTGCTAATTGCAGATTGTCAAAAAGGAAGGTAAAGTTCTCGGTGCCATCGCCGGCTGTGCCGAAATCGAAGAACAAACTAATGCCTGTGTAATCAGCATCTGTGCTACCTGTGAAATCGTAAATGAGGGTTTCCCACGCATTAGCCATAGTTGTGTCCATGGACATTTCGACGGGAGTATCGCCTTCGAGTTTCATCACTATAGGGACGCCTGCACGTGGTGAGAAGACATCGATGGATAATCTTGAACCGTTGCCGAAATTAAGAGGTCCATCCAGGGCCAGGGTACTACCTGCC
>CALJGU010000220.1 GCA_938075565.1 uncultured Opitutales bacterium | reverse complement strand
ATATTGGGTAGCTGTTCAGGAAAAGGCGGAGTTGGAACGCCAACGCCGACTAGAAATCGCACGTAAGCGACTGGTGGAAGTCCAATCTGAAGATCAAGGATCCGATGAAGGTCTACTCGACAGTCCAGAAGCACCCTGGATAGCTTCCGGTGTCTGGTTTGCCATCCTTCTTATGACCAATACTGGCTTCTTCGCTCTTTCAAAGATGATGCCCAAACGCACAGCTAAAGCAGAATGAGCAAATCAACTAGCAGTTCAAATACTTGCCTCCTGCCCTCGGAACTTACACCGAAACAGCTGGAGTCTTTGTCATTTGTCCCAGGAGTGCTTAGCAACTTTGACGAAAAGGAAAAGCTACCTCCTACAGCAAGGGCGCAGTGGACCTATGTCCAAATTAACCCAATTGATTTTCTCAATCGTTTCTCCAATGAGTTGGGTTTACTCGGGGTAGGTGTAGCCATCTGTTTTATCAATAAGGAGCCCTACGAAGATCAAGAAAAGGAGCTTAAAACTCCGATTACGGTTAACCTTATTGTTCAGCCAGAACAAATCTCCCACGTTGCAGATCACCTGCGGGAAAAAAATATTTCGCATTTGGTTCTCGAAGACAACAAGGGGGTCGCATTGCCCTACTTAGGTAGTATCCAAAAGACAGTAGATGCTTTGGCTCTAGAATCTTTGGTGAGCTATATGTTCATCAAGAATTCAATCAGTCGCGAAGCCTATTCATCTTGGTTAAGCGTTCCTAAGAAATACTTGGAGGCAAACAAGGCACAAGCCAAGGCTGTCAAAAAGAAGGTAGCCTCTACGAAGACAAAGGAAGAAGTTACTGAGAAACCCGCTGTTCCTAGCGACTCTAGAAAAGAGGATCAGCCAAAAGAGAATTTCAACTACGTCATATATGACGATACGGGTGAGACGGCACCTCCCATGATTCCGCAACCTACAGAAGCAAAATCTAAGTCGGTTGTCGTCGCAAACCCTCCCCCGAAGAAAAAGAAATCATTCTTTTCTAAGTTCTCTTCTGGCTCTAAATCAAAGAAAGAGTCGAAAGGTTCAAAAAACAAGAGTAAGGCCTGCCCTTTAGCTAAGTTTGATGCCGCATTTTTTGTATTTCTAGGTCTGTTCAATCTTCATTGTTCTATCCTTCTACTCAATTTCTTGAATACAAAGGTAGAAGCCTTTGCTTCCATCATGATTGAAGCTACAACTGGAGCTGCTTTTATCTCATTACTCTTTACCATCTTTGTCATTCGCCCTTCATTCAGAATGAAAGAGCGAAGACTTTGGTCATTGATTGGATACGTCGCTTACACCGGTGTAGCTGGATTCCAAATTTTAAGCAGTTTCAGTTTCCCAGATTCAGCAGGCTATTTGCTGCCAGGGGCTCTCACATTTGTATTTATTATGGCCGCCGTCGTGACGTCCTTCATGAGGATTGATCGCATGAACGCCAACAAAGAGAAGTCTGCAAACACCGAAGAGGTCTCCGAAGATGAAAACGCTGTTGAGTCCGTTGAGATCGAACTCGAAGCCGCTGATCCAAGTCCTACACCCGCAGTAGCCCAAAAATCAATTGATCTACCTGCTCCGTCTAAGAAGAAGGCTAAAAAGAAGGAATCTAAGAAGATCGAACTTAAGCCGACAAAAAAGGCGGCGCCCACAGAAAATGATCCTGAAGTGCCAGCTGCAAAGGCGGAATCCGCACAAAAGGCGGTTAAACTTCCTTCTCAGAAATCGATCCCAACAAAGCCGATCACCGATCAGCAAAAAGAGGCAATCAGAAGTCGACTCTCCAGGAGAGACGCGCTGTCTACTCCCTCACCACAGCCTGTTCCCGCTCAATCAGAAGAGCAGCCCTCAATGATGTGGGTAAACCCACAGAGAAAAGGGAAATAAAGCCAAAAGCGGAAGATACTGCAAAGCAGGAAGACGAACCCAAGAAGTCAGTTCTGCAGACAAAGACGGCCGGAGGTCGCAAGGAACGGGCGAACAAGCTCAGTCTCCCGAATTCCTAATACCGAGTTCAAGCAACCAGCTTCTATCGGTTTAGTTCTAAATTAAGAAGAACATTGAGATGTACACCTCTCCTTTAGGATCCGATAACCGTTAGGAATTGGTTCTATCTAGGCTTACTCTTCCACTTTAGAATGATCCCTGCCCCCTCTCCAACAGGGTTAACCATAGCATAAGTAAACAAGACTACTAGGGTTCACCATCAGGTGACCAGATCCTAACAACTTGGACTGTACCAAGCTAACTCTAATGGACTTATTAGAGGAAACCTATTCAGGAGTGTCTATTTCTCTAAGCATTGCGTCCTTCGTGGGAAGGAATCCGGCAACGGCTTCAACACTCGGGGTCATGAAATCGGGTTCGTTCCGATTGTGTACCCAGTAGAGGAACGTCCCAATACCCAACAATCCGAGAACGAAAAGAACCATCGTTGGATGAAAGGACTTCAGCATTCTATATACAGTGACCACCAAAATGATACCCACTATGATAATTGCAAAAGTGGTGATGTTATCGGACATACCGTGTTTCATAAACCAGTACTGTATGGACTCTAAAGCTGACTTCATAGGTGTGAAGGTTAGCCATTAATCTAGCCTTTGATATTTTCAGAGAAAGCAGCAGTCTAGAAAAGTCTCCTCTTTCAAGGTAAATTTACAGGATAAGGCCGGCAAAAGCTTCACAATCCATAGTCTTAAAGCTCTTTCTCCCATTTTCATGAATCATTAGTTTCCAGGGTCCAAGCGCTTTATATCTTTGAGAAAGCCATTTAATGAGTTCTGCTCGCGGATCTGGACTTGAGAAGCAGCCACGGAATCTAGAACGACTTCCCCACCCTGACTAAAACGACCGAAATTTAGAACACCCGTCGGGCAGCTCTGCACGCAAGCGGAACAGCGCACGCACTCGGGGTCTTCCATTGGCACGCCTTTGTTCGCAAAGTTCATAACGTCGATCCCTTGGTGACACACTGAAGTACAAACATTGCAGGAGATACATTTCTTTTTATCCGAGAAAATACGAAATTGGGAAAACCTGGCATAGATGTGCATCAGCGCCGCTAGGGGGCAGGCAAAGCGACACCAGATTCGGCCGGAGAAATGAAAGTAAAAGGTGACTCCCAAAATTCCCGCGAACCACAAATCAACAATGTATTTGTAGTTAACAACCGGATACTTTGAGAGAAGCCCTTCGTACAAGGCTCCGGCAAAGCTTCCAGGGAATATCCACCCAATAACTCTCAGAAAAAAGAGAATAAAGACCAGGGCGAGGACCACTTGCCCCACCATATTCAGCCGATTCCAAAAAGGCCCATGAGGCATTTTGTGGCGATGGGTATCTCCCAGAGTTTCGGCCAATGCGCCACAACTGCAAACCCATCCACAATATGCACCTTTACCCCAACGACGCACCAACCAAGGAATGATGACAAACGTTTGTATTAAGGACAGTATCAACCATCCCCATACAGGTTGATCCGTAAACACGTTCCAAATAAACAAAGGCCATGCCAGGATAATTCCAAAGGCACGCCAATAGCTTCCATCCGGAAAAAACGAGTCGCCAATCCACTGCCCAACTCCGGCATCGAATATACCATTATGCCCCATACATGGGAGAACAATATAAGGTAACAGAAACAAGGGAATGACTTGGAAAGACATCAAAGAAAGCGTCTGCCGAGTCACGTAAGGGGTCTTCCTTCGACGGATACGTCGAGCCCCAAAGACAATAATACAGGTGGTATATACCAAAGAATAATAGAAACCCGGATCACGCGAAGCGTTCATAATCGAACCGATCAACGACTTTGGATCTCCGCTAGGCAGGAAGAAGGGAAACCATCCATTTCCGGAGAATAGGCCATTCAACCACCCACCGCTTTTCCAGTGGTAAACAAACAGACAAAAGGCGAAGAAACCGATGAATCCTAACCAAGTCTTGCGCCGCCATTCACCGAGGATAGGAAGTCCTGAACGCCTGAAAAAATCCAAAGGAGCCTTGCGGCCCGTCATTACAAAAACAGCATAATTCTCAATGTGCTCTGGCTGGCCGGAAGCCGTTTCCAACTCGACCTGCTCTTCATTGATCGATTTAACATGGCTACCCATCAAAAGACGAAGGGATCCCAGTTCATTCTCACCCCGCATTTCCGAATTGGCAGCGGTTGTTACTCGCTCGGAGGTCGGAGTCTTTATGGCTGTTGGGTGTGCGGCATCTTTCTCCAAAGCCTGCAGCTTTTCAACATTGTCTGGTTTGGGTCGGAAGAACTCTGGTTTGCGATAGCTCAAGGTTACATGAGAGCCGCAGCACACAAGTGCGATTGCAGTTTCCAAAGCTGAGTCCCCTCCCCCCACTACCAAGGCCTTCTTGTTAGCAAATTCTTTGGGGTCATGTAATCGGTTACTCACCTTTCCAAGCTCTTCACCAGGCACATTGAGTTTCCGAAAATTTCCACTTCGCCCAATTGCTACAATTACCCGTAATGCCGGAATCGGGTCTTTATCGTCCGCGTGTAACAAAAGCCGTCCATTTTTGCGCTCAATTCTCTCCACTCGGAGAAGTTGGGATTCAACGCCATGTTCTTTGCGCTGAGCTTCCAACTCGGCAAGAAGCCCCTCCTTAACATCCGCATTGAACTGCAATTCCCCGGCTGGGGTCATCTCGGTCGGATACGTATATATGGGTTTCTTTTTTGGGAAATTCGCAACGGTCGAAAAGTCCTGGACTGCTTCATACAAGCGGAAGTTTAGTCCGGACTTTTTTGCTTCAATGGCTGCTGCGTAGCCACTAACTCCACCCCCTATAATGGCCAGGTCCAGAACCCCTTCCTCTCCTCGTTGGCTTGGGAAATCCGCCTCGGCCAAAATGCCTTGAACAGCCTTTGCTCCGGAATCGGATGAAAACTTCAGGAGGGGGATTCCCGTCAGGTCACCAACGATCCTTACTCCTGGCAGAGCCGTCTTACCGTTCTCATCAGTCTCAGGCAGTTTCTCGACTACCCCAGAGGGCCATTTCGTGTGCAACCAATTTGTATATCGCTGAATCAAAGAAACCATAAGCTCGCTGTTCTGAGTTGGACGTTAAACAGCTACACAAATTCCCGCAGTGACGTCGACAAGAAGTTCCGAATTCTCTTACTCAAACTCGTAGAGAGTCTCATCCTTCCGAGGCGGCCCGCGAAAAGCACCAACCGTTCCCTCGTCAGATCCTGCGTCATCGAGCTCGCCCATATCACCCATTGGATCACCGCCTTCTTCATCACCCAATAAATCTCCAAATTGTTCTTCCAAGCCTTCCGGATCAGCTCCTTCTTCAAGCTTTCGAACCATCTCTTCCATTTCCCCCGTGAGTGACTCACCTGTCATTTCGGCCATTTGTCGCATCAGCTTACCCATCTGCCGGGGGTCCGGATTGTCTTCATCCATACCAGATACGGAGCGTTCCATTTCATCCATGGCAGCCATCATTTTCGGATCATCGAGATCTGGGCCGCCCTCGCCTCCATCTGCGGACGATTTTTTCTCAGTCCCTGCAATAGCAAAACCAGAGATCTTTCTAACCATCCGAAAGTCGGGATTGTCTGGGCAGGCTGGAATCGTATCAGCATGGGAAGAAGTGCGCGCAAAAAACTGATACACCTTGTGATTATCCGGACAATAGAACTCGTAAATGGGCATGGGAAATATGTTCATCTATTGGTTCAAGAAATCCCACTCATCAAGTCAACATTAGAGCTGCTATTTCATGAGCCGAAGACGGTGTTCCATCTTCATCCGTTGGGCTGGGGTGAGTGGTGGCACTTCTACCAGGCTCTGTTTAGCTTCACGGCTGAATAACAATTTTTGAGCTTCGGACTGAAGCTCACGCCATCGATCCCATGCATAATCGGGAGCCATGGAAATATGCCGCAGCAGGCTTATCCACTCAAGCCGCACACGCTCTACATCACCAAGAGGTGCACCTTCAGCATTCGACCACTCACCATTTTGAGCCTCGTACTGTATCAACACTTCAGCTGCCCCTTCTCCATAGTCCGATGGCATACCTTTATCCAAATAGCCTTCAAACGTTGCATTCCCGTAGGTCGCTCGACAGATGCTCCCCAGGCGAGAACTGAAACTCTCAAAATCCCCAAACCGATGCCCAGCCCTGAGGTTCGCCAAATCAAATACCAATTCCGATACTTCGTAGGACAGTTCTTCAAGTGCAGAAGCGATCGCAAGGCCTTCACCATAGTTGAAAAAACTGAAGATCCGGCCACGACGAGTCGGTTTACCTTCCCAATCAATAAGGCCTAGGCGAAACCAGGCCTGAGTCGGCGAAAGACCACCCATGTTCCCCGATTCTTGCTCCTGCACATGAGCCGCGAAGGAACCGATATCTTCGACCACTCGTTCCCGTTTGGGCGTCCCGAGTAGGAAGTTATCCTGCGCATCCTTGGTCACATAGACCAGGGCTTCTGAGTAGTCGATGCGGCCATACAGGGTGCCATTACGATCTGAGACTTCGACCAGTTTTCCACCCCCGGTCATTTCTGGAATACGAGCCAGGACAATACGTTCAAACGGATCATAGTACCAAAATCGTGAAACAGGTCGCTTCTTTCCAGCGGCTTTATCCAACTTGCGCATACGCTTGAGTAACCACTTTGTCAGAACAACGTCCTTTTTGTCTTCTTCTTTCGCCCATGTCGCAAGTGGGATTTCTCGGCCATAGACCTTATCAGGGTCTTTCTTGAGCACGCATACTTGCCCTTCCCCTGGCACTCGAAGGGTCTTATCCACAGACAACACGGAAATCCATTTTCCCTCTTGATGGAGCAAAGCCTTTCCCAAGGGTGCTTTCACTGCGGCTTTCTTACGCTCCCAAACACCTTCCACATTGAGGAATTCTTCTACCGTTCGTTGCTTTCGCGAATCGTTGAGATGAGGCTGGAGCTGCTGGTTTTTTTCTTTGCGAGCAATGAACCGTTCCAGCCCCAATGACACCATCTGCTCACTAAACAGGCGCTCCGTCAGTTTACGGGCGGCAGCCAAAGGTTCTTTGCCCTGGTCACAAGCTGCAGCCATAACTCCTACCAAGCTAGGCCAATCAACTTGATTTACCCTTCGTAGTTTCAGGGCACTTGCCATGTGGGCACGAGGCTTCTCAGGCACCACAAGCGTATAGCCTCGTGAATCACGACCTCGACGCCCTGCCCGACCAAACATCTGCAGCAATTCGTCGGGCCGCACACGATGGATATGGTGACCCACCCGGTATTCTGTTTCAGCTACAGCCACCGAGCGCATCGAAAAGTTTATACCAGCAGCTAGCCCCATAGTAGCCACCACCACTCTAAGTTGCCCTGCCTTTGCCAAAGGCTCAATTACACCGGCACGCTGAAGGTAACTCAGCCCACTATGATGGTAGGCAACTCGGTTTTTAAGCAAACGGGCAAGAGATCGACCAGCAATCCGCTGCTGCTCCGGGCTTAACAACAGGAATTCATCGACCGGAAGTTCGCGCGACAATAGCTTGGCAAGGGCTTCCGCTGCACTTCGATGCGGTGCGAAAATCAGGAGCGGACCCAAATTAGCCGCTAGCGCCTTCGTCACAATGCGAGGCCAATACCCACGAATACGGGATGGCACCTTTATCTTCAGCTGCTCAATAAATACTTCTTCTTGAGGCACTGAGCGTTTTGTATGCTTCAGCAGTACGGCATCCCTTCCAAGTCGCTGCATCCAGCTAACTAGATCCTGTGGATTGGCTACACTTCCGCTCATTATCAGTATCTGCGTTCCAGCCGGAGCCATCGCCAGGGCCAGCTCGTAGTTCACACCACGGACCGGGTCAGCCAGCATCTGATATTCGTCGATGACCAATAAACCGGGCCCCTTTCCGCGGAGAAAGAGCCCTTTCTGGGTTTCCAGGGTTGCTACTAAAACTCGAGCATCTGGATTCTCTACCACATCTCCGGTGCATATTCCTACATCCCAACCCTTCTCCCGCCACTCCATCAATTTGTCGTTGGCAAGCGCTCGCGTGGGCACGGTGAAGATCGCTTGTTTCCGCATTCCCTGGGCAACGAACATTTCGAAAATATGAGTCTTTCCTGCGCCTGTGGGCGCGTGAACGACGACATCTTTTCCATCCACCATGTGACGAACCGCCTCTTGTTGCCATAGGTCGGGGATAAGAATGTCAGCTTGTAAGGGTGAATCCATGTTACTGTGTAAACGTTCCCATCCAAGGGTGGGTATACGCTTTAGGGGTGCATCTTTCCCGGGCGAATTTGAAATCTCAAGATTATCCCTTGACCCATTAACCTTTCGATCTTTACTCAATTTGCTTTATAACCGGACTGGATTTTTAGTTCGCTCAAAGCTATTCCTCATGGATCAAACTACCGAAAGCGAAGGCCAGGAACGCATGGTCGAAGTCATCAACAAGATGGGTATTCACGCCCGTCCTGCTGCTATGATCGTAAGGGTAGCCAACAAATACGATGCTGAGGTCTATGTGGAAAGAGACGGCGAACTCGTAAACGGTAAGAGCATTATGGGCCTCATGATGCTGGCCGCAGGACAAGGTTCAAAACTGAAGTTCATTGCCAACGGTTCCGGAGCAGAGCAGTTGCTCGACGAAATGGACGCGCTCTTCAAGAGCCAGTTCAACGAAGGTTAAGACCGCTATTTTAGACCGAAAAAATCCTCCGTATTACTACGGGAGCAATCAGCAATCTCTGTTTCGCTAACCCCGAGCATTCCCGCACAATACTTTGCCGTGAACGCAGTGTAGGCAGGATAACAGGGTTTGCCTCGATGAGGTACTGGAGCTAGATAAGGAGCATCTGTTTCGACCATGAACCTGTCCAGCCCTTGGGCCAACGCTGCGGCCCTCACATCATCGGCATTCTTAAACGTGATAATTCCCGTAAATGACCCTCGGCCGCCTCGTTCATTCAAGGTAGCCATCGCCTCGGCATTTTCGACGAAGCAATGAAAGACCACTTTGCTCCAATTGATTTCAGCCGCATCCAACTCTTGGATACAATCGTCGAAAGCCCCTCGTGAATGAATGACAACCGGACAGTCAAACTCGCGAACCAATTCTAATTGAAATCGCAACGCCGAGATCTGCCAGGCCTTCAATCGCTCCGCCTTTTCTTGGTCTTTCTTCGGCAAGTGAAAGTAATCCAGTCCAATCTCTCCGAGAGCCACGGGGCGAAAACTGTCTTTTTCAAAATAGGGACGTAGTTGCCCTACTTGCTTTTCCCAATCCTCTTCCACATGGCAAGGATGGAGACCGACCGTGTAGTCGATTAAACCACGGTGCTCCTGATTCAACTGAGCATACAAAGACCAATCTTCATAGGAGGTCCCAACCGTTATCATACGATCCACACCGGCTTCCTGGGCTTGACCAATCACCTCGGGGAGCTCCCCTTTGTGGTAAAAACGATCGAGGTGACAATGGCTGTCGATAATTGAAAAATCCTTGGACATGAAAAGAAGGACGCTGGGCAAGCGAACTCGAAAGATCAATGACGAAGCGAGGTGAAAGGTGCCAAGGCAACGAACGACTAAGTGTTCCAAAAACACATTTCAAAGCGCTTAACAAAGAAGCTTTAAAAAGGGATCGCAAAATTCTTTGACGTCCCAGAACAAAGCCCTCTTATTAGCGCCTTTCGCTTTTTATCACCACTATGGAAAACGTCATCATCGTTGGAACCGGCTGCGCCGGATTAACTGCAGCTATTTACACTGGCAGAGCAAACCTGAACCCTTTGGTAATCGAAGGAAACCAACCAGGCGGCCAGCTTACTACCACCTCTGAAGTGGAAAACTTCCCCGGATGGCCGGAAGGAATCGATGGCTACTCACTGATGGATAACTTGCGGAAACAAGCCACCCGTTTTGGAACCCGGTTCGAAAACAACCTTATCGATTCAGTCGATTTTTCTGGTGATGTTAAAATCCTGAAGGCTGGCGACAAAACCTACGAAGCGAAGACAGTAATCATTTCTACGGGAGCCTCTCCGCGATTGCTCGGCCTCGATTCGGAAAAGAAACTTTTTGGAACGGGTGGAGTATCCACTTGCGCCACTTGCGATGGAGCCTTCTACCGAGATATGAATGTCGTTGTTGTAGGAGGAGGAGACTCAGCCTGCGAAGAAGCCCTTTTTCTAACACGCTTTGCGTCAAAAGTTACCCTAATTCATCGCAGAGATGAGTTAAGAGCCTCCAAGATTATGGCAGACCGAACCCTCGCCAACGAGAAGATCGAGATGTGCTGGGACTCTGGAGTAACTAATATTGAAGGCGCTGATGACGGCGCGGTTTCTGGTGTTTCGGTCAAAAACCTCAAAACGGGTGAAGAAAAGACCATTCCTTGCAAAGGAGCATTTATCGCAATTGGACACATCCCTAACACTCAGCCCTTTGCAGACGCATTGAAAACGGATGAAAATGGCTATTTCTTAGCAGAACCAGGGAGCCAGATTCGGACCAACGTGCCAGGTGTGTATGTTGCAGGTGATTGCGTAGACCATATATTTCGCCAGGCGATTACAGCTGCGGGCATGGGATGTCAGGCAGCAATTGAAGCCGAACGCTGGATGGCTGAACAGGAGTAGTTTCCTCCATGAATAATCCTTGAGTAAGGATACTTTCTTTTTTGAGACGTTTTATCAATTATGGGTTGCTTTTTAGAATAATTCCAATTCGCTCTTGCTACTCAGTCTCATTATCATGCAAGTATCCGAAGAAAATCAGCAGACTTTAACCCAAGCATTGGACAAGCTAGGCCTCCGTTCTACCCGGCAACGAGAAGTCGTCTATTCTGTAGTAGGAACGGCCAAAGATCATCCCACCGCGGATGAAATTTTCGCCCGTAGTCGGCAGCAAATGCCAACTATTTCACTCGCAACGGTATATAACTGCCTCGAAACGCTTCTAGAATGTGAATTGATCCGGCAGGTAAATTTCGAGCGTGAATCTACCCGCTACGAGCCCAACTTGAAGCCACATGCCCACTTTTACTGCGATAAATCAGGGCAAGTCGTGGACGTCCATCTACCCGAGGATCTCTACAGCCGCCTGACTGAGCTACTTCCTGCATCCACCTCTGTTTCCAGCGTAGAACTTAATTTCCGCGGGAAACTTCCGAATAGCCCCGAAAATCACCAGAACTGAATTTATATCCAACCATTTGAATTATGAGCGTATTAGAGATCGAAAATCTGAAAGTTAATATCGACGACAAAGAGATCCTCAATGGATTGAGCCTGACTTTACCCAAAGGTGAAGTACACGCCATTATGGGTCCTAACGGCACTGGAAAATCAACTCTCGCCAAGGCGTTAGCCGGTCATGAGAACTACGAAATCACCGGAGGTTCAGCGACTATGAACGGTGAAGACATCCTGGCGCTCGAAATTGACGAAATTGCACGTGCCGGACTATTCCTAGCATTCCAATATCCAGTTGAAATTCCCGGTGTGTCTATCGCCAACTTCATTCGCGCTGCTCTAAACTCACGCCAGGAGGAAGACATTGATGCGGTAGCCTATTATAAATCGCTCTACGCCGAAATGGAAAACCTCGGAATTGATCGCAAGTTCACCAGCCGCTCAGTCAATGAAGGCTTCTCCGGTGGTGAAAAGAAGCGCTGTGAAATTTTGCAGATGGCAATGTTGAAGCCAGAGTTCTGTATTCTCGACGAAACCGATTCTGGCCTGGATGTGGATGCACTCAAAGTGGTTGCCGAGGGTGTTAACCAAATGCGCGGTGAAGAACGAGGCATCCTGGTAATCACTCACTACCAGCGTTTACTGAACTACATCGTGCCCGACAAGGTGCACATCATGATGGACGGCAGAATCGTAAAGAGTGGTGATAAATCACTCGCACTTGAAGTCGAAGAACGCGGTTACGACTGGATCAAAGAAGAAATCGCAGCAGGCGTTTAAACACCAAAAAGACATTTTACCATGAGCACAGAAGCAGCCATCGATATCGATAGAGAAAAAGGCAATTTCAGCTACGACACTGAATACGAATACAACGCGGGCATCGGCCTGACCGAGGAAACCGTAAACTATATAACCGACGTAAAGGGGGAAGACGATTGGGTCCGGGCATTCCGTCTGAAAGCGTTGGAATCATTTAGATCCAAGCCGCTGCCAACTCATTGGGCGACCAAAGACCTGGAGAATATCGACTTCGACAAGTTTCGTTACTACCTTTCGAAAGGCCAACAACCGAGTCGCACCTGGGACGATGTCCCCGACGATGTAAAAGAAACCTTCGAACGCCTCGGCATTCCGGAACAAGAACGTGCATTCCTTGCGGGTGTTGAAGCTCAGTTCGACAGTGAAGCCGCCTACTCAAGGATGAAAGACGACCTCGCGAAAGAAGGCGTTATTTTTGTCGGTTCGACAGAGGGACTGAAAGACCACCCAGAGATTTTCCGTAAGTTCTTCGGTAAAGTGATCCCAACAGGGGACAATAAATTCAGTGCATTGAACAGTGCCGTATTCTCAGGAGGAAGTTTCATCTATGTGCCACCAGGCGTTAAGGTAAAGCAGCCGTTGCAGGCATACTTCCGCATCAACGCTGAAAACTTTGGCCAGTTCGAACGCACACTGATTATCGCCGACGAAGGTGCCGAGGTTACTTACATGGAAGGCTGTACAGCCCCCAAGTTTGAAACCACCACCCTACACTCTGCGGTTGTGGAACTCGTAGCTCTCAAAGGCGCGAAGATCCAATACATCACCGTACAAAACTGGAGTGCCAATGTTTTTAATCTGGTTACCAAGCGTGGCTTGGCTGAGGAGGACGCGGAGATCAAATGGATCGATTGTAATATCGGTTCGCGCCTTACCATGAAGTACCCAGGAGTGATCCTCAAAGGCCGTGGCGCTAGGGGCGAGGTTCTATCGATCGCATTGGCGGGAGATGGTCAGCATCAGGACACCGGAGCCAAAATGATCCACATGGCTGATAATACGACCAGCAACATTATAGCCAAAAGCATTTCTATTGGAGAAGGACAGTCTACCTACCGTGGGCAGGTCCATATTCCAAAGCACCTCAAAGGGTGTCGCAATAACACGGAATGCGATGCCCTCCTGATTAACACCAACAGCCGAACGGATACCTATCCAGCGATCACGGTGAGAGGTGACGATAACTCCGTTCAACACGAGGCGAGTGTTTCGAAAGTAAACGCGGAACAGATTTTTTATCTCATGCAACGAGGCCTGAATGAAGGTGAAGCCATGAGTTTAGCGGTCAATGGATTCGTCAACGACTTGGTGAAACAGTTTCCCATGGAGTATAGCGTCGAACTCAAACGACTCATCGATATGGAGATGGAAGGATCCGTCGGGTAACCACCCCACTGAAACATAGAAACGATGCAATCCATGATCACAGCACAAAGTGACTCTGAATTTTTGTCAGAAGTGGTATTTGACCACTTCCTGGCTCGCCACTCCGAACTGCCTGACTGGCTAGTTAAACAAAAGCAAGCCAGCTGGACCGAGTACCTGGCCTTACCTGCTCCGAACCGGAAAATGGAGACCTGGCGTTTTGCCAATGTTAAAGGTCTGGGCGTTGAAGGCTTTCGCTTGGCACCGAGCTTGAGCGAAGAAGATTCGCAATCACTCATTGAGAACTCGCAGAACGTAAAGGAAACTTCAGGTAAGTTGGTTTTCGGAAACGATGACCTGGTAGCGGAGGAAGCACTATCTGAAGAACTCAGCGCCAAGGGTGTAATTTTTGAACCCCTTGAGCGGGCGTTTGCAAAACACCCAGAGATTCTGGAAGAGTTTTTCATGGCTCAGGAATCAGCCTTGGGATCCGAGAAGTTTGCAGCGTTTCACACCGCGCTGAACCGAAACGGGACCCTGCTGTTTGTTCCAGCGAACGTGGAAATAGAACTCCCATTAGTAAGCTATCATTGGGCGAATGGCGGAGAGTCTGCAGTATTCCCACACACACTCGTGATTGCAAAGGACAACAGCAAGGTGACCTTTGTTGATATCTACGGATCCAGTGACAAGGAATCGGCGCAGCTGGCCTGCGGTGTAAGTACACTTTACGCTGGCCCAGGAGCGAACGTGGAATACCACTACGTGCAAAACTGGAACGAGGCCTCTCTTTCTTTCAACCGGCTTACCACGGTGGCGGAACGCGATTCCAACATCACAGCTTATGGGCTGAATCTGGGAAGCAAACATGCCAGGAATGAAGGTCACACCGTAATCGAAGGAGCCGGAAGCAATGCCGAAATCCTTTCATTAACGGTCGCACACAAAGAGCAGGAGATCGATCAACGAACGCTCCAATCTCACAACGCACCGAACTCACGTTCGAACCTGCTTTTCAAGAACGCATTGCAGGATACTTCGAAAACCATTTTTTCAGGACTGATCAAAGTCGCCGAAGAAGCACAGCTAACGGATGCTTACCAGACCAACCGAAACTTGCTCCTCAGCCCCACCGCCGAGGCGAACTCGCTTCCGGGCCTGGAAATCTTGGCGAACGACGTGAAGTGCAGCCACGGAGCCACCACTGGCCAAATCGATGATAATGAACTCTTCTATTTGCTAGCACGTGGCATCGATAAGCCTACCGCCCAGAAACTTCTGGTATTCGGATTTTTTGAAGAAATCTTAGAAAAGATAAACAACGAAGAGTTGGCCAATTACCATCGTGAATTGGTTCACCAAAAGTTTGAAATCGCTTAATCCGCCATGCCTGAACAAATCGTAATCAATCGCGACGTCGAAGCCCGGGTAATTCCTGAGGGCAACTTACTAACGCTTCCATCAGGAACGTCAGTGACCATCACGCAGCAGCTGGGAGGCACCTTTACGGTGGTTTCTCAGTTTGGCATGAGTCGAATCGCCGGAGCTGATGCAGATTCACTAGGAATGGAAGTTCCAGATGAAGCACAGGAAAAGATAAAGGAAGCTGCTGAGGCAGGTCCTTTGGAAGAAGATTCCATATGGGAACAATTGAAAACGGTCTATGATCCGGAAATCCCGGTGAACATTGTAGATCTTGGTCTCGTATATTCCTGCGATTCAGATGAACAGGCCGATGGCACGCATATAGTGGATGTAAAAATGACCCTCACCGCACCTGGCTGTGGTATGGGACCGGTCATAGCAGATGATGCACGGAGCAAGATAATGACGCTTCCTGGTGTTTCTGAAGCCACTGTTGATATCGTGTGGGACCCGCCCTGGAATCAGGATATGATTTCCGAAGAGGGTAAGATGGTCCTCGGATTGGTCTAATCGAACCATCCATCTAAAAACTAGACACCTGGTTTGACTCTCCTGTTACAGTTATTTCTGTTCATACAGAAATAGCTGTAACACGTAAGAAAAGGAAACCATCATGAATACAACAGCCATAATAACCTACATTCTGTATATTCTTATTAGCGTGGGGCTAACCTACTGGGTTGGTAAAACGCTGCACACCAACGGGAGGGTCTTCATTGTAGAGTCTTTCAAGGGAAACGAAGAAATGGCCGATTCAGTGAATCATCTGCTCTTGGTAGGGTTTTATTTGATCAACTTTGGATTCGTGAGCCTTTTCCTGAGGTTCGGAGCACAACCCACAGGCGCGGTAGATGGTATTGAATACGTAGCGACAAAAGTAGGAGTGGTTCTACTGGTTCTTGGGGCCATGCACTTCTTTAACATGTTCAATATCGCGAAGATGCGAAAAAAGGCGAAAAACAAGATATCTCCCCCGGTGCCGGCGTGATTTTCCTCCACAATTCCTTCGATGGAGTCGGCTTGAGTCGACTCCATCGTCACTTTATTGAAATGCCTACATGAAATAAAACTGGAGATTCCACTGGAAGTTTCGCAAATAGCGGTTTTCATTCCTACTTATGTCTGAAGAACAGGATTCAAAAAACCAAGCTCCACTATCAGAAGCGGTACAGAAGAAATTTTTAGAAGAACGCAAAGTCTTCCTCTGGACGGACGTGAATGAGAAGTCCGCACGGGAAGTCACAGAAAAGCTGCTTTACCTCGAATGGAGCGATCCAGGAAAGGAAATCACTTTCTATATCAATACACCGGGTGGAAGCATCACAGCGGGCATGGCGATCTATGACACCATGAAGCTCATCGCTTCACCCATAACGGTCGTAGTAACCGCGTTGGCGGCAAGTATGGGCTCCATTCTATTGAGCGGTGCTCCCAAGGGCAAACGTCTGCTTTACCCACATGCGCGGGTATTGATTCACCAACCATTGATCCAAGGTCGATTCCAGGGTCCAGCGGTAGATATCAATATCCAAGCCCAGGAAATGGAACGCACCCGTGAGGAGTTGAACAAAATTCTCGCTGAGGCATCCGGCCAAAGCCTGGAGAAGATCACCGAAGACACGGATCGCGATTTCTACATGAACGCGCAAGAAGCCATCGAGTATGGCCTGGCTGACGCAATTGTAGAAAACGTTTAGTTCTAGATTCTTACTTTTCCTTCTCTGGAGGCGTTATTGCTTCCAGCTGAGATCGCCACAAGGCTGCCTGATCAGGAAGCTCAAACTCAGTTGCAAATTCCAAAGCGCAATTGAGTAGTAGCTTCTGTGCCTCGGTAGACACCTTCATGTGGCTGAGTAGTTCATCGAGAATAGAGATAGCTTCTTCATCCTTACCCAGCTGTAGATAGGCCTCTGCCATGGAAACTAGAACTCCCCACTGAGAGGGAGCATCAGCTGGAGGGCGCATGGAGGAAGCAAGGAACTCGTAGGCCCTCTCTTCATTCCCTTGTTCAAGAAAGTAATCACAAAGCCATAACCCTGTTGAAAAGTGGTGGGTACGCTCATGTTCCGATAACACTGCTTTGTATGCAGTAGCGTTTCCCGCAATTTGGGCAATCTGGCTCATACGAATAACATCGTACTCGTTCATTGAGGACGAAATCGTTAATTCAATTGGAGGCTGATAAAGCGGATCCCCCACGTATAAACTTACCCAACTGAGCCCAGGATGGGAGTATAGTGAGGCTTGCCCTAAGGAAAGTCCCTTGAACAACGCTTCCATGATCAAGTGAGGATGGTGCGAAAAATATAGATATGGTTCGGATGTGTTTCCAAACGTACCCGTAACTCCTCGAGTTATCAGTGGAGCCACCCAGCCTTTCCGTCCATCACGCAACGAGGCCGCTGAATAGCTATGAATGTGTAACGCGATGGCTCCGGTCGGGAAGGAGAATTTGTAGTTCGTAAAAGGACCATCCACGCTTCCGGAGTACCAACCAAAGTACAACAGGGGCTCGTCAAATCGATCTATGCGATTGAAGCGTCCATTCTCACGATGGCTCTCCACATCAAAACCCTTTTTCTCCAGCAGAGTTACCAACTTCTCAAACCATTCGTCCCCCATCTTATGAGGTCCGGTAAGGTCTAAATACGCACGTCCAGCAATCCCCTCTGCTTCTGCTTTGAGAGCACGGTCGACCAAAGATCGGGCCAATTCATAGGTAGGCCCATCGAGGCGTCCAACAACAAGGGGATTTACATCGAACAGATTGCGAGACGCAGTTCGCCGAAACATGGGGTTGGGGTAAAAGGCATCGATGTTGGCCTTGGGTAGCGAGAGCAATGCCAATTCCGAATCTACAGAAGCTCGATTTGTATAGAAAGGTTTTCGATCCTCCGAATAGGTATCGTCGGGAGGCATTTTGGTTGGGTCGTGATCTATCTTTAAAGGCACCCCTTTGCAGATTACCAAGGCCTCCACTCGGTGGCTGTTAACAATCGTTACATTCCTGCCCAGTTCATCTTTCCTATCAGAGGTAAATCCCTCGAACCAACCACCGTCAATTAACCAGGAGATCATGGGATTATACATCTGGGTTAAATAGTCATCCCAACTGATACTCTCTTCAGCAGGTAATGAGAGGTGAATAATATTCTCGATCGGGACTTCTCTCTTCAGCGCATAATAATAGCCCAAGTCTATCGATTCGTCATCCGACTCGTTTACTAAAATAATGACATTGGAGGGATTGATCGCCCCCTCTAAAGAACCAGCCAGCCAAAAGGCAGCTAGAACCCATGCCCATTTTTTCATCCTCCCTGAAATACTAATTTAGCGGCCCTGATTCCGGCCCATACGGCTAATAGGCACACGACGATTGAAAGGAGAATATTGATAAACGCTCCCGCCAGATTTCCCGACTCCAACTGATTAATCGTCTGAAGTCCAAAGGTGGAAAACGTGGTGAATCCTCCACAAAACCCAATGACTACAAACCCGCGAGTATGGTGAGCCCAATCAGCCGTCGCAGACTCATGACCGATCACGATGCCGATGAGAAGACAGCCTGCCGCATTGGCAACAAAAGTAGCCCAAGGAAAATCGGACGTGATGCTATAAGACAAAACCGCGCGCATTATAGAACCAAGTGCACCGCCTAAACCGATCCAGAATAAGGCTAGTAAACTCATGATTAAGCGTCCGGGTTCGAAATTCGTTGAAGAGTCTTATGGTAGGTCCCGATTCCGTCGGCGATTGCTTCTGCTATACGAATCCGGTGATTAATGGTTTTAATTTTCCTGGCTTCTTTATAGTGACTGAAGAAACCGCCTTCAACTAGAAATCCCGGACACTGCAAATCGAGCATCATCGAAAAACGTGCCTTTTTGATACCTCGATCCACTCCCCCCATGGTTTTGATGAGCTGCCGCTGAACATAAAATGAAGAAAGCGTACTCCAAGGGTCATAGCGATTGGTGGGAAATGCTTTGCGATCTTCATCCACCAAACGGCTGCGAGCAGTCGAGGGCTGGTTCTGCGGCGTGAAGGTGTAGGTCTCGATCCCTTTTACCGAACGTGATCCCACGGAATTAAAATGCAGACAGACAAACAGGTCCGCTTTGTAGCGATTGGCGATCATGGGGCGATTTCCATTCTCGACGGTCTGGTCTTTATTTCGGGTCAGGAATACGCGATAACCTCGGGATTCGAGAACCGCCTTCAAACGGTGCGCCAGGTCAAGGGTCAGATCCTTCTCGATCATACCCAGGTTCTTATTAATCGCTCCAGGATTCTTACCGCCATGACCCGGGTCGATGACAATCGTTTTTAACCTCGGCACGCTTGTAAAGACTTGCGGGGTCAGCAAAGGCTTCAGTGCTTTGTCGAAATCGTGGGTAGACAAGTAAAGTTTACCGCGATGATAGGCCACCGCATAGCCGAGGTAGACCTTATAATTGTTGAGCAGCATCAACCGGCTATCCTTCTTGAACCGGACACGCGTCCACCGGCTCGAGAGTACTCCTTCTTCCAGGTTTTTCGAAATGTTAAGTTTCATTCCCAGCTGCCCGGCAACTTTAGCCAGATCGATATAAGCGGTCCCAAACAGCGTTACATCTGCACGCGTCGGAGGAGGGTCAGCAAATGCAGTCGGGGCGAGCCAAACAAAGAAACAGGCAACGGATAGAAAGACCGTTAGTCCGCATGACTTCCGATTGGCTGCGTTCATGGGGGGACTTAGCTTAGACAGAAATCAGCTGTCTTCTTCAGCGTCCGGTTCTGGCTCTGGTTCCGAATCTTGGTCGTGCGGCTGATTAAACTTATACACGCGATCCTTTTCGGGCAAAGGAGAGATCATAGTGCTGATGATCCGACCAGACAGACGGGGTTCCGTGTCACGGTGACCAATGTGCTCAAGTTCCTTAACGGCGCGATTTACAGTCTCAAAACCTAAATCCTTATGCTCCATCTCACGGCCACGGAACATAAGTGTAAGCTTCACCTTGTTTCCCTTACCCAGGAATTCCTCGGCGTGCTTGACCTTGAACATGAAATCGTGGTTTTCGATGCGAACGCGAAATTTAACTTCTTTCACCTTTCCAGAAGAACTTTTCTTTTGTTTGTTCTCCTTTTCCTTCTTGGATTGCTCGTACTGGTACTTTCCAAAGTCCAGGATACGGCAAACAGGTGGGCGTGCCTTCGGTGAAATTTCCACCAAATCGAGTCCGACCCTTTTTGCGATGGCGAGTGCATCAGCAGGGCTCATGACACCAATTTGTTTGGCATCGGGACCAATGACTCGAATTTCACGAGCACGGATTTTTTCGTTCTTACGAATTCTAGGAACAAAGTTCCTTCTAGGACGGGGGCCTCTTCTTGGCATTAACAGTAAGCCTTGGTTAAATTAAGCAAGTAGTTGGAAACAACCTCTGAGTTTTGAACGCAAACAGACATATTCAACGCCACAGCCATCAGCTGTTTCGGGCGATTTTGTTTGCGACTATTGTTACCATCTTGATTTTAGCTCAATCATTTAGTGATTAAGAGAGCGGATTCAAGCACGTATAAAACAGGCTTTGCAAGCGCATTCCCACAGAGTCTAGACACTGAAACTTTCCCCACATGAACAGCTTGAAGTAGCATTAGGATTCTCAAATTTGAACCCACCAGCCACTAATGCATGGGAATAGTCCAGGGAGGTACCTCTCAGGTAGAGCGCACTTTTAGAATCTACAACCACCTGAGCCCCAAAGGACTCAACCACTATATCGCCTCGCTTGAATGCGGATACAAACTTCAACTTGTAGCTGAGCCCATTGCAGCCTCCGCCGGATATCTTCACACGAAGTATCGTGCTTTCCGACTCGTTGGACAGAAGTGCATTGATTTTCTCAGCGGACGATTCGGTAAGCTGGATCAAGCGATCATTACCAAGCCGCACACCTTCTGGAAGCGTATCAATCATTGTGGAAGCAGCATTGTAAGCAATTTTCCGGATAATCAAGTGGATTAGGACACTTTCACATCCGAAGCACGGAACTTTACAAGTTTCTGAGCGACTTGCACGGCATGGGCAAAACTCGACGAACTTGCGATGCCTTTTCCAGCAATACCATAGCCTGTACCGTGGTCAGGGCTCGTTCTCACATAAGGTAACCCAAGCGTTAAGTTCACCGCCTGGTCAAATTCCAGGGTCTTTACCGGGATCAAACCCTGGTCGTGATAGAGCGCCACGACCACATCGAAATCCCCTTGTCGAGCCCGCCAGAACACGGTGTCAGCAGGTTGAGTATTTGATACTCCTGGAAATTTATCGCGCAAATCTTCGAGCATGGGATCAATCCATTCCACTTCCTCATCGCCCAACAACCCGTTTTCACCCGCATGCGGATTGAGGCCACAGACTCCTATTCTAGGAGACTCCACGCCATAGGCTCTTGCGAGATAGTCCGCCTGAGTAACCGCACGAATCAGATTTACCGGGCTTAGTTCATGGAACATATCGTGAAGAGAGACGTGCCAGGTAGCTAATACGACTTTGAGTTCTTTCCCAACAAAAGACATCGATGGGGAGCCTCCCCACTGCTGCGAAAAATATTCTGTCTGCCCTGGATGTTCAAATCCGGTAGCCTGCAGATGTTCCTTACTCACCGGACCGGTAACGGCCCCAGAATATTTTCCCTGCACTGCACCTAAAGCCGCTTTCATGAGAGCATCCCGCGCAATCATACTTCCGCCCTTGTCGGGCTGGCCCAGGGTTGCTTCAAAATCAGCGAATCCTAGACCACGACCGGTAAATCCCAGTTCACGCAATTCGATTAACCAGGATTCAGGTCCAAAGAATACAAATTCATCCCGAGGTCCTTCGTAAGCTTTAGCCCAATTCAAGATTACCTCAGGACCTACTCCTGCAGGGTCACCACTGGTAATGGCAAGAGGGAGCAACGGATGAGAGTCTTGTTCAGTCATCAAAAAGTCCTTACTTAAACAATTCCAGCTGCGGGTTACCTAGCAGTTCGTAATTCTTTAATATCCGAAGCGTCTGCAAGATGTCTGATTTCTGATAATTTCGGTTCACTTCCACTTTGGCTAGAATGTCCAAAAGCATGGAACGAAACGAAATGATGCCGTCGACGCCCTTATCTTGAAGCAGTTGGATACTCTGTTCACGATAGGGGTTCTCCGTTGGAAGACCTGGCAGCACCAATATCTTCATCATGTCGTCCTCAATTTCCTGATCTTGGTTTTTCTTTTTGGATTTATCGACGAATAGGTCACTGACCTTCTTAACCACGGTCTTTTCGAGAAAGCGAAAGATCTCCGGGCTACTCTTGAGCATCGCAGGCGTAAATTTCAGCGTGTGCCAACCCTTCATCACCACTACTGCTTTATGGATAAACTTAAGTTCGCTGGAAAAAAGAATAAAGTCTGCCTTCCGCGTATTCGGGATATAGGAGGGATTGAACACCAATAGATCCACTTCCTCATCGATGGTCTTTTTTCGCGACTGCACCTGATACTTGCGCAGTTGACGAACCAGAAACCCATTCTGTTCGAAATACTCGCGGACGATACTCTCATCTACAGAGGACATGATTAGTAGGGTAATTGGGGATTCACAAAGTTGGCCAACACAAAAACAGGGACTTCTGCGTAGGGGAAATTCCCCTACTCTACCGCTCCATACTTAACAAGGATCTCGCTTACCAGATCCGGGGCTACTTCCGGAATCGTGTAGGCTTGACCAATGGATTTCATCCCCACGAAGCGCAAGGTACCTCGATGCACTTTCTTATCTCGTCGCATAGCGTCCATTAAAGCAGCCACAGACATCGGCTCCACACATCGAGTAGGCAATGAATAGCGGCCCACTAAAGCAATGACGCGATTCACATCGTCTTCTGAAATATTTCCAAGCCGGAGAGACAACTCCGCAGCCATCACTAGGCCGAGGCCAATCGCTTCCCCATGCATGTATTCACCATAGCCCGCTGCATTCTCAACCGCATGGCCAAATGTATGCCCAAGATTAAGCAACGCCCGACCTCCTGAGGAAGCTTGTTCCTTCTCGTCAGCATTTACCACAGCCGCCTTGATCTCGCAGTTGCGTCTTATGATGCCTGGAAGTTCAGCATGCTCAGCGTGCAATACGTCCAGACTCTCTAATTGTTCAAACAGAGCGCGATCATTGAGCATGCCATGCTTGATCACTTCAGCCATGCCCGAGTTGAAATCCCGTTCAGGAAGCGTAGTTAAAAATCCAGTACTCGAAAATACGCCCTGAGGTTGCCAAAAAGCCCCTACTAAATTCTTACCTGCGGAAATGTTGATACCAGTCTTTCCACCCACAGAGCTATCCACCATCGAAAGCAAGGTCGTTGGGACCTGATAAAAATCTATACCTCGAAGATAACTGGCTGCCCCGAATCCTCCGAGATCTCCGATGACTCCGCCTCCTACAGCAAAGATAAAGCTGCTCCGATCGAAGGTATTTGCCGCAAGGAAATCAAAGATAGAACCCAATTCTTGGAGGCTCTTAGTCGTTTCACCAGCTGGGAGTTTCAGAACAGGGCCCAGGGATTCTAGTTTAGAAACAAATTCAGCTTGTTGCGCGGCGAACCCAGCATCCAAGACAAACCCACATTTGCGATTTTCGCTGATAAGCTTAGAAGCAGTCTCGAGTACACCGGCCTCTGCCTCACGCCCTATCCATATGGGGTAGCTTCGCTCCCCTAAGTCTACCTCTACTGATGTTTCGTACCAACTCATGCAGGTGATTCTTCTTCTAAACCAAAAACGGCCGAGACATAATTATCAATGGTGAATGGTTGTAGATCATCTGGTTGTTCACCCAGCCCGACAAAGTAGATCGGAATCTTCAGCTCACGGTAAATGCCTACCAGGGCACCTCCACGACTCGTTCCATCGAGTTTGGTGATGATGAGTCCTGTCAGATTAATCGCTTTGTGAAACGTGCGAGCTTGTTCAATAGAATTGGTTCCCAAGCTTCCATCCACCACCAACCAACGGTGGTGTGGCGCAGCGTCATCATTCTTTTGCAGAACACGAATGATCTTCTCAAGCTCACCCATAAGGTGACTCTTATTGTGCAAGCGGCCCGCTGTATCAATTAAGACCAGATTGTGGTTCCGGCTCTTCGCGGCTTGATAGGCATCAAACGCTACAGCCGCAGCATCAGCTCCATGCTTACTGGCAATCAAATCAACATCCAGTCGATCAGACCAGGCCTTGATTTGCTCATTTGCAGCCGCCCGGAAAGTGTCACAGGCAGCGAGTAGAACTGAGCGACCGTCGTTCTTATACAAATTCCCAAGCTTCGCGGTGGTGGTGGTTTTGCCAGATCCATTGACGCCGAGCAGCATGACCACTTCAGGATTCGGAGGATCTTCTGAATATTGCCCTTCCGCACCTTCAAGCACTCGTCGCAGAACATTGGCGCCGATCTCGGCCGCATCCAGTCCACGAAGTTCTTTGTCGGCTTTGAAAGATGCTTGGATTTCCTCGATGATCTCCTCAGTCGTTTCGACTCCAAAGTCGGCACCGTAAAGGGCTTCCTCCAGGGTCTCGATTGATTCGGCAGATAAGTTGCGGCTGCCGAAAATTCCTCCGACTGCTCCAAATAACGATTGAGTGGTGCGGGCAAAACCCGATTTGAATTTCTTAAACAGTCCAAACATGAAAACGAATTATTCTACAGTTCTGTAGCTTCACGCAGTGGGCGTTGAATCTGCCCTTTCATCTTATCCAAAATACCGTTGATGAATCGCTTGGAATCAGGACCTGAAAATTGTTTACTCAGATCAATTGCTTCGTTGATAGAAACGATGGGGGGGATATCCAATCGTTTTAACAGCTCGTATATGGCCAAACGAAGAATGGACAGGTCCATCTTGGCAATCCGTTCGAAGTCCCAGTTCTCAGCATAGTTGCGAATCTCAGCATCCACAGCATCCAAGTTTTCCAATACGCCATGGATCAACTCCTCGGCAAAAGCAAAGTAGTCACGTTCCCTGTCCTTCCCGCTAAAGAACAAATTTAGTTGTCCTGGTAAATCTTCGGGTGGATTTAAGCTGCAGGCATAAAGAAACTGCAGAGCAGCCACCCGGTTTTGTCGTCGTCTAGGTGTCTTGCTCATCGAATGTCAGGTATGCACGTTTTAATTTCGCCATCTGGAGGGCGGCTTCCCCAAATTCCAAACCACGATTAATGTCTCCCTGGGTACGTTCAAGAGCCTGTTCCTCTGTATCCGCAACAACGATACCGTTGATAACAGGAATCATCTCGTTGAGCGATGTTATCTGCAGGGCGTCGGAAGCACTTTGTGCGACCACTTCAAAATGAACGGTTCCACCACGCAGTAATACGCCCAGTCCGATACAACAATCGAACTCACCGCTCCCTGCCAGTATTTGCACACCCCATGGAACTTCATTGGATCCAGGAACGCGCATGACCTTCAAGTTCTCTTCTTTAACGCCCGAGTCGCGAAGCACTTTAAGGGTATTCTCGAGCAAGGCTTCCACCGCTTCCGGATTGAAGCGAGAACAGACGATTCCAAAGGAAAACGCGCTGCCATCGACCGGCTCATATTCAGGTTTATAAGTGCTCATGCTTTAGCTAGGGGAATAAAGTCTAGTTCAAGGGAACTTGCTCAACAATTTCAAGGTTGTAACCCTCCAGGCCAACCACTTTGCGGCGGGTGCTTGATAACAAACGAATCTTTTTTAGCCCCAGAGCCACCAGGATTTGAGCACCGATCCCATAATCACGGAAGTCCATGTCCGAGGACTCAACGTTTCCTTCTTTGAGCTCAAGCCCACCGTTCGGTCGTTCCATGTACAAAATGACTCCACTTTCTTCATCCGCCAAGCGCTTGAAAGACGCAGCGAGATTCTCGAATCCGTCACCTTCGGATGCACGAAAAACGTCCTCGAGCAAGTTTTCACTCTGCACGCGCACGAGAGTCGGCTCAGCTGAGACATCGCCCTTAACAAAGGCCATATGATTGCGACCATCCACCCGGCTCTTATAGACAATCAGTTCAAACTCACCAAATTCTGATTTGAATGGTCTTTGAGCGATCCTTTCGACCAGTTGATCTCGTTTGTGCCGATACTCAATGAGAGAGGCGATGGAGATGAGCGGCATGTTGAACCGCTTTTTAAATTCTACTAGGTCTGGAAGCCGAGCCATGGTGCCGTCTTCGTTGACCACTTCGCAAAGGACTCCAGCCGGGAACAGACCTGCCAATTGAGCCAAATCTACGGCCGCCTCGGTATGGCCGCTTCGCTCAAGCACACCTCCTGGACGAGATCGCAAAGGGAACACATGGCCAGGCTGCACAAAGCTATCAGGGGTACTTTCGCTATTTCCCAATAGACGAATAGTCTCAGCCCGATCGAATGCACTGATGCCTGTGGTTATGCCTTCAGCCGCATCCACGGATACGGTATAGTCAGTTCTATAAGATTCACGATTGTAAGGAACCATTGGGTTGATCCCCAATCGCCTTAACTGAGGCTCCGTGCAAGGCACACAAACAACACCGCTGCAGTAGCGGATCATCATGTTGACCAACTCCGGCGTGGCTTTCTCAGCAGCAAATATCAAATCCCCTTCGTTTTCGCGATTCTCATCATCGGTCACAATGACGATTTGTCCTGCCGCAATGGCAGCAATTGCGTCCTCTACTGGGTCGAAGGCATCCTGTAATGTATCAGACATACGTTAAAAAATGAGGACCAGACTCTTCACTAAAAATCTCACATGGCCAGTATAAAGATTTAGAAGTTGTTATCCCTAAAAAGCCCTCTCATAACAGAAATCTTCTATGCAGAGAGCAGATGCGACGCAGCCTGAATCGAGAAACCCTCAAGAGCTCCCCGATGAGCTGGTTCGCCGTATTGGGAAGGAAGCTCTAGGCCTCAGGCTAGAGAAGCAGGCACTCCAAGAGAGTAAGCAGGTATTCCAAAGCAAGAATCCGCTCAACCCTGACCGCATCCCCTACTTTTTCGAGACGGTTCGGTTTGTTTGCCAAGCTCTGGGGATCTATCAGCGAGGCTATCGAGAATTCATGGACGTGCAGCTCGTCACAAATGAGATCTTTTTTTCCTCACTTCCTCCTGAGATGGATGGTTTAAGAATTCTGCAGATCTCTGACCTCCATCTCGATCTGGATCCGGCTCTTACGTCTGTCATTGTAAGTATCATTGAAGATTTGGATTACGACCTCGCATTAATTACGGGTGATTACCGGGACGATACGAAAGGCTGCATAAGCGATTGTCTCGAATACATGCACCGGGTCTGTGGAGCACTACGCGAGCCTGTTTACGGCATACTGGGTAACCATGATCCCATCGAGCTGGTTCCACCACTTGAAAGCATGGGGTTGCCAATCTTATTAAACGAAACCGTCACCTACGAAAAAAACGGGAAGCAGATATATATCTCCGGTATTGATGATCCTCATTTCTACGAAGGAGATGACTTCGACAAATTAAGGGGTACGGTGCCTGAAGATGCGTTTAGCATACTGCTTTCCCACGCGCCAGAGACACATCAAGAAGCCCTGCAAATGGGATACGACCTGGTTCTAGCCGGCCATACTCATGGAGGACAAATTTGTTTACCCGGCGGTATTGTAGTGATACACAACGGCGATTGTCCTAGCTATATGCTGGCAGGGAATTGGAAATACGGTGACCTCAAGGGCTACACTTCGAGGGGAACGGGAGGTTGCAGGCTACCACTTCGGTTTTTCTGTCCTCCTGAAATTACAGTGCACGTTCTGAAGCACAGGGAATCCGACAACCCTTAAACCCGAATAGGCTCTTGAAGCCATGTTTCAAGGACACCAGAAAGCTCAGTTCTTCGAACGGGCTTTGCCAGAAAATCGTCCATTCCAGCCTCTTTGCATGCGATTCGATCTGAGTCTTTAGCGTTTGCAGTAAGCGCCACAATAGCTGTGTGAGACAAGCCGTGCTGTTTTTCATAGGCACGAATCTTAAATGTGACTGAGACGCCTTCGAGCACAGGCATCTGGCAATCCATGAAAATGAGGTCCCAATTATGCTGAATAGCGTAGTCAAAGCCGGTCTGCCCATTCTCTGCAATTTGAACTTCTAGTCCTAGCCTTTCAAGAAGCAGGCGAATCACACGCTGGTTCACCGCATCGTCTTCTACCACCAGGACTTTCCCATGAAAGTGGTCTTCGCCTCGCAGCTCATCTGCTCGAGCCATTTTGCGTTCAATTTCGAAAGCACCTGGTTCACCAAGTACAATGTTGAAAGAAAATTTTGAGCCACCCTGCACCTCACTTGAAACATCGATGCAACCGTCCATTAATTCGATCAATTCCTTGGAGACTCCAAGACACACACCTGTGCCACCGTACTTACGGGTCATGAACAAGTCGGCTTGAGTAAACGGCTCAAAAAGCGTTTCCATCGCCTCGGGATCGATTCCAATACCCGTGTCCATTATCTCGAAATGATAGCGGATAAGTTCGTCTTCTCTTTCCAAGTGAGTCAAGGAAACGGACACTTCGCCCTCCTCTGTGAATTTGACGGCGTTGCCAAGTAGGTTTCCAATGATCTGGCGGAAGCGTATCGGATCTCCCGATACCCAGTCAGGCGCATTGTCGTCCCAAGAGAATGAAAGCTTTAATCCCTTCTTCTTGGCACGGCCTGCCATAAGCGAAGTAATTTCCTCAACGGTTTCTTTAAATAGAAAGGCGGTCCTCTCAAGTTTCAGTCCCCCTTGGTTACTTTTTGAAAAATCCAACAAATCGTTGAGTAAACGAAGTAAGGTTTCGGCAGAGCGATTGGCTGTATCGAGGTAATCCCTTTGCATTTTGCTTAACTCAGAATCCGTCACCAAATCGAGCATTCCGAGAATCCCATTCATTGGTGTTCGAATCTCATGGCTCACAATAGCGAGAAAATCCGACTTGGCCTTACTGGCAGCTTCAACTTCTCCAAGTGCCACCTTAAGCTCTTGCTCCGTTTCCTCGCGCTTCTCCATCTCTTTAACCAGTTCCACGTTTAGCTCTTCTGCTTTGGAATTCTACTTTTGCAGAGTCTCAGCCAGCTCGAAGTTCGTCAGCTCAAGAGAAATAGATTTAGTGACGTTAGCTCGTAGTCGGCGTGATAAAGCGGTTCCGAAACCGATGAAAGCCATCACAGTAGTGCCAAGAAAAATATTTTCCATTTCGCCTTTGGAATAAAAGAACCAGGAGAGTGGCAGCAAAATGATGGTAATGAATATTGGATAAGTCTTCGGAACGTATGCGAGGGAGGAAATGGCGACACAGGCAATACCCGCCGTTACGAATGCGTAGACGATAAAGAAAGATTCATTGACCGGATTGTAGAAAAATAAAAGTGCGGATGACCAAGTCAGAGCACTGAGTGATCCAAGTAGCCAGAATTGTTTAACATGCGAGATACAATCCCCCCGTTGCTCCTCTGAAAACTTTAGGAATCTACGGATATGAAGCACTCGGATTAGCTGAAGACCGCAAACAGCA
>CALJGU010000219.1 GCA_938075565.1 uncultured Opitutales bacterium | reverse complement strand
TCGCATGGATCTGGTAAGCAGTATCGACATCTTCCCTACCATCCTTGCAGCGGCAGGAGCCCGCCAACCGTCGATCGAAATTCCAGGCCTGAATCTGCTCCCTGCCATGGAAAAAGAATCGGCCATCAAGCGTGACGCGATCTTCGGTGAATCCTTTGCCCACGACGTTGCGGATATCGAAAACCCGGAAGCCTCCCTCATCTTCCGTTGGTGTATCCAAGGGGATTGGAAACTGCTCCTAACCTATGACGGAGAAGTGAACCGCTATAAGACCACTCATCCACGCGAAGAAAAACGCCCACAGCTCTTCAACCTTCGAACCGACCCTCATGAACTTACTAACCTGGCTGGAGAAAACCCAAAGGTAGTGGCTCGCATGGTAAAGATGATTGGTGACTGGTATCCAGTCAAAGAACGTAAGGTTCTTACAAAGTTTAATTAAAACCAGCGAGATGAAACCCCTATTATCCTTCTTACCGCTTGGGCTATTTTTAAGCTTTGCTGTCCCTGCGCTTCAGGCAGCCGACAAACCCAACGTGGTCATTCTCTTCGCTGATGACTCAGGTTATGCCGATTTTGGTTTTCAGGAAAGTGTGCGTGAAGATTTCAAACACCTTACTCCGCATATTGACAGCATTGCTGATGCAGGAGCCCGGTTTACCAATGCGTACGTAACCGGTGCTGTTTGCTCACCCTCACGTGCAGGGATGATGACCGGCCGTTACCAAGAGCGCTTCGGTCATGAAACCAACTTGCCTCCCGGCACTCAAGACGGCCTACCTTTGTCAGAAACATTTGGTGTAAAGCGGCTACAAAAAATCGGTTACAAAACCGGACTCATTGGCAAATGGCACTTGGGCTACCCCGATGCCTTTCACCCCAATGAGCGAGGCTACGATGACTTCTATGGTTTGCTTCAAGGATCTCGCCCCTATTACCCCATGGAGAAAGCGACTAAGGACCGTGTCATTCAAGATAACGGAGTGAATACGTCTGAGTCGGGATACGTAACCGATCGACTGGGAGATGCCGCCTGTGAGTTTATTAAGGAAAACAAGGACGAACCCTTCTATCTCTTCCTTTCCTTTACCGCACCTCATGGACCGCTCCAGCCACGGATGAGCAGTTATGACGCCCAACGCATCAAACATATCGCCCACGAGCCACGCCGTAACTACGCCGGTCTGATCGTAGCGATGGATGACAACGTAGGGAAAGTTCTCAGCACACTCGAGAACACCGGATTGAACGATAACACCATTGTTATATTCACGAACGATAACGGCGGCCCTGGCGGAAAGGATTCTACCAGCAACTATCCACTTCGCGGGTATAAAGGCGGTCTCTACGAAGGAGGAGTTCGCGTGCCCTGGGCGATGGCCTGGCCAGGCAATATAGAACCCGGCACAGTTATCGATACTCCTGTCATTACCATGGATATCCTGCCAACTGTATTTGAAGCGGCTAGAGAACCCGTGGATCCTTCCTGGCAATTGGATGGTGATAGCCTGCTCCCTCTATTTGGCGCTTCTCGAAACTCCTTTCCCAAACGAACGCTTTACTGGCGCCGCAGTGGTATCGAAGGCCCTATTTCCCTACGCGATGGTGACTGGAAGCTATTGGACCGTAACACACCCGATGGAAAACCCGAGCTCTACAACCTCGCCTCCGACTTAGGAGAGAGTAACAATGTCGCTTCAAAGAACCCGAAGATTTTCAAACGCCTGAAGGCCAAACTGGATGCGTGGGAAGCGCAGCTGACAACACCCCTTTGGGGACCCGGCAGCGAAAACTACAGAGAACCTAAAAAGAAAAATTGAGGTATGGAGATCCAGAGCTTCTTACTTCCAAGACTTCTCTGGACAACTACCATGGGGTATTCTGTCCCCTCGAATCTTTCGAATTTCCGTTACCAATCTCCTAAAAAGCGCATATACTATTACAGCCACAACTAACAATTACCGTATGGATATTTTTAAACGATTTTTTTTTAGAGCAAGTCTCCTACTGTTTTTTGTTCATTCGTTATCAGCGCAACAGGATCTCAAAGTAGAACAAATCACCCACGGCCCTTCGAATCATCTTTTTGGATACATTGGACATGTTCAGAACATTCCCTGGAATGAATCGGAGCGCTACATCATCAGCCTCAGAACCGCTTTCCAAGATCATCTTCCGGAAGGTCATGAACCGGCCGATGTGGTGCTCATCGATACCCACGACGACTACAAGGTGACAAAGATCGAAGAATCCCGTGGATGGAATCCTCAACAAGGAACCATGTTTTACTGGAATCCTTTGAAAGCAGACACGCAGTTCTTTTTTAATGACCGAGACAAAGAGACAGGGAAGGTATTTACCGTTCTGTACGATATCGAGAGGAAGAAGCGCGTTCACGAATACCGCTTTGACGAACAACCCATTGGCAATGGCGGAGTCATGCAGGAAGGTGGCCATTTTGCAGGTATCAATTACGCGCGCATGGCTCGCCTTAGACCCGTTACTGGTTACAAAGGTGCCTGGGATTGGACCGAGGGTGTTTTACACCCAACAGACGACGGTATCTTCAAAGTGAATACCGAAACCGAGAAAAGCGATCTACTGGTCAGTTTCGCCGATATGGCAAACATCATTCGCAAGGAGGAACCGCACATCGACGAGCTGGCACTATTTATCAATCACACGTTGTGGAATCGCGAAGGAGATCGTTTGTTTTTCTTTGCCCGCGCAGGTTGGAGCGGAAACAAGAAGTATCCCCGAATCAATGTACCCTTTGTCATCAACGCCGACGGCAGCGGTCTCAAACGCTTAACCACCTTTTTCGGAGGACACCCCGAGTGGGACTACGGTCAACGTATGATTGGCAGTGTGAATAAGAGACAGATTCTTTATGATGTAGATCGCAATCAAATAGCCGGTCACTTGGGTAATAGAGAGATCTTTCCGAATCCAGAAGGAGATGTGGCCCTGTCACCTCAAGGCGACTGGTTTGTAAATGGCCACAAAGACAAGAAAGCTTCCAAGAACTACTACACCTTCTATCAACGATCAACTGACACCTGGTTCCGATCTCAAGGATTCGATATTGGACATTGGATCTCCGGCGATCTTCGCCAGGACCCCTCTCCTACCTGGAACCGAAGTGGCACCAAGATACTGGTGCCAGGTCTGGTCGGTAAAACCAATACTTCGAGGCAGTTGTTCATTATCAGTCTACCTGAAAAATGAAGAAATTGTTCCCCGAAAGTTACTGCCTTTCGTTCATTTTACTTTTTGGCCTTTCTCATACCCTATTTGCTCAATCCATGAATACTTCTCAACGCCCACTGGACGCGATCGCTGACCAAATGGAACCGACGCAAAAGGTGGTTTACAAAACGGTAGACAATCGCTCGTTGAACCTTCACATCTTCAACCCGGAAGGCCATCAAGCTACTGATACTCGAGCTGTATTCATTACCTTTCATGGAGGCGGCTGGGTAAACCGCGATGCCAGGTACTTTTATCCATTTGTAGATCACTTTGCTAAAAAGGGAATGGTCGGAATCAGTGTTGGGTATCGACTCCACGACAAAGACGCCGGTATCTCCGTCTTCGATTGCGTGAAGGACGCTCGGTCAGCAGTGCGTTATGTTCGTCAACATGCAGATGAGCTCGGCATCGATCCAAACAAGATCATCGCCAGTGGCGGTTCAGCAGGCGCCCACCTTGCAGCAGGATCAGCGCTATTCGATGACGTAAACGAAAGCACTGATGATCTGTCCATATCGACAACTCCAGATGTGCTGGTACTCTACTACCCTGTCATAGACACATCGGTCGACGGCTATGGAAACGAAAAAACCGGTGAAAGATGGAAAGAGCTTTCTCCCGTGGATCACGTTCGCAAAGGCTTACCTCCTACCCTGGTCCTTCACGGCACCGGCGATACAGTTACCCCATACGCTGGAGCCAAACGTTTTGAAGAAAAAATGTTGGAAGCAGGAAACGAGTGTCAGCTCATTACTCACGAAGGCGGCAGACACGGCTACTTCATTTTCGACCTGAATCTATTCGATGAAGCGATGAAGCAAACAGAGACGTTCTTGGAGGCTCAGGGATTATTGTAAGGCTGCTTCCAGTTTCTCCATCAGGTTATTAATATCCCGTAGGCTGTATTCGTGGGAAAAGAGGTAAGAAGAGCCTTCAGCTTGGCATGATTTTAATATCGAAAGAAAATCTTCGTCTCTTTTATAGGCATCAAAGTTTCTCATATTAGAGAATCGCGACATCGATATGGTCTCACGATTAATAATATCTGTCGGCATGAATTCACGTCTTAAAGATACCGAACCTAGATACCTTCTTATTGCAGGCGCTATTTCACTATTGTAGAAACGTTCAAGGTCTTCTTCTTTGGCTTGTATATAAGAGTAGCCAAACTCGTAAAGATCAGTGATAGCTCGGCGAAGTTCATTATCACTCACCAGATCCAATCCTTTAGTTTGAAGGAGTTCATACCCTGCTGTCTTGGGCGTGAATCGAGGAAACAAACCGGAATAGAACAAGCAGACGCCGTAAGACTCGTCGAACTCCAGATCTTCACGCGCTATTCCCAACAAACGGTGAGCCGACAATTGCTGATTCTTAAGGTGGACCATATTTCGATCAAATTCTTCCAGATCCATTTGTAGATCAGCTCTTATTTCCTGCAAAATAAGAAGCTCACTTTCCCGATCTTTCCGAACTTGATTCCAGTTATTAACCTGGAGTGCGATCAAGATACCGATGACCACCAAGAAGATCTCACCAACCGCATAGGTCAGGTAACGGAGGATTTTCTTTTCGCTTAATAGCTGCATTCTAATCTTTCTAAAGAATCTAAGCATTATTAAAAAGACTACCGAATATCACGAGTTGCCACAATCGAATAATTCGTGCACAAAGTTAGCATGCGATTGCAGAGACATCCGTTGTATTTCCTTTTAAGGTACATACCTGTTTATATTTTTCTTATAGGGTCAGCCACCTGGATAACTGCCGCCACGCCAAAGAACGTCCTGTTCGTCGCCTCGGATGATCTCACCAGCCGCTTGGGTTGTTACGGAGATCCGCTGGTGCAATCGCCCAACATTGATCGCCTGGCAGAAAAGGGCGTTCGTTTTGAACGGGCCTATTGCCAGTATCCTTTGTGCAATCCGAGTCGCGCCTCATTCATGACTGGCCGACGGCCAATGACAACAGATGTCACCGAAAACAAAACCCACTTTCGTGAAGCGCTGCCCAATGTCGTCACCCTACCCCAATTGTTTCAGCAACATGACTACTTTGTCGCCCGAGCTGGGAAGATTTACCACTACGGCGTTCCCGGCGGTATTGGGACGAGTGGCTTTGATGATGATCCGTCCTGGCAACAGACCGCCAACCCCAAAGGCCGGGACCGACTGAGCCATGACCTTCTCATCAACTACACACCGAACATGCATTTGGGCATCGCTTTGGCTTACCTGGAGGATGGAGGAGAAGATACAGAACAAACCGATGGCATGGTCGCGACAGAAGCGATCAAGCTTTTGGAAGCTAACAAGGACCGCCCCTTCTTTATCGCGGCCGGGTTCTTTCGCCCTCATGTGCCCAGCGTTGCCACAAAAAGATATTTCGATCTCTACGACTTCGACGATGTGCAGCTACCCGAAAAACCACCGCAAGAAAGACCAACCATACCTGAGCCCTCCTACGATTACTGGGACCCCAACTACGGACTCGAATCGGAAAAGCTCAGAACCTTCTTACGAGCCTACCTGGCAACTATTTCTTTTATGGATGCCCAAGTCGGCCGGTTACTGGATGCCCTGGATCGACTCGACTTAGCCGACAACACGATCGTTGTATTTTTATCCGATCATGGATGGCTCCTCGGCGAGCACGGTGGCCAATGGCAAAAGCGTAGTCTCTTTGAAGAGTCAGCCCGGGTACCACTCATCATCTACGACCCATCGGCCAAAGGAAATGGATCCACCAGCCTCCGCACAGTTGAGCTAATCGACCTGTTCCCCACCCTAGCTGAACTCTGCGGTCTCCCGGCACCCAATGGACTGGAAGGTGCCAGCCTGGCTCCACTACTGGATGATCCAGCCCATCCCTGGACCAAACCCGCCATCACCGAAGTAGTCCGCCGAAAGGATCGCACCATCAAGGCAGGTATCAATGGCCGTTCTGTGCGCACGGAACGTTATCGTTATACCGAGTGGGATTATGGAGACAACGGAATCGAACTCTACGACCATTCCACTGATCCCAACGAATGGTTCAACCTTGCGACAAACCCCAAATACGCCCAAACCGTTGCTCGATTAAAAATGCTTTTCCCATCCAATACCGTTCGATGAAAATATTTATGTACTCTGCAAATAGAGCTCTGATTTTCACCCTCTTGTTTTCTCCGCTGATATCCGAAGCTCAAACCTACCAGTCGCTGCCGGAGTTATTCGAAGCAGACGCCTCGCTAAAGGCTAACCAAGTTGAATTTGAAGTAGTATCTTCAAAGCAAATCGAGAGTCGATTTTACCCAGGTAAAAGGATGAGTAAGAGCAAGCTGCAGTTTACCAGTCAGGTATACCGCGGAGTTCTCGCGAAACATAATGCAGACCTCCATATTCCTGCAGAGGGAATCCCAAATGCAGCCCAAGGAGCAACCGCCATCATCCTGGGAGGCGGCAACTTCCAAAAGATAGAAACTCCAGAAAAAGATTGGATCGAGTATATAGTCACCCAACTCGGTGTACCCTGCCTATTCATACAGAACGCATTCAATGCCAAAGAATTTGGTGCGAGGAATGCCGGAGAACTCATGTCGTTTGGAAACCAAACGTCTCTTGAGACAGGTGATCCCCGCGAAGATGGCTACTATGCTCTGGCCAAGATATTCAGTGCAGCTGCAACCATGATGGAACAAATCCCTGGAGTGAAAGCCAAGCGCTTCATTGTCACCGGTTCATCTAAAGGTGGTATGGCCGCATTGATTGCCTGTGGAGGTGATTCTCGTATTGTAGGTTCGTTTCCAACCGCCTGGAATTCAGGCAACATTCCCGAATACACGAGGATAAAAGGACAGCGCTGGGGTTGGCATACTAAACCTAAAGAAACGGGGCCTGCTGGAATGACCGCAGCGTCAGTCATGGAAATGGTCATGTCGCCGAATTACCGCATTCACCGAAATCTATTTGATCCATTCGAATGGGGAGAGCTACTCGACGATAAGTTTACCATGCCCGCGGTTGGCACGAATGATCCACTCTTTCATCTACTCAGCGACGACCATTACTATGACGGCCTCCAAGGTAAAAAGGCATTTCTTCGAGTGCCCAATTATCCCCATGGTCGAACCGCTGTTCAACATGCCACTGCCTGGCGATTTGCCGTTGCTGCTGCCTTACTAGATCGACCCATCCCCAAAGTAAGCATTAAAACCGAAGCTTCAAAGAATGAATTCAACCTGCTAGCGACAATTTATAACGGTAGTCAAAATCCTCGAGGAAAGATTCATTGGACCACCGACCCAACGGGCGATTACCGAAAAGCAAAATGGAAAACCAAAGCTCTCTCCCTACCGAACAATCTTGATAAACCATTTTCAGTCGGTTCCTGGAAAATTCCGGTGAAAGGAACCCTGGCTGTATTTATAGAATTCTCGGATGATCACTCACTAGGAGAATCGATTGTGAGTTCCAATGTCATCGAACTTGGGCAAGCCGTAAGCTATAAATTGGACCCATAGCCATGAACCGAGCAATTATTCATCTTCTCCATCGGCTCTAGGCTATTCGCAGTGCCTTTCATCTTCCTCTATTACCACTCTGTAATTTGATCCAGGATAAGAATCATTTAAGAAATAGATAAGGTGCATCATAACTGTGGGGTTTGAAGGTCTCCTTCTTGACGCAAAGAGGCGCCTAAACTTATCGTTAGGAATGGATACCTCTTTTACTAACACTAAGGAGAGTCTGGGTCAGGCCACCTTAGACAATACTGATTGGACTAGCCTTACACGAGCCGAACAAATCAGGTCTATTGAATTGGAAGGTTATGTCGTGCTGCCTAATCTACTGACACCCAATACCGTGGAGCAAATACGTAAGGAGCTTAGTAAGCTACCTACTCAAGCAATGGATTACAGCCCACATCAGCGCAGCTACTCGAACGTACAGTGGACCAACTCACCTGCAGCGATTGATCTTATAGCTCAGCGTTCCATGCTCGGCTTTTTGGAGGACCTGTTTGGCGATGAGCTCATCTGCACTTCCTGTGGCTACACCTGTGCAGAACCCGGTCATCCAGGTATCGCTGTGCATACCGATTCTCAGCCTTATGGTTCCAAAATCTTTGGTGTGCAGGCCAGTTCTCCGGTACTTGCCCGCGTCCTCTACTACCTGGATGATCAGACTCCCGATTGTTCGCCGTTCAAAGTGATACCCCGCTCCCACCTTTCCATGCATCGTGACGGTAATCCCTATAACCGTTACCTCAGCCATCCCGAAGAAGTCATGGTCACCTGCAAAGCCGGTTCAGCGGTAGTGATCAATCAGAAGGTGTTTCACGGCAATTTCCCCAATCACAGTGATCGTTCCCGGCGCATGCTCGCTATCGCCTACCGTCCGGCTTGGGCTGGCCCCATTGGACCGGTGGAGGATCGTGACCCGAAACAGGTGGAAAAACTTCCGGATCATGTCCGACCATTTTTCCAAAGCTTGAATACGCAGACGATTGATTTCGATGTGTCCAACCGACCTGACAATATGCAGCGAGAGGCGCCGGGTATTTCTCCTAGCCGTTGGGATTAGTATAAAATCATCTAGAGCTGTTAGTGCTCCAATCCACGGTTAGCGCGGTTGTTGTCATCCGCCTTGGCCTTCGCGATCGCCTGGCGTTGTTGGTCGTTGTAGAAATCAGTGGTGAGAGCTTTACGTTCCTCTCTAGAGAGTGTTTCGAGTAACCCGAGCAATGCATCTACAATTTGAGGCTCAGCGTTTTGCTCCAGTCCTGCTGTGCGTGCGGGCCAAGTGGTGTAGCCTCCGAGGTAATGCTGCTCCGGAGGAGGAATGTATCCAGCGGCACCATTCGAGAGCTCCATATTGAAAGTGGCTTTGAACGGGCTCTGGGCTTTGAGTTTAAGACCGGTGATCCCATAAACTTCATTAGGCATGGCGGTAATGGCGAGGTCGCCAATGCGGACGGCTTGCAGAATAAGATCCTCCTTGGTGTTTTCCAAAAACCACATCACTTGCTCGGCGTATACTTCGGGGCGATTCTCTGGGCGACGATCGCCGCGCTGGGCGTTCATATCTTTTGACCATGCAATGCGCTCTTCCCCGGCCAATCGTCGGCCGAGAGTAATGGTGGTTTCGGCCATGGCGATATCGGCTTTACTATTTCCGTAGTCAATTTCCTGGTACGCATTGAAAGCGATGTCAGCCAATTCTTCTGAATATTGCTCGATACCGTAATCTTCTTTCTTGGGCTTAGAGTAATCCATCCAGTGAAGATCACCAGAGGTTCCCTGAGACATAGCGGCCACGAAGGGAGCTTGTCCAGTGGCAGAATCTCCGATTCGTGTTTCCAGAAGCTCACTAAACTTGCCATAATAATCAGCAGAAAATCCCCCACCAGCACCGAAGTAATGCATGGAGTAATTCGCTAAAACACCAATCGAACGAGTCCCATCGGCGGTTTGGATGCTGAGCAAGCTAAGCCCGGAATCAACGGGCCCCGCTTCACCGATGTAGTCAGGATTCTGATACCCGGGATGCATCATAGCACGAACCGTCTTTTCGCCAAACGGATCTAAATCATAATGATCCGGATGTTTCAGCCAACGTCGGCAATGGGTATGATCAGGAGCGTCCACGACTGTCCAACCGATACGCGCGGGTTCGAGGTTCGCATGGGCCGCTGCAATACCTTCAGCAATTTTTTGGGGAAGAAATGTCTCGTAATTCGGATCGCTGTTCGTGCCCAGGCACATATCCATCACGCTGGGCGCACTGTGCGTATGCGTGGATGTGATGAGAATTCGATTAACTGGAATACCGGTTTGCTGGTGCGCTAGTTCTTTTGCTTGGTCGCATACATCCCTAGGGATCATGCATGAATCGACCACCGCGATAGCCACTGTTTCTTCCCCAGAGTTAAAAACGAAGCATCGGGCATGCAAGGGATCCAGAACTTGACTCCATGTCTGCTGAAGAAACCCGCCGTTCCGAATAGCAGGTAGAACTTGCGGTGTGATGTCAATGGAGTGTGCGCCAGCTTGAAGGGAGGGTGATTTGGTTTTCGTGCAACCTGAGATTAGAGCCAGACAGCATAAGAAGATGGCTACAAAGATTCGGAACAGCGAGGACGCTGTAGCCCTACCCTTAAACTTCCCTCCCTGGTAGGGCAACTGCGTCCCCGCAGTGCCGTTGTATATTATAGAATGTGACATTTTCTAGTTAGTATTATTTAGCCTCCGCAACATAAGCAATTAAGTCCGCCATGTTCTGCTGAGTCAGGGTGGTTTCCAATCCATCGGGCATGAGCGATTTACCTGTATTGGTCAAAGAATCCAATTCAGAACGGAGAATCACGTGCTCCTGGTTTGCCAAATCTTTCATGGTGATACTGGTGCTGGTTTCGGTGATAATGATTCCAAGGATCGCACGACCATCTTTCATGGCAGCCAGGAAGGATCGGAATTTACCTTCAACCACCGCATTTGGATCCAGTATACCTGAAAGTAATGAGGCAGGATTTCGATCAGTAACTGAAGCAAGGTTGGGGCCTATCTCATACCCGATCCCGTCCAAGCGATGGCAAGTAATACAAACCTGCTGAAAAACCTGTTTACCACGTTGCTTATTCCCTTCCAGGTCTAATGCAGCCTGATATTTCTGTACTGTTCTTAAACGATCTACATTTGCAGTTGGCATCAGCTCTTTCGCTCGGGCCTGAATGGCTTGGTCAGAATGTGTAATAAGTAACTGCCGGATTCCGGCATCGAGATCGGTATGGGCTACGTTGCCATTTTCAATCTCCTCCAGCAACCTGACCAACCAATCTGTGCGAGTGGTCATTACGTTTAATACATCAGAGCGAATAGAAGGAGCGTAATGACTCCATCCCCTCATAAGAACTTCCGCAACTTGCTTCCCGCTCAATGACCCCAGATGCGAAACAACTGCTGCTTGAACTTCTCTCGTGGTATTTGATCCCAGCAAAGATCCAAGAGCTTGAATATCGGATGCACGATTCGCTTCTTCCCTGGCCATCAAGCGAATGGAAGCCTTTCTGAGTGCAAGAGGAGCGTGGTTATCTAACGACGTTCGCCGAGCGGAGGCCAACAAAGTTCCAATCCTTGTCATCACAGACTCGAACAATCGGTCCTTCTCTTTCCCATTTCGACGCTCCAGGGCATCAAGCAATCTCGCTACGGAAAGGTACTGCCATTCGGGATTCCGGTTATCTTCCAGAACAGCATTCAGAGCTCCAAACATCGCATCCTGATTATTGTAAGCAACAGCCATGGCCAACAGAGAGCCTAACATCTCACCACCTGCGTTTACTTTGGCACGCTCACTCAACAACGACTCCAATACGCCCGCCAAATTATCATTGTTAATGGAACTATTTATCGCTGCCGCCATGAATGAATCTTTGGCATCTGCAAAAGCCAGTCGACCAAGCACAGCGGCTACGGCTCCCCCACTCCATTCACCTAAGCTGTAGGCAAGCTGCATACGAACTTTGGCGTCCGCGTCGTCGACAAGCGTTAGTAATGCATCCAGCAATTCGACATTACCCATAGCCTTGGACTCAGCCAATTTCAAAGCATGCCGCCGAATGCCCGCGGAAGCATCAGATATCAGTTTGATTAAAAGCTTCGTATCCAATGCTTCCATACCCACTAAGGTATACATTGAATGCAATCGAGCCAAAGACTGTTCACTCTCAACAGCCATCTTCATGAGTTCCGGCACTACTGTCTTATCGTTCTGCTCGACCAACAAAGCTTGTGCTGTGTCCCTTTGCCAACCGTTTCGACTTTCCAACGTAGCAACCAGTTCACTCGTGGTCATCGTTTCTAGATTTTGAACTGAGTGATCTTTTTGACCTTTGCGATAAACGCGATAAATCCGCCCCTTATCATCCCCCAATCGGTAAAACGGCTTCAACTCATCCTGCCCTTCTTTAGGCAGCCACTGAGGGTGCTCAATCATGTAACGATACATGTCTGCGATCCATAGAGCTCCATCCGGACCTGTACGGGCCATCACGGGCCGACTCCATCGATCTTTAGAAGCGAAAAAATCGATGCCATCATCGACCTCAACCGGACCATCCAATGACACGGTAAAACTTACACCCTCTGATTGAGAGCGATTATGCTGAACCAGATTCCCAAAAGGCTCGCAGGTAAAAAAATCTATCGTTTCCAAATCTGACTCAGGAAACAGAATTCCATCCCGATACACCATACTCCCGCAGGCGGACGTAAAACGGCCCGATTCCTGGTAATTGTGAAAGCGTTTTTGGATTTCCTTAAACGGATACACCTTGGGATTCCTCGGGAGGACTAACTGCTTTCGAGGATCCGGTGAAGCGGCATGGGGATTCCGGCGAATGTATGAATCCTGCAACACGTAATGCCACATGGGGTAACTGTTCATTTCACCAAACCAGTTTCCCCAATCATCCCGGTTCCGGCCAAACTGGCTAGGTCCGGAAACTGGGTCCAACTCCCCGGTCTCAGGATTGAATCGAAAGTCCCGACTCCCAAGAGCTATCTTTTCTCCGGTCTTTTTGGATATCACTACACTGTCTTCTCCATAACTTGAACGATGGGCACCGCTCGCACAATAGATCCAGTTATCCAATCCTCGGATCAGGCCGTTCACCCTCAATTGCTGATTGCCTTCAAGGAACCCTTCAAACAACACATGCTGCGCATCCGACACACCATCATCGTCGCTGTCCTCCAAGTAGAGGATCATCGGCGCGGCTGTTACCAGGACCCCATCTTTCCATGGGAGAATTCCTGTGGGAAATGAGAGCCCATCGGCAAACAGGACAGACTGATCATACTGACCATCTTTGTTTGTATCCTTCAGCCAACGAACCCTTCCGCCTGCTTTCCCTTCACCATCCATGCCATTGGGATAATCCGACATCTCAACCACCCATAAGCGTCCATCTGGTCCCCAGGTGAATGCTACGGGATCAATCACATCTGGCTCGGCCACGACCAATTCGACTTCGAATCCTTCGGGCACATGAATCAGTTCAACCGAATCCTCAGGCGCTATCGGTTGAGATTCTGGTTCAGCGGCTGAAACGAAAATAGCAGAGCCAATAATGCAAAAGCCAAACGCTTTAGATAAGCCCTTAAGTAACATAAGAAAAAGCTTCAGGTAAACCGGGCTTCTCGAGCACTGATCTCTTTCCCTGAAGTATTTGAAATGCCTTCGTATAATTCGGGCCTGCGGCCTCGCATCCATCGACGTCCTGAACTTCGTTCCAGGAGGTGCATATTCAGATCAGCTAGAACCATGGTATTATCTGCGGAGCAGGTTTCGGCGAGAATTCTACCGTAAGGATCAATGACCATGGCGTTGCCGGTCCTGATCTCATTGTCATCCAAGCCGATCCCATTACTGAAAATAATAAAAAGGCCATTGTCGTGAGCCCGGGAAGGCAGCCAACGCATGAGCCACTCCCTTCCATTGGGACCTTTGAGCGCTTCTTCCAAAGCTTCGGGATTCCTGTCCCGCTTTTCCCAGAGCTTGGTATCGATGCGCTTCATACCGTGAGGGCTTCCGGAATTGCAGCCTCCGGTTTGATGGGGAGCTAAAAGAATATCCGCACCTTCCAGAGCAGTCATACGAACATTCTCAAAGATGTTGTTATCATAACAAATGAGCACCCCGATCTTATACCCTTTTTTCGTTTCAAACACAGTGTATTGATCACCGCTCGACATGTTTTCATTAATGAAACAATGAAGCTTTCTATGGCAGTGAACATGACCATTGGGCTCGGCGACCACATAGGAATTGTAGAGCTTCCCATTGGAGCCCATTTCAATGAGGCCTGCACCGACGATGAGCCGATGCTGTTTGGCTAATCCGATTAACGCCTGAGTCGATGGTCCGTCGGGCACAGCCTCTGCCAGTGATTCAATCTGAATTCGATTGAAATCCCTCAAGTGCCAATAGCCCGTGATACACATCTCAGGAAATACAAGAATCTCAACCTTCTCCATCGAAGCCTGCTCACAAAATACTTTTATCGTATTAAGGTTAGCACTTTTATTTCCCGGAGCGTGGTTAAATTGAACAGAAGCTACTTTGATCATCTTTTTGCGTTACCAATGGTTCATTTGATCCGTATATAATGAGAACTCAAATCGCCATAGTTGACGAGCTAACAATGTGACCATGCCCATATTCCTTCTGGCAATTGGTAGTTCCTAATCTACTTTTTATTCCTTACCCAAAGAAATACCCATGAAATCCTTTTCTCTACTACTCAACCTGTGCCTGTTCGCTCTCGGGGCACTCACATCCGCTATGGCAGCAGATAGGCCCAACATCGTGGTTATCCTGACCGATGATCAGGGTTACGCGGACATCAGCTTCAATCCGAACCACCCTAAAGAGGTTAACACTCCTCACATGGATAAACTGGCAAACGAAGGGGTATTTTTCACACAGGCCTATACGAGCGGTGTAGTATGCTCGCCCACCCGGGCTGGCATGATGCTGGGCAAGTACCAGCAGCGCGTTGGAATTTATACCGCGGGAGAAGGTGGCAACGGATTTGATCCCAAATTGAAGATATTCCCAGGCTTTCTACCAGACGAGTACACAAGTATGGCCATAGGAAAGTGGCACCTGGGCCTCGATAACGATTTCCCGGAATTGAAATGGCATGCCGTAAATCGTGGTTTCGACGAAGCCTTCAAATTCATGGGACGTGGAGCTCATGACTATTTTGAGTTAAAAGGTATCAATGGCGACTACTCACCCATCTACCGCAACAAACGGCGCATCGAAGAGGATGAATACGAAGGTTACCTCACCACACGACTCAGCGAAGAAGCGGTCGCCTTTATCGATCGTGAGAAAGACAATCCATTTTTCCTCTACCTTGCCTACAATGCGGTGCACACACCAGCTCAGGCACCGCAAAAGGACATCGATTTCTACAAGAACAAATTCCCCTATCTCACTGACACCAGAGCCACTCTCATGGCAATGCTTTACCACATGGATGAAGGCATTGGATCAGTCGTTAACAAATTGAAGGACGAAAACATTTGGGACAACACGCTCTTGTTTTTCCTGACCGACAATGGCGGTGCCGGCGCCATGCATGCCAACAACGGAATTCTCCGTGACTTCAAGCAAAGTGTCTACGAAGGAGGAATCCGCACACCCTGGATTGTTAGCTGGCCCAACAAATTCAAAGGAGGCCGCAGCATCGATACCCCAGTCATTTCCTTCGATGTGCTTCCCACGGTTATGGACGCCTTGGGCGAAACGCCTCCAGAAGCCAAAGATTTTGATGGCAAAAGCCTCCTACCTCTCTTGGGCGGAAAGACAGAAACGCATCACGATGTCCTCTTTTGGGATACAGCAAGCCCGAAAGCCGGCTGGGCGGTCCGAGAAGGCGACTGGAAACTCAGAGGAGATGCCAAGAAACTCGAGCTCTTCAATTTGGCCAAAGATCCTTCCGAAGACAATAACCTGGCAAAAACCAATCCAAAGAAGGCCGAGTCGCTTCATGCTCTTTACACCGCTTGGCGGGCCGAAATGGCTCCACCAGTATCCGAGCAAAAGAAGAGGAGAAAATAATCATTGTTTTGTCTCCACTCGAGCAAAGCGGTAAGCATACTAGTCGTTTATGCCCATCCAACGACTCGCTATCTCAATTCTGTTCGCATGCACAGCCTTAAGTATTTATGCCTACGCTGCTGATTCCAGACCCAACATCTTATTCATCATAGCGGATGATCAGGCACCATTCGACCTTAAGACCTACGATCCAAACTCCCTTCTCGAAACTCCGAATATCGATCGTTTAGCAAGAGAAGGCATGGTAATTGATCAGGCTTATCACATGGGGGCCTGGGTGAGCGGTGTATGCACTCCTTCAAGGCATATGATCATGTCGGGGCGCACTCTCTGGCATACACCCAACCGACCAGGCCGTGACAACAACCCTCATTGGAATAATCCCGACATGGTCCCACCGGATCTGGTTAAGAATACCCTGGCTGCGGTATTCAACAGAGCCGGCTACGATACCATGCGGACCTGTAAGCGCGGTAACAGCTACGAAGCTGCGAATGCAGAATTCACCGTCCGGCGCGATGCTGACAAACGCGGAGGAACTGCCGAAACGGGCAGCGCCTGGCATGGGGAGCAAGTCTTGGACTATCTGAACGAACGAGAAGCTGCGGAAGACGCGGATCCCTTTCTCATATACTTTGGGTTCTCTCACCCGCATGACACTCGAGATGGAACACACGAGCTTCTAGCAAAGTACGGCGCCATTAACCACACCGATCCGGATACGTTACCGAAGGCGCATCCCAAACAACCGCCCTTGCCCGCCAATTATCTTCCAGGACACCCATTTCCTTTTCGCCTTCCTGGTGCGCGGGATGAAGAACGAGTGAGTGGCGTATGGTTCAATCGAGATGAGCGAACCATCCGCAATGAGCTGGGTCGGGAATTCGCCTGCAGTGAAAATATCGATATTCAAATTGGTCGTGTCCTTGAAAAACTCGAATCAATGGGGGAGCTCGAAAACACCTACATAATTTATACTTCCGATCATGGCATCGCCATCGGTCGACATGGCCTGCAAGGAAAACAGAACCTGTATGAACACAGTTGGCGTGTTCCTTTCATCGTTAAAGGACCAGGAATCAAAGCAGGCTCTCGCGAGCCAGGTAACGTTTACCTACTCGATACACTCGCCACGCTCTGCGACTTAGCCGGTATTGAAGCACCTGATACGAATGAAGGCATAAGCCTTAAGCCTGTCCTAACCGGAAAACAAAAAACGATACGCGATGTCATCTACGGAGTATTCGCCGCTGAAACTCGGCCTGGTTTGCGCGCAGTCCGGAAAGGCGATTGGAAGCTCACCAAGTACGATGTCTACGATGGTAAATACCAGATCACACAACTGTTTAACCTGGCAGAAAACCCGAACGAATTCATTCCGGAACACCACGACCCTGCGGTTGTAGCTTTAACCGGGATCAAACCACAAAGCCATCAAACTAACCTGGCCAAACATTCTATATATGCTGACAAACTCGCTGAAATGGAAGCGATCCTACTCGAGCAGATGCAGAAGCACGATGACCCCTTTCGCTTATGGAATCAGCCAAAAGACATCGCAAACCCTGATACCAACAAACCCCATAAATTCTATTGAGCAAGTTTCCGGGACAAGCACTCTCGATCAATAACTGTTTTCTATAAACTTCATGCAAGAGTTGCCTTTATTTAGTCGAGCGCGCAGACATGGTGAAAAGATCGCCATTCGCTCTAGCACTAAGAAATTCAGTTACAAAGAGTTACTTACCAATTCGGAAAATCTGGCTTATCAGCTATTAGGCGACAAGGTGGACTTAAGTGAAGCACGCATCGCTTTTCTTGCTCCAGCGGGGTTCGACTATGCAACTATTCAATGGGGGATCTGGCGTGCGGGAGGGGTTGTGGTTCCCTTATGCTTATCCGCAGCCGAACCAGAACTGGAGTATGCGCTCTCAGATTCAGAAACGAGCATGGTCGTGGCGACAAAAAATCAGAGCGCCAAAGTCGCCTCTCTTTGCCAAAAACTCGACATACCACTTCTTGTCCTCAAGGAGCCTGACGCCGTATCCGGTAAACCGCTACCCATATTGAACCCATCGAGGAGAGCCATGATTCTTTATACCAGCGGTACCACCAGCAAGCCGAAAGGTGTGGTTTTATCACACGCAAATATTCAGGCCCAAATCGAATCCTTGGTCGAAGCCTGGGAGTGGCAGACTAATGATCGTATTCCGCTTTTTCTGCCGCTTCACCATATTCACGGAATCATCAATGTGCTCTCCTGCGCCCTGTGGATGGGCGCCACCATCGAACCCTTTTCCAAATTCGACAGCTCTACCATTTTGACACGAGTCAAAGAAGATGCCTACACCGTTTTCATGGCAGTGCCGACCATCTATGTAAAACTGATCGAAGCATTGGAAGCTCTGGTGAAAGAAGAAAGAAAAGCAGTAGTCCAAGGATTCAGAAACATGCGACTGATGGTTTCTGGCTCGGCCGCCCTACCCGCCAGCGTTCATAAAACATGGACTCAGTTGACAGGCCAAAAACTTTTAGAACGCTACGGCATGACTGAAATCGGTATGGCTTTGTCCAACCCATTTCATGGAGAACGTCGGCCAGGAGCCGTAGGAATCCCTCTTCCCAAAGTCGAAGTTAGACTCATGGCTGAATCGGGCGATTTGGTGACCGACGAAAATGAGCCTGGAGAAATCCAAGTACGCGGTCCCTGTGTCTTCAACCAGTATTGGAAGCGTCACAAAATAACCACCGAGTCGTTTCAAGACAATTGGTTTCGCACAGGAGATATGGCAGTCATTGAAAACGGTTACTACCGGATTATGGGCAGGCTCTCTGTCGATATCATTAAGAGCGGAGGTTACAAATTATCAGCCCTTGAGATTGAGGCCGTCCTGCTTCAACACCCTATGATAAAAGAATGTGCTGTGATCGGCCACCTGGATGATACCTGGGGAGAGGTGGTCGCTGCTGCTGTTGTTCTCGAAGAAGGAGCAAGTTTACACCTAGATAGTTTGCGCGATGATTGCCGGGATAAACTCTCTAACTATAAATTACCTAAAAAACTCCGCATCGTGGAATCATTGCCACGCAACGCCATGGGTAAGGTGACAAAGCCTGCCATCAAAAACTTGTTTTAAAATTCATTCATTGGGGCCACTTCCACGTTGTTGACGACCTCCCCGACCAGCAGGACCGGCTTGGGCACCTTCACCACGAGGGCCAGCTTGCGCTCGTTCACCTGCAGCCTGACGACCCGCCCCACCTCGATTGCCGCCTATTTGCGGGGCATTCTTCTTGGGCAACCATTTGACCAGTCTTGCCTTGTGTTCTGCATAGGCTGGATCAGAAGCCAGGTTGTGCCATTCATGCGGATCGTTTTCGATGTCGTAAAATTCTTCGGCGCCATCGGGATAACTCAGGTAACGAAAGCGTTCACCAGAAACGACATGGGTCTTGAACCCGGAAGTAGACACGACTGCGCGGTTTGGACGTTTACTGGGATCTTTTAACAGAGGCACCAGACTCGTTCCTTGAACGTGGTCGGGGGCTTCCATTCCCGTCAATTCAGTAAGCGTGACATAGAGGTCCATGGTCGAAACTGGAGAATGGGATGCACTACCCGGTGTGGTGACTCCTGGCGCAACGACGATAAAAGGTACGCGATGCGATTCACCCCACAGTGACCCTTTGCGCCAACGACTTTTTTCTCCCAAATGAAATCCATGATCCGACCACATAACGATGATGGTGTTGTCTGCTCGGCCGCTTTCATCCAGTGCATCGAGAATCAACCCGAGCATCGTATCGGCAAAGGTGATACTTGCCAGGTAGGCCTGGACACCTTCCTTCCACCGCTTGAGAGATTTATCTTCAAGAACCCAATCATGTAGAGCAAAGGGACTGGTTCTGCCGGGAGGACCTCTCATTAAGGTAGCTGCTGGGGGTACGTCATCCAAATCTCCTTCTATTACGGGCGGAAGTTTAATTTCTTCGAGTGGATAGAGATCAAAATAGCTCTGAGGAACAAACCAAGGTTCATGTGGGCGGTATATCCCTACTGCGTTAAACCGAGGCCCTTCTACTTTTTCGATAATTTTATCTACAGACCAGCTGACAACCTGTCCGTCGCCAATGGCTGAATCGAGTGCAACCAAAGGTGACCAGTCAAAGTTTCGGTCAGGACTTCCATTGGCTGGCCGATCATGAGGGGTAAGTTCATTTGGCAACTGTCTCTCTAATGATGGCCAGAATGCATCCCAGCCATTGGGATCATTATGACCAAAGTATACCGCAGAGTCGAAGGTCGCTGCATGAAATAACTTACCTGCCCCAACAGTGTGGTAGCCTGCCTCTCTGAAAAAGCGGGGAATGGTCGTTTTATCTTTGGTGGCATCGATCGTTCTCCAATCGGGTCCGTTGCCGAAGATGCCTGTGCTCGAAGGATGAAGGCCTAACATAATGGCGGTTCGAGTTGGGTTGCAGACCATGGATGGGCTGTGCGCATTGGTAAAGGTCATACCACGATCCGCGAGACGATCCATGTTGGGTGTCTTAGCCTGTTCATGACCTAAAGGGC
>CALJGU010000218.1 GCA_938075565.1 uncultured Opitutales bacterium | reverse complement strand
AGTTGTTCGTCGAGAACCTCTCCCTGTAACCAATCGCGCTGCCATTTTGAGTAGTCGGGATAATGGGTCGTAAGAGGTGGCAGTGAAAGTTCTTTTCCTGCACAGAAGGCACCATACAGTTGCGTGAGCTCCCGATTCATCACTGCAACGGACCAACCATCAGTAACAATGTGATGAACGACAACTTCGACTATGTGGAGATCCTCACCCAACTCGTAGACTGTCGAACGCACTAAGGGAAGTTTCTCCAAGTCAAATGGCGTGGAGTTTTCCTTTCGAATCACGTCCTTCTGCTCCTCTTCAGATAAGCCCCGTAAATCTACTTCTTTGAGCGGAATATCTAGTGAAGGATAAATAACCTGGGAAGCACCGGAGTAAGTTTCCTTAAAGCAAGTTCTCAGCGAATCGTGTCGAGCAACGATGCTATTAATAGCCTTAGCCATAGCCAGCTTATTTAGTTTGCCCTTGAGCGGATACAATTGGGCCAAATTGTATTCAGCACTACTACCTTTAAATCTGTCTAAAAACCAAAGCCGTTGCTGAGCAAATGAAAGTGGGTAACTCTTGGAACCATCATTGTCTTCGTCACCAGCGGAGTCCTCGACTGCAATTGTTCCTGGGGTTCCACTCTGCGTTCTTTGAAGATCATCCTCACTCACCCGGCTACCCTCTCATTCCTGGATACTCCACAGGCATTCAGTCTTCCAACCACATACCCTATCTGCTCTTCCAGTTCCCCAAAAGTCAGCGCCTCACCTGATTCAGAAACGATCGCCGCTTTATTGCCTTTTCGTGCAGCAACAAGATGAAGATTTTCCCAAATAGTAGAGACTGTTTTGTTCGAAGTAGGCATGAGAATAGGAAATAAGAATGTGAAGAGTAACCTGCATCCGATCGCAGGTTACAAAAAAAATACCTTCCTAATAGAGAAATTAAAGAAAAATTTATGGCTCCATAGCGCCAGAAATCAGCAAGGGATTCCACTATGCCTTCAAATTTACTGATTATTTAACCTCGAATTTAAGTCCTCCATTCGTTCTTTTCGAAACCTATGGAATCAAAATTACCCCTAATCAGCCTCCTCTCCCTTCTAATTCTGTGCTGCGCTAGCAGCCAGGCACAGGAACCTCAAGTGGAACGAACTTACCCATTGGGGCCTGATTCGTATCGAAAAACCGACGTTCCAAAGGGAAAAGTCACTGAATACACCTGGGATAGCTCAGACGTTTTCCCAGGCACTATACGGCGCTACTATATTTACGTGCCAGAGCAGTACCAGCCTGGGGTGCCAGCCGCTCTGATGGTATTTCAGGACGGGCATACCTACATTAATGAAGACGGAGATTTTCGCGTGCCTACTGTCTTCGACAATTTAATCCACCAAGGCGACATGCCCGTGACCATTGGAGTATTTGTCGATCCTGGTCATTTGACACCAGAATTGCCTCCTGAGCCCGACTGGAGACCAAGACCCGCCAACCGAAGCTTTGAGTATGATTCACTGAGCGATAACTACGCTCGGTTTCTGCTAGAGGAAATCCTGCCTGAGGTGCGGAAGAAATACAATATCACCTACGATCCGGATGGTCGGGCCATATGCGGAATCAGCAGCGGAGGCATTTGCGCCTGGACCGTAGCCTGGGAAAGCCCCAATCAGTTTAGAAAGGTCCTTAGCCATATCGGCAGCTTCACCAACATACGCGGAGGCCACAACTACCCTGCTCTCATTCGCAAAGGCTCGGATAAAAAACCGATTCGCATATTCATGCAGGACGGCAGCAATGACTTGGATAACTCACACGGCAACTGGCCACTTGGAAACCAACAACTTTACGCCGCACTCAAATACAGGGACTACGATGTAAAATTTGTCTACGGAGAAGGAGCTCACAACGGCAACCATGGTGGCGCCATCTTGCCAGAATCATTGCGATGGCTCTGGCGCGATTACAAACCCAACCAATAGTCTGAGACAGAATTGCCTAAGCCCAAGAGTTGGCACACACTCAAGTATTGACGGAGCTAAGGAAGCCTTTAGGTCTTAACGACTTCGCATTCCTTAAGAAGAGGAAATCGACCGATTATTGATAACGAAACATGTCAGCCGAAACACCTAAAATCATTTACACAATCACGGACGAGGCACCTGCCTTGGCCACTCACTCATTGCTTCCAATCGTTGAGGCCTATGCTGCACCAGCAGGTGTCACCATTGAAACACGTGATATTTCTTTAGCTGGTCGGATCATAGCAAATTTCCCAGACAAGCTTACGGATGAGCAAAAGCAAGGCGACCACCTCACCGAATTGGGTGAGCTAGCGAAAACGCCCGAAGCCAATATTATCAAGCTCCCCAACATCAGCGCCAGTATCCCGCAATTAACTGCCGCCATTAAAGAACTACAGGGAAACGGCTACAATCTGCCCGACTATCCTGAAGATCCACAAAACGACGAAGAGCAGGCCATCAAAACACGCTATGCAAAAGTGCTTGGCAGTGCGGTGAACCCTGTCCTGCGCGAAGGAAATTCCGATCGACGGGCTCCTGGCTCAGTAAAACAATACGCAAAAAACAATCCCCACTCAATGGGCGCTTGGTCAGCAGACTCTAAGTCACACGTATCAAGTATGAGCGGCGGAGATTTTTACGGTAGCGAGAAATCCACAACCATTAATGAGGCAACCGATTTCCGCATTGAATTTCATACCGAATCAGGATCAGTCACAACGTTGAAGTCCCCTGCTCCTCTTCAAGCAGGAGAAGTCATTGATTCATCCGTCATGAGTGGGGCTGCCTTACGCAGTTTTCTAGAAGAACAAATTGAGGATGCGAAATCTCAGGACGTTCTGTTCTCCCTCCACATGAAGGCAACTATGATGAAGGTCTCCGATCCCATCATTTTTGGTCACGCCGTATCCACCTTCTACCAGGATGTTTTTGAAAAACATGCTGCACTCTTTGAAGAATTGGGCATAGACCCAAGCAACGGATTTGGAGACGTCGAAAACAAGATCGCTTCTCTTCCAGAAGACAAACGCAGTGAGATTGAAGCAGACATTCAGGCCTGTTATGCCACTCGTCCCGGAATGGCCATGGTCAACTCCGATAAAGGCATTACTAACCTCCACGTTCCAAGTGACATCATTATTGATGCATCTATGCCTGCTGCGATTCGTGCATCAGGACAGATGTGGGGACCAGATGGAAACCAGAAGGATACCAAGTACGTAATACCTGATCGTTCCTACGCGGGTGTTTACAAAGCCACAGTTGATTTTTGTAAACAACACGGTGCATTCGATCCAACGACTATGGGCACCGTCCCTAATGTTGGTCTCATGGCTCAAAAAGCCGAAGAATACGGATCACATGACAAAACTTTCCAAGCATCGGAAAGCGGAACCATTCGCGTCATTGATAACAATGATCAGCTACTTCTTGAGCAAGCAGTGCAAAAAGATGACATCTTCCGCATGTGCCAGACCAAGGATGCCCCTATTCAAGATTGGGTAAAACTGGCTGTTAACCGAGCACGAGCAACAGGCTCACCGGCCATCTTCTGGCTCGACGAAAATCGTGGCCACGATGCTGAGATCATTAAAAAGGTAAACGCGTATCTCCCGAACCACGATACTGAAGGACTCGACATTCGCATCCTGACTCCGATTGAAGCTACCCAAGTTTCTCTTGAGCGTATCAAAAACGGCGAAGACACCATCTCGGTCACCGGCAATGTCCTTCGTGACTACCTGACCGATCTGTTTCCTATTCTCGAAGTGGGAACCAGCGCAAAGATGCTCTCAATCGTACCACTCATGAACGGTGGAGGACTCTTCGAAACAGGAGCCGGTGGATCCGCTCCCAAGCACGTTCAACAGTTTAATCAGGAAGGTCACCTTCGCTGGGATTCTTTAGGAGAATTCTTAGCCCTGGCAGT
>CALJGU010000217.1 GCA_938075565.1 uncultured Opitutales bacterium | reverse complement strand
GGCATTCAATCCACCAAGAGGAATGAAATCCAAGCCCAGGTGCTGATAGGGAGCCACCATGCCTTGAAGGTGTTTTAATCCTCCGGATGTTTCGGCAGGGAAGAATTTAATCGTTCTGCATCCCAACTCGATGGCTGCTTCAATGTCGCTGGGAGTCATAATCCCTGGGCCAAATGGAAGGCCGCGATCTTGTGCGTATTTAACAATCTTAGCATTCATGCCAGGAGCTACTCCAAAAGTTGCTCCCACTTCTACAACTTGGTCTACTTGCTCGGTAGTCAGAATTGTGCCGATGCCGGCAAGCATCTCAGGCACTTCGGCTTTGATCGCTTTCAAGGCCGGTAGAGCAGCATCAGTGCGCAATGTGAGCTCCATGGCTCCTATTCCGCCTCGAAGTAGGGCCTGGGCTACGGGAACAGCGTGATCTGCATTGTCGATCACGAGCACGGCCACGACCTTAGATTCTTTGATTTTGTTATGAAGTTCTGCTGGAAACATAATTTTAATTGGATTGAATGTCAGTATAGTTGACAAAAATGATTGAATAGTAGACAGCTTGAAAGATCGCCTAATATTGTCAATGGAAACAAAGCACCTAGCTACTTCTTTATTCAAAGCTTTGGATGTCCTTACTCTTGTAAGCTCCAAGGGACCTTCGGGCGTATTGATTTCTGAAGTGGTTGAAGGAATGTCACTGCCTCGGAGTAGCCTCATCCGAATGTTGGACAGTTTAATACACTACGGATTAGTGGAACGGCTGCCGGATCGTCGCTATGCTGTCACAACAAAATTCTATGACTGGAAGGTAGAGGATGCTGGAGCACAGTTGAAAAGACAGTTCGATCCCTTGATGAAAAGTATAACCGACGAGGTCGGGGAGATGACGGTGTTAGGTCGATTGGTTGGGCGCCGTATTGAGCACATGCATTGTGTAGAACCCGAAATTCGTGTGCGAGTCATTCCGCCCGTAGGTCGAAACTTTCAGCTACACACCATGGCTATGGGGAAATTGGCGTTAACCGTTCGACCCGATCTTATTCCTGATGATGTTTCACCACGCTTAAGAAAGGAAATTGATGCTGCTGCGAAGGAGGGCCATGCCTGGAACCGTGGAGATTCTGAAGACGGAATTATCGCATGGGGAACCTGGTTGGGTGAACCCTCTCCACTGACGCCCATGCTGGCGGTTACCTGGCCGGATTTTCGTTATAGTGAGAAAGCGTTGAAGAAGGTTCAGCAGATTTTGAAGGAGTATTCCTAGATTAGGCAATGCGTCGTAAATAACATTTCGAGTTTCGTGTCTGGATCTATTTGTTGGAGCAAATTTATTCGCGACATTTATCACCAACGATTTCGGGTCGCGAACTACCGAGGCGTCAGCCGACAACAAAGTGAAAAACAGTTAGCTCCTACAGAAAAACACTCATGATTCTTTTGGGAAAAGACAGAATCATGGAAAACAAAATCCTAGTGATGGATTATCCCCGCCGCTTAATGGCTTGTAGTGTCTTCTACTTTTTAAGCGCTCGTTCGCCTTCTTTCGGATTTACTGTAATCGTATATTGATAGGTCCGAGATTTGCCTGCTGGTAGCGCGATGAGGAAGTTTTTGTCTTCTATGGCCAACGCAGTTTCCTGAAAGTCGTGGTGAGCGACCATCGGTTCTATAGCCGCGAAAGGCATTCCAGGAGGAGTCCACAGGTTAGTGTTGGGGAAATCGCCTAGGTCAACAGTGACGTAGGGCTTACGGCCTTTTAAGGCGATACTTATTTGTCGCGATTGATTGTCGTAAAGAAACATGCCGCCACTCGGAATCCGCTTGTCACTCAAAGTCAGTCGGTCCTCGTTTTTAAGGAAGTCGAGTTTGTTCTCCTGTATTAGACTATCGATGATTTCGTTTCGCTTTACGTGCATCTTGTCGGTGAAGACGTACTGGTAATTGGACCGCTTCCGTTTCTTGTTGAGTGGCGTGTTAAATCCTGGGTGACCGCCTAAGGCGAAATACATCGTATCAGTGCCTTTATTAATCACCTTATATTTCTGAAGTAGCTTTAGACCTTTTAACTGGGAGATGACTCTCAGTTCGAACTGGAAAGGGTAGTACTGAAGAGTGTCTTCAGACGACCTAAGGACCTGGACAATTTTGGCGTCTTTTTTCTTATCGCCTTCTTTAGCCAGGGTTTCAAATTCGCCGATGACCGCCAGTCCCATCCGTGGCATTTCGTATTCTTTGCCTTGGTAGGTGAATCGGTTATCCTTAAATCGTACGTTCACCGGAAACATATTCGGAGAGCGTGCTTCCCAGTATTCCGGATCTCCCTGCCAGAGATACTCAATGTCGGTTGAGAGGTCTTTGATGCTTTGAAGTTCAGCACCCTTTGCGGCTAAGGTGACGGACAGATCGTCATTCTTAATCGTAACTGAATGATGATTGGCATGAGCCACAATAGGTAGGGATATTAGGAATAGGCTAATGAATGTTTTCATAGTGAGTGGCGGCTTACTTGATTAGCTAACTTTACCTTCATGTTTTTTTAGACGTCAAAAATTCAGAACTGTTTCCAATAGCACTTGGCGGTCAAATGGTTTCGGTAAAAAACCGTCCATGCCAGCATCTATGCAGGCTCTTTCATCTTCAGGCATCGTGTGAGCGGTGAGTGCAATGATTGGTGTCCGAGAAAGTTCCTGACTAGATTCATGAAATCGGAGACGCTCCGTAGTTTCATAGCCATTCATTCCTGGCATGCCTACATCCATTAAAATACAATCGAAGGATTCTGTATTTTGTAGTGCAAGAGATTCTTGCCCGGATGCCGCTTCCGTTACTTGTTGTCCGGCGGAGTTCAGTATCGTTTTCACCAGTAGACGGTTGGTGTCATTATCGTCTACTACAAGAATGGAGGATTTCTCTTCCAGAGAAGAGACTGAATCGGTGTTATTTGGAAAGGGGATGACGCTGTCGCTGTTCTTGCTCGGTGCCTGGGTGATAAGAGGTAGATCAATGGTAAAGCAACTGCCTTGATCTAATCTGCTTTCTACTTCAATCGCTCCGTTCATTCCTTCAATTGTACGTTTTACGATGGCTAGGCCAAGGCCCACACCGTCCGTTTTTCTGCGACTACTCTTATCGATTTGTTCGAAAGGTGAAAAGATCGATTCAACGCTCTCTGCGGGAATGCCAATTCCAGTATCTTTTACTTGGATACGAATGAGGGATTGTGGATTTGGGTCGTTTGCCAAGTCAATATGCAGGCTTACTTTTCCCTCGTTAGTAAACTTCACGGCATTGCTAACTAGATTCGTCAACACGCGGTGAAGGCTGCTGCTGTCTCCGATGAGGTGGTCAGGTACATCCTGGGCAACGCGAACTTCGTAGGCCATTCCTTTGTCGAGTGCCTGCTTCTGGGTAACATCGGTTATGTGTTCTACGACTTCTCGCAGGGAGTAGGGCTTGCTTGTTATTTCGAGTGCTCCAGACTCTATTTTTGAAAGGTGAAGCAATTCATTGATGAGTTCGAGTTGATCACGGCCCGCTTTAAGTGCTAGTTCAAGATAGTCTCGTTGTTTCTGGCTTAGCTCCATATCGAGCGTAAGCTCTGTCATGCCTATGATGCAGTTTAGAGGCGTGCGGATTTCATGACTCATTACAGCCAGGAATTCACTTTTGGCCTTGTTTGCCTGGTCAGCTAGAGCCTTTTGCCGGGTGAGCTCTTCTTTGCTTTTTTCTAGAGTCTCTACTAATCGAACTCGGTGAAGCTTTCCTTCTATCAGGGGTTTACGCTTTCGGTTGAATAATCCAAATTCACTCGAAGTATCCGTGACCAATACACTGTCGATTTTTCCATCAACCCAAAGGGGTATAAAGTCAGATGAAAATGAAGACTGTTTAGATCTTTTCTGCCGAAGAGTATCTATTAATTTTTCGAATATTGCGCCTGTTATTTCATGACAACCATCCTCGTTCACGATTGTAAGACTTCCCGTTTGTCCTTTTAGGAGTTCCAAGTTGTCAACGGGTTCATCCAACTGAAGCAGGCCAATGAACTCAAAATAAATAGACTCATGGAGAGCCACCAGGGAGTTAATTAATTCTTCTTTTGATAGGACAGGTTCCGGTCTGTTGCCCCAGTTTGCCAGGAAACTATCTATCTCACGCTGGGTTACCCAGAAGTAGCGTCCAAACTTGGTCATTTGTTTGCTGACCAGTGAATGAAGTAGCTGAGACACAGGCAGCTTCGCTTCTCTTTCCTCTTTCTTCTTAATATTAAGAAGCTTTGAACTTAGCTCGTGGGCATACGCAGCATCCAACCCATAGCCGATTGCCTTTAAAATGACTTCTCTTATTACGGTAACTGAGTCATTCCCCGTGGCTAGTTTATCGGCGCAAAGTTGTTTCAATTCGTTTCTTTGGAGTTCTGAAAGGGAAGCGCCAATACTTAGGATATAGTTTAAAGAACCGCCGTCTTTGGTTACGGTTGCGTCAATGATTGGTTCAGAATAATCCTTTCCGATCGTCGATTGACGTATGATGAGGTGGGAAGGAACTTTTTCGTTGTTGGGTTGAGTGTCTCGATTTTCGATTCTACGAATTAACTTGGAAACAGCTTGATAGCTCGTAGTGAAAATGGGGTGTAATACCGTACTTAACGGATGTTCAGCCAGTTCAAGGAGTTCTGGAAAATTTCCCAGTCCAACTATAGCAACATCTTCAGGGATTCTATATCCTAAATGTTTGGCTGCATTGACAACTCCATTGGCCGCTCGGTCGGAGCAACATACAATCGCTTCAATGTCTTTGTGTTTGGTGAGTAGCTTTGTTGCGGCGTCTCCGGAGATCTTATAATCGAATGCGCCTTCAGTGACCAAATCTTCGTTGTATTCAAGACCATTTTCAGCTATCGTTTTTCGGAAAGCTTCATGTCTTTTATTCGCTGTAGCGTCGATTGGCCGACCTTTTATGTAAGCGATTCGAGTTCTTCCAAGTTCCTTAAGATGTTTGATCGCCTCTATGGACCCTGGTTCGAAATCAGAGATTATAGATGGAAACGCTTCGTCTCGTGAATCGAGAACTACAACATTGATTCCTTTGTTTTGTAACTGCTCTAAGATGCCTCGATCCGAATCCAGGTTATCGCGGTAAATTACTCCATCGATGGGAAGCAAGGGCAAGGTGTCCAAATTATCGACTGCTATTAAGTCATAGTTCTTTTCTCGTGAACGTAACTCTGCCGCCAAACGACCATAGTACAAGTGGGACCCATGGGAAATGTGGTCTAGGATAGCTATGAGCTTCTTACTTTGAGGCATGACAACGAGGGATTGATCTCTAATTGAGCTAGGGTTTACTCGTAACGCCACTTTATGATCCAAGGATCATCCATGACTTCCTGATATTCTTTCAGCTTTGCTTGTAGGCGTTTGAGAACTTCCTTGTACTTGGGGTTTTCTGCCAGATTCTCATCCTCGTATTCAAGTTTGCTGATGTCATAGAGTTCCCAGGCAGGACGATTAACATATTCGTCGATGGTCATCATTCCATACTCTGTGTCGGGACCTTTAGCTAGTTGGGCTTGCCAGGTTGAGCTGGCCCAGAGGTCTGAAGCAAAAGGATAGGGGAGCCCAGCCGCTATATTCCATATCAGCTTATATTGTCCGTCGTTGACCGAGCGCATAGGGTAATACATCTGGATTTCGTGGAAGGTGTGCGAGCCAAAGACGACTTCCCAGTGATTGGCCTTCGGTTTCGCAAGGATTCCGATCCAGGATTTTCCGTGGTAACTGTTGTAGTCATTCTGCCCCATGTTTTCCATGAAGACATAGTCTTTGTCTTTCCAATAATCTTTGGCGGTGACTAGCTTCTTAGGAGCATTTTCCTGTAAATTCAATCCACCGGCAAAATCTAGCAATGATGGTGTGATGTCGATGTGGCTGATCATCGCCTCACTGACAACTCCACGGTTCTTTTCGTAGGGATTGCGAACAACGAAGGGGATGCGCAGCCCGCCTTCAAAGATAGTGGTTTTGGCTCCAGCGAAAGCCATGCCGTGATCCGCAGTAAAAACGATTAACGTTTTATCATAAAGGTCATTAGCTTTGAGGATTTCTATCAGGCGAGTAACCCCTTGGTCGATGCGAGCGGTGCTCTGGTAATACTGAGCGAGTTCACTACGCGACTCACGTGTATCAGGCAGGAACGGAGGGATGATGACGTCGTCCGGACCATAGAACTTTTCATCTACCCCGGGGAAGGATCCGCGGTTGGGCTTATTGCCAAACAGGTTAGGTTTAAACTTTCCTTCCCAGCTTTCGTCATCCCCGCCGCCCCGGTGAGGGTCGGTAGTTGCGAAATACAGGAAGAAAGGCTTTGAGTCATCGGCGGTAATGAAATCCTCGGAAGCATTGGCCATTTGGACCGCATTGCGACCATCGCCTTTTAAGTAATTTTGGTAGTGGAATACCTCCTCCGGTGCTACGTGGTATTTTCCGATTTGGGCGGTCCGATAACCTTCATTACCCAAGACTCTCGGAAGAGAGAGACTGACTACGTTTCGGTAGGACTCAAATTTGTGGTAGTTGTGAGTGTGCCCATACTGCCCATTGTGGTGGTTATGGAGGCCTGACATGACAACCGATCGACTGGCTGAGCAACTTGCAGTTGTGGCGTAAGCGCGTCTAAACATCGTGCCATCAGCCGCCAGGCTATCAACTGCAGGAGAGTAAGCGACTTTATCGCCGTAGCAGCCTAGGGTAGGGCTTTGGTCGTCCGTGATGATGAATATTATATTTCGTTCAGCTGATTGAGCGGAGATTGCGAAACATAGGGTGAAGAATAGACCGAGGTATCTCATGGCTCCATCAAGAATTCACTAGGTCAACTGTTCAACTCCATATTTTAAATGGCTGATTGAATTGGCTGTGAGAATCGTGCAAGTTAGCTCGAATGAAATTTGAGCATTACGCGATTAACGTAGCGGACGCAGTGGCTGTATCCGACTGGTATATTGAAAACTGCGGCTTAACAGCCCGTGTAGCCATGGATAAGGAGCCATTTACTCGTTTCTTGGCCGATGATACCGGTCGCGTATTTATTGAGCTCTATTCCAATCCCACGGCTCCGTTTCCTGATTATTCCGAAATGAGCCATTTCCTTTACCACCTCGCTTTCGAAGTAACGGATGTTGAAGTAGAGAAAGAACGTTTGATGGCTGCGGGGTGCACTTATGTTGAAGAGTTAGGTGATGGAGATAAAACTCGCCTGATCATGCTGCGAGATCCTTTCGGTATCGCATTGCAGTTGTGCCAGCGAGAAAACCGTTTCTAGCGAAATTAGCAGGATTCAGCTGCTTCTCGGTAGGCTCTAATCCGATTAGGATCAACCACGGTCTTTTCATATTCAGGAGCACCAGGAACACCCATAAAAACTTTTGGATTTGTGTAGCTCATCTCGCTAGGAATCTGATGCTTGCCGGTGACGTGACACTCTTTGACCCCAGTTTTCGAAACCAATTTTGCAATGTTGTCTTCTTTGATTCCACAGCCAGGGAGGATGAGGATCCGATCTCCCGCTTGCTTGACCAACTCCGCTATTAAATCGATTCCTTGGTCGGTGGAGGGTTCTTGCCCAGACGTTAGAACTCGATCGGCTCCCAGTTCTATGAGGTCTTCAAGCGCTTCAAAAGGATCTACAGCCATGTCGAAAGCCCGATGAATAGTGACACTCAGGGGACGCGAAGCCTCTATTAATTTCGCAGTGCGTTCTTTGTCGATTTTTCCTTCAGGAGTAAGCAAACCGAATACGACGCCATGGACTCCTAGTCGCTTGGCCTCCTCGATGTCTCGCAGCATGATTTTGTATTCGAGATCCGTATACAGGAAATCACCACCGCGAGGGCGAATCATCATCATGACAGGAATGGAGACTCGTTCTAGAGTAAGGGCAACCGCACCTAGGCTCGGTGTCGTGCCGCCTTCCATTAGGTTATCGCAGAGCTCAACTCGATTGGCTCCGCCTGCTTCAGCGTTGATGGCGGACTCAGTTGATTCTATGCAAACTTCTAGGATCATGGCTCTGTTCGGTTGTTGGCGGCCCAATTGATACCGTCGAGAAGATGTTTAATGAATTCTTCTTGGCGAAAATTCTCTGGGTAGTGGCCCATGTTGGTATACCATACTCGGCCACCTTGATATTCCTGGCACCAAGTGACAGGGTAGTATTCAGGGAGAAGCGGTTGGTTGGTTTTTACATCAGAGGCCAAGATAATCTCTTTGCTACTGAAATTTGGGTGATAATTCCAAAAATACCATTCGACCTTATCAAATATCCATTCCTCCGGAAGACTGTGTGCCCATTCGTCGGAAGCGTTCACTGACATGATCCGATCGTCATAGCCACGTCGTCCTTGAGGTCCTTCTTTGGGGCCGGATTTGTGAAGTACGCCCCAGAGGCCATACCAGAAGGACCACTCGGCTTCGTTGTTCTCATCGATGCCTTTATGCGCATGAGTGGCTCCGTGAATACCGACTACGCCCCCGCCATTTCGCACCCATTTTTCAAAAGCTTTTCTTTCCTCCTCGTTGAAGAGGATTCCTGTATTGTTATCCAGGATGATGACATCGATGTCCTTGAGGCCTTCATCGGTAAAAATTTCACTGCCGCTAGATTGTGTGAAATCCCAGTCGTGCTTTTCTGCTAGTTCTGGAAATACTCGTTGGGCTTCCTCTCTTGCTTCAGTGTGATCGAAACGGGGTGAGCTTTCCGAATTGGCTCCGAGTTTATCCGTTCTGTGGATGCGTAGGCTTGCCGAGACCGACGTGGCAACAATGAGCGAAAACGATAATATAAAGCTGAACCGTGACATACTGATTTAGTCAGATTAGTTCGCTTTTTTAGCCAGCCTGCTATCTCCATCAAACAACTGGTTGCCGTTATCTGGATCGTAAGCGGCGTATTGGAATCCGGGTTGAATGCAGTAGGCTCCGTATTCACCTTTCTTATTCAATGCGAGAAAGCCGACTTGAATGTCTTTCCAATCGGGATTCTTGGAAATGAGTCTTTCAACGGCCAGGCGACATGCTTCAGTGGGGGAGTGTCCTTGTCTCATAAGTTCTACCACCAGATGTGAGCCACTGATTCGAATGACTGCTTCTCCCCAGCCTGTAGCAACGGCGCCGCCGACTTCATTGTCGACAAACATACCAGCTCCGATGATGGGTGAATCTCCCACACGCCCGTGGATTTTAAATCCAGCCCCACTGGTAGTGCAGGCACCGGATAGATTGCCATCTTTGTCCAAAGCGATCATGCCAATAGTGTCGTGGTTCTCGGCGTTGATTTCCTGTTTCTTCCCTTCCTCGTTTTCTGCCCGCCATTTTTTCCAACGAGCTTCAGCTTTGGCAGTCAATAAATCGGTTTTTTCAAACCCCTGTTCGTAGGCAAACTCTTCTGCACCTTTTCCCACCAACATCACATGGCGGGTTTCTTCCATGACCTTTCTGGCGACGGATATCGGGTGTAGGATGTTCTGAAGAAAGGCTACAGAACCACAGTCGCCTGTTTCGTCCATGATACAGGCATCCAAGGTCACATTTCCTTGCTCGTCGGGTGTGCCTCCTATTCCAACGGATGCATTGTTTGGGTCGGCTTCAGTTACGCGCACCCCGGTTTCCACGGCGTCTAACGCACGTCCACCCTTGGACAGCACCTCCCACGCAGCCTCGTTGGCTTGCATGCCAAACTTCCAGGTGGAAACGACCACGGGTTGGTTGGCTTGTGCCCAGGTGGACACGATTAGGAGGCAAGCAATGAGAGTGACGTGTGCTTTCATATGTGATGTGGGGTTTTACTCACCCATAGGATGTTCCTTCAGGATTTCCTCGACCATGTAGAAGCCTTGACGGGATTTTACTTCATCGCGGATTCTGGTAACAACATCTGGATCTATCAGCGTAGCTGGACGACCCTTGATGGAGGCAAAGTTCTCGCGAACGTAAAAGATGACTGCTGCGATTTCCTCGTCGGTCAGCATGTCTTGAAAGCCAGTCATGGGAGGAACACCCGTGGACGGATCGTAGGTCTTGTCGTTGACTTCGATTGGTCCCCAAAGGCCTTTCATGACGATTTTGATTAAGCGTTCGTCGTCACCTCTGACCCACTCGTTATTATTGAGGGGCGGGTAGATGTTGGCTACAGTGCCTTTGCCGTCTTCGCCGTGACAGGTGATACAGTGAGCATCGCGGGAATAGACTTCACGACCCATTTCGAAAACCTTCAAAGCAGCTGCTGGCATATTGGTTTGAGGAGGGCGCTCGTATTTCTTTTCATAAACGTAGGGGGTAAACTCCTCGCCCGACGCGTAACTCAATGCCAATGGATTATTGGAAAGGTCTACACTCCCGCTTTGGTAAAGTGAACGTATCTCATCTCCCAATGTTTCCATGATCGCGGTAAGTGAATGCCCCATCCATTTTGTAATAGGATTCTGAAGGCCTTCGATGGTGATCAGTGCACCTTCTGTGTTATCCATCCAGGACGAAGCCACGATTGCTTCCAGGCGTACTCGAGGGTGACTGTCGTTGGCGGCCTTAAGAAATAACTCCATGTAGTCCTCAATCTTTGGATACGTGTAACGAAGAACGCGAACAGCGCCCGAACGAGTTTGGTGTTTCGTTTCGTTCAAGCATTGGCGAAGTAGTCCTTCATCGACTTGGTGGTGTCCCCAGGTAACCCACAATGCTTCCAGTAAGTGGCGCTCATAATAGGGATCGCTGCGGTCAAGGCCGGCTGCCCATTTGCGGGTGGCAGGAAGCACGTCCTCTGCATCGCGTGCTTGTAGTTCACGTTGAGTCCGGTAGCGAGTGCGATACTCGGGGAGTTTTAAGTTCTCCAAAAGATCTGGGATCTTGGCTCCGGCTACCTTGGCCGGTTTTACAAGTGGACGGTCTGGGTAGGTGATACGGTAGATGCGGCCGTGGTCATGGTCGCGATTTGGATCGCGCGCCGAGTGCTGCATGTGGCCGATCAATGGATTGTGCCAATCGACAATGTAAAGGGATCCATCGGGGGCAAACTCCAGATCAACAGGGCGGAAGTTAGGATCTTTCGAATAGAGTAAGTCTTGTCTTATCTCTCCTGTGAATCCGCCTTCGTCATCCTCCCAGACTTTGTGCTGCTTGGTGCCAAGGAAACCAATCGTGTTGTTTATCAAGAAGTCTCCTTGGTGTTCTTCTGGGAAATGGCGGGAGTAAACAAACTCTGCACCTGAAGTCGGGCGAACGCGGTGGGTAGTAAACTCGTCGACCTTTGCGATTTCATATCCGTGAGGTACTTTAGCCGAAAGAGGAAGGGACCACCAGTTGCTGCCGCCAGAGGCGTCTGCCAGGTAGTTTTGACCCCATTCATCGTAGGCGATTCCCCAAGGATTATTTACATCCGTCTGCATGAAACGCTCGAGTTTCCAGGAGTGAGGGTCGAAGCGCCAGGCGCCACCATCAGTCATACGTTCTGGACCGTACGGCGTTTCTACTTGTGAGTGAAGGAAACGACCTTCGCACATATAGAATGCGCCGGAAGGATCACCGGTGTAGGCAGAGATGGCGTGATGAGTGTCAGCGGAATCGAAGCCCGCAACCATGATCTCTGTTCGGTCTGCGCGGTCATCTCCGTCATCATCGATGAGTTTGATTAGGTTGGGCTCTTGTGTGACATATACACCGTCGTGGGCGATTTCAAAACCCATGGGCAAATGTAGGTTTTCCGCAAATACGATTTGTTTGTCGGCTACACCGTCGTTGTTCGTATCTTCAAATATCAGAATTTTGTCATTCGGAAGCGGGTCACCGGGTTCCCAGTGCGGGTAGGAAGGCATTACGGATACCCAGAGACGTCCTTTATTATCGAACGCCATTTGGACCGGGTTCTTGAGGTCAGGGAAACTTGAATGGGAGGCGAACTGGGAGATCTTATAGCCGTCGGCGACTGTAAATTCATCCATCACTGACACGTCATCGAGAAATTCAATCGGCAGGGTGTAATTGGTTTCTACATTCACCAGGTCTCTGGTCTTTTTGTCGTCAATGACGACGTCGCGTTCTTTACCTTGGACGACGGCGTGAATCTTTTGATCTCTTAGAGAGGTCATCTCGCGTAGTTTGAGGATTTCCTCTGGGTAGTTAACGTTGCCGTAAGGTTTGTGGCGACGACCGTGCACGTGCACGTCGTTGAGCATGCGGTAATCGTTATACCAGTACCAGTTCTTCTCTTGAACTGCTTCGTAAGCTTTTTCGCGAGCAGTGCGAGACAGGGTTTTGGAATCCCGTTCGCCTGACAAGGCAGCCAGTAATTCTTCAGCAAGGAGCTGGTGTCCTCTGTCATTTAGTAGGAAGCCGTTGATGGTGAGCGGTTCATCGGAATAACGGAACCACTCGCTGGATGGGCCATAAAGATCAATAAAGCCTATGCCTCGGTCATGAGCTACTTGACGCATGGCTTCGGTGTAGGCCGCTAGGCGTCGGTTTTCTTGGTTTCCGGAGGGTAGGTCGAAATCGGCCGAGCGATCTTCAAATGCGATGGGGGAAACCAGAATGATACGGGGAGCAGACTTTCCGTTGTATGCTTGCTCGTTGGTATGGGTGATCCAGGCGTCCAGCTCGTTGTAGAAATTGTCGAGTCCTTCAAAGCCATCGAATGACTCATTGTAGCCAAAGAAGGCCAGGATCGTGTCCGCAGCCACCGTAGTTAGCCACTCGTCTGGCATGGGGTAAAAGCCAACGCCATCGTGAAAGATTTTGTCTGGGTGAAATTTCTCCGCGCCGGGGAAGGCCCATTGGGTCTCACGTGAGGAGTGGGCTCGAAATCCTGGTGTATCCCCAGGGAAACAGAGATTCCGCACGATCAGCTCGTCCTTAGGGAAACGACGCTGCAGATCGGTTTCAAAATAGGGAAAGTGAATCATCCGCTCGCCGAGGCCATTTCCAAGCAGGACGAGGTGCTCGCCTTTTTTGAATTTGATTGGAAGTGAATCGGCGAATGCAAAAGTGCTTGCCAGCGAGATTAGAGTAATGAGCGCGAGGCTTTTTAACTTCATAGATAAGAGGTGTATGTAAAGTGCTTGGATTGGGAAAGACGAATTTTGCATGGATCTAATAAAACCCATGACCTGTTGATGGAGATCAACTAACTAATACAACGATTTGGTAAACCGAATCAGGTTTTTTCCCAAAGCTCGTCGCCCATCTCCCAGCCACGGCGAACGGGCTCCTTGATGAATGCATTGAGTTCCGGCTGGTCGATTACCTCCATTTTATCGGTATCCCATTCGAAGCTTTTGCCCGTTTTCTGAGCGAGGACGCCCAGCAGGCCCACTTCTGTCAGGCGGCTGGCGTAGTCAAAATTGGATCCCGGTTGCGGACCTTCGTTCTTGATTGCCCGCACCCATTCGTCCACCTGATTACCCTTGATACGTTCGAAGGTCTTGGGAGGTAGGTTCTTTCGGAAGTCTTGCCAGTATTCTTCGGGATACAGGCGGGGGCTGTCGGGGCGATTATTGTGAGCAATGACTCCCTTATTGCCGACCATCGCCATGTTAAAGTCGTCGTCCCATTCTCTTTCACCATTGGTAGGATTGGTGGTTGGCTTGCGGCCTTCATGCCAGGACACTTTAAGTGGGGGCTTCCCGCTACGAGGAAATGTCCATTCCACTACAGAGCTCTGTGCTACTATCCCAGGATAGGGTTTTTCGATATCGGAGACCTTGATTGAGCTGGGCATTTCAAGTTCCAGTGCCCAGAAGGGCGCATCAAAGGTATGGCAGATCCAATCTCCCAGCTGACCGTTGCCGAATTGGAAGAAGCTGCGCCAGGATTTGGGGAGGTAAATATTATTGTATTTGATGTCCTCTGCTGTGGGGCCTTTCCAAAGATCCCAGTTCAAGTGCGTTGGTTCTGCTTCTGGTTCAGGGGGCAGTGTGGAAGGTAGTCGAAATGATTTATCCGGACCAAATATCGGACCCCGGTTGTAGATGATCACTTCATCGACTTCGCCAATGGCTCCAGCCTGATACCATTCCTTCACGTAGCGAATACCTTCGGTGGCATGTCCCTGATTACCCATTTGGGTCACGACATTGTAATAGTCGGCTGCTTTCCGTAGTGTACGAGCTTGCCAGACATTGTGGACGAGGGGCTTTTCTGTCAGGACGTGTTTCCCCATAGCCATCGCAGAATAGGTCGCTACGAAATGGGTATGGTCTGGGGTCGCAATGACGACGGCATCGATTTCCTTATCCAGCTTGTCCAGCATCTCGCGGAAATCCTGATACTGAGGAACCTTGGGGAAATCGTTGTAAGTGCTAGCGACATTTTTCTCATCCACGTCGCAGAAAGCGACGAGGTTCTCGTCGGCTAAAGCTTTGATCGAGGCGCGTCCACGTCCACCTGCGCCAATCACCGCGACGTTGAGTTTGCTGTTGGCAGATGGAACTGCACTGCCAATTGCAAATTTAGGGAGACTGATAGAAGCCGCCACGACGGCGGCTCCTTTCATGAAGTTTCTTCTGTTGAGGTTGTTCATGTTGTTTTTTCCTAGGGTAACAAAGTGGGTTGATTAAGTTGTAGGAGGGGGTTTATACCCCGATTTTCGAAGGCAGCCCGAGCGATCGCGGGGTTAAACCGCTCCTACAGTTTTCGTTATTAAATGATATTCTAGTAAGTAAACGCGTCACGCAAAAGCTTAAGACTTTTCGGTATGGCCGTGCGATAATCTTCCATACCTTCAAATTCCATAGAGATCCATCCGCGGTAATCGTTTTTATGCAGCATCTTGGCCACCGCCGGGTAGTCGATATCCAGTTCATACCATTGGCCGCCGCCATAATAGGTTTTGGCCTGCACAAAGAACGCGCGTTCGGCCATGATCTCAAGCTGAGCGGTGCGATTTTCCAGAAAATTCCCGGTGTCGAGGGTGACCTGTAGCCAGGGTGAATCGACCGCATCGACAATGCGGAGCACGCCCTTGGCAGTCAGTCCGAGGCCCCAGTGATTTTCCAGTCCCATGACTACTCCATGCTTTTCTGCATGAGGCAGGCATTTTTCAAAGGCTTCAATGACCCAGGGAAACGCATCGTCTTCTGTATAGCCGGGCAGCGGAGGTTCGATGCCCTTATTGGCCATCAACTCATCAAAGCTTCCCGAAGTTCCCCAGCGGCCGGTGTTGACCCTCATCGCTGGGATGCCGAGTCGTCCACAGATCTCAATCTGCCCAATCGTCAGATCGATATTGCGCTGTCGTTTCTCTTTATCGGGAGTCACAAATCCCTGGTGGGTGGACATAGCGCAAAGCGGCAGGCCTTGACGAAACGCATGCCGTTTGAGCGACTGCATATACGAGTTGGACAGCAAATCGTTTTGTTCAAACTGGTAGAGCAGTAACTCAACCCCATCAAATCCATAGTCCGCTGCGATATCGATACACTTATGGAGGTCGCGCAGCTCATCGTTGCGGAAGCGCCAGAGCGAGTAGGTGGAAAGGGCTATCGGATTGGAGCGCCGAGGTGAAGCGTGTGAGGCGGCATTTCCGACGGTCGCCAATCCGGCAAGGGGCAGGGAAGCGAGGGAAGACTGAACAAAAGATCTGCGATTCATAAACAATGTATTAGTCACTTGGGTCGCTAAGGTCCAGAAGACTTGTTTGATCCTTAGGTATTAATCGATAAAATAGATCAGCCACGGGAAGTTGAAGCTAGCTGGCTCATCCTTTAACCCGTCGCCAGCGTTTCACCGACACCCAGATTCCGGTCACTACGAGGATCATTCCGCCAATGGACAGTAACCCCCAGGTGAACTGAAGTACGGATCCATAGGTTCCAAAGGTATGCAGACGGCCGAAGTTGCGACGATACCAGGCAACCATGCCTTTGGCTTGAATGGATCCATCACGGCGCTCCAATTCTTCGCCGGTATAGGGATCGAGGTAGAGTTGGATGTTGTTGTTCGTACCGTCGCTGAAGAAAAAGGCATGCGCGCTGGATTCCCAGTTCGAGGGTTGGAATCCGGTCCACCGCACATCGGGCATTAAAGATTTCACTTTTTTGACGAGAGGATCGATGGGGAGTTTTTCTACCCCGGCCGGTGCCGTCACGGTGGGGCGTGGTGGTTGTGAAGGAGTGTCTCCTTCGATCAATGGCCAGATGTGTTTACCCCAGGTAAACGTGACACCCGTAATGCTCATGATGATGAGCGGAACCATTGCCACCAATCCCAGTGCGTTGTGCCAGTCGAGAGCTTGGCCACGTTTCCAGGCGCGTACGAAAGTCCGAACTCGCAAGGGCCACCAAAGAACGAGTCCGAAAATGCAGGTGAGCGCCAGAACCACAGAACTGATGGCAGCCAGTTGTTGTCCGAATTTACCGGCTGCCAAGTGCCGGTGTACATCGATAAGTAAATGACTGATCGAGAAACCATCCGATGTCTTGGACAATTCGCCCGTATAAGGATTGAGGTAAACTTTTCCGCCTGAAGTGTAGGCGCTGTAAGCATGTTCGGGTGCCTTGGGAATGCCGAGATGGTTGACTCGAAGAGGAGGATCCGAGGACCGATAGGCATTAATAACCTGACCAACCGACATCGGTGTTCCTGTTACTTCAAGCTGATACAGCTCTTTATTGTCCCATTGATTGATTTCCTGCTCAAAAATCAGAACGCCTCCGGTCAAACAGATCAGCGCAATGGGTATTGCGACAATCCATCCAATCCAGAAATGCAGATGAAACCAGATGGAGCGCTGATTTGCTTGAGATTGTTTTAAAGACCGACTTTCTGAAGGATTACTCATTGGGGCAGAGAAGAGGAATCGTAACGTTCTAAACGGGTTCCGGGATTGAAACAGAAACAGTATCGCGAAGCTTAGACCATTTTCCGAGAAAGAAAACGCGCCATCTGGATGTGCTTCATTAGAAGCCTGATTACAATTTATCTATGGGGAAACGTTCCCTTCAGATTTATTGAAACATATCAGCCTCTAGCAGAGGAAGGGGACTCTCTGTCATCCAATTTTCAGAATAGCGGTCCAATATCTTTTTAGAGACTTCGAATGATTTATAGCGGTTTCGAAGTGGGGATAATCCTTTGCCCATAAAAAGTGCCCGAATTGCCATGTAATGAATTTTAGGCTGATCGAGAGTTTCGAACTCTGTCGTCGAAAGTGTCTGTGCAGATAACACGAGTGGCCAGCCTTCGAATTTTCCAAGGATATCCTCGATGGAGGTGACGTTCATCTGGTTTAAGCTTTCGACGATTCTTTGGTTGCTAATGTAGGAATCTTGCATCGCATTGAATTCATCAATTCCCATCAGTCTATTGCTTCCTAGAAAAATATAATCCGAGCCGTTGGTTGTGAATGGATATACATAAGGAAACACGCTGTGAAGAGTGTTCAGTGCCAAACTAAAAATGTCGGAGTCCGTGGAATAGGTCTGGATCCATTGGCAGAAGATGCCGTCTTCGCTGAGACGGTTTCTAACGATCTCATAAAATTCTCGGCTAAATAGTTGGTCAGCTCCAATGATGTAAGGATTGCTGGGTTCCGAAATGATGACATCCCACTTTTCAGGTCTTCGCTTGAGGATACGCAAAGCATCACCGCTTTCAGCATTCAATCGAGAGTCTTTGGATATATTTTTGATATAGGGGGCAAAGTGATGGAGTGCATCCCAGATTCCAGGAGCAATTTCGGCGACAGTTATGTTCCCCACGTCGGGATACAAGACCGCTTCCCCGGCAGTGCTCCCAGTTCCCAGGCCAATGACAAAGATCTTCTTCCGGTCTTTCGTTAGCAGCATGGGAAGGTGGGCGAGCAACTTAGTGGTGAACTCATCTCCGCGACCTCCACCGATTCTCGATTCGTTGCGTCCGTTGGAGTAGAGCTCCATGCTCTTTCGGCCATCGCTATTTACTTTTGATACGACTGCACTGGTTAATGCAGGACCGGTATTGTAGCTAAGGATTTCTCCATGTTGAGGAATCGTCTCAGAATAAAACGCATCCGATCCGTGAAGACTGGAAGGAAGTAATTCTCTGATTCTAAAATGCCCGATGAGGAGATTCTCATCATCGTAGAATGGCTGGATCATACCTACGATTAAAATTACAGTAGCGATGATACTGGCGGTTACTTTTTCTCTGAAATCGAATGTCCAGGTGGTCAGGAGTAAATTGATTCCTGCAACAATGACGGCAAAGAGAAATACATCTCCCAGTTGTAACCAGTAAAATAAAATGAATCCTCCTAGTAAGCTTCCTAGCAGACTCCCCAGTCCATTGACGAACAAGATCGCACCGGAGTGAAACCCTACTTCATACAAGGAGCGTTTCAATTCGTGGAATATCAGCGGAAGCGTAATCCCAGCAATTGATAAGGGAATCACCAATATAGAGAGAAGGGCTATAAACGCCAGTAACTGAAATCCCGCAAATCCCACTATATTTTCATTGAAGGGGAGACGGATTAAGTGGGCCAGGTAGGGCCATTTATCGATCGTGAAAAAGAGAAGAATAAAGGTGCCAGTGACCCAGATTTGGTTTCGATAAAGCGTTTTAGGGTAAAACTGTTTTTTGGTTGCGACGAGGTAGCCACCTATAGCGAGAGAGAGAATGAATACAGCGACAATGATGGAGAATGAATAAGCCGTACTTGCAAAGGCCACATTTGTTATCCGGAGAAAAACGTTCTCAAGACAGAGGAAACAGCAACCATTGAAAAAGGCCACGGCATAGAGCGTTTTTTGTGAGTAGGCAGAGGGCGATGAATGAGCGGCGGCGTCCTTGGATGAATTCTCTTGGGGCTCTTCCTGGATGCTCGTTGTTGGCTTTGAATATTTCCCGACCAGGAAGAATGCCAGGGCAGAAGCCATGTTGATTCCTGAAGCCCATTTTAAGCTCAAGGAGATTCCAAAATACTCGATGAGAAAGAATCCGCTTAGCAAAGTCCCCAGAAATGCTCCGGCTGTATTCAAAGCATAGATCCAAGCATGTTGCTTAGTTGCTTTGGAAACGGAAATTGAAAGAGCACGAGTCAGCAGGGGAATCGTCCCTCCCATGCATACGGTCGGAATCAATAATAGAAGCAAGGTGCAAAATAGACCTTGAGTGATCATCCAAAACGGAGGCTCAAAGCCCCATTTGAGTGTTAGCCCTGAAACTCCCGCATAGAGGAACATAAAGGCTAACCCCCAAACACCAGTTATGGCTTCCAGGAGGGCGTACCCTTTCATCGTATTCTTTAGCCGGGTGCTCCACCAACCTGATAAGAAATACCCCAATGAAAGCCCAACTAAGAAAACGGCCAGAACGATTGATGTAGCGAGTGTTTCAGCGCCTAGTAGCCGTGTTAGCAGTCGTTGCCAAACCACCTGATAAATAAGTGCAGATACACCTGTCAGGAAAACAAAAAGATATACCAGGAAGTTGGAAAATTGGCTCATTCGGGAAAAGGCTGAGGATGAATAGCTAGAAATTCGCCTGAAATCAGCCGTTTCCGGAACCATTAAACCCCACCACCGCAAGATTTTGCAGGAATTTGAAAAATCGATTTTGGCGAGAATGGTTAGTTCTCGTGCTATTTGGGTTCCCTTTTAGGGGAATGTGGGCCCGGTAATCCTATCCTTTCACGAATTTCCCAGCTGTATCCGCCGTTAAATCCTCAGCTCGCCAACCTTTGCGAGCTTTTACATCGATCAGCTTAGAAGCTTCCGAATTGTTGTTGGTGATGTTCATCTTCTTCGGATCCCACACAACAGACTGGCCGGTACGAATGGCAAGCGTTCCCAGAACAATACCTTCGGTCAATGGTGCTGCGTAGTTGAAATTTGAACACGGTTGTTCACCCGTATTTAGACCATTCACCCAATCTGCAAATATACCTTCAACTCGTGGGATGGACTTGGGGACTCGTTTGCTCGGATTCTTCCGGTACTCTTGCCACTTGGAATCGGGGAGCAGTTGTGGACTGTTCGGTCTCATGCCGGGATGGTAGATGGCGCCTTTGCTGCCGATCATGATCATGCCATCGGCGGGCATTTCTTGCTCACCAAGCATTTGCGGCTTGATGGGTACGGTGGGGCCTTCAAACCAACGGAGTCTAACCGGAGGCTGGCTACCGCGTTTGGGGAATTCGTAACTTACAATGGATCCATTCGGAGTCACCAAAGGATCGGTGCGTTCTACTTCCACATCGACTCTCGTCGGATATCCCAAATCTAAAGCCCAATAAGGTGTATCGATCGTGTGACATCCAATATCACCCAGACCACCGCAACCAAAGTCCCACCAGGCACGCCAGGTGAATGGGTGGAGATCATCGCTGTAACCGACTTCTTTATCGACAGGTCCTTTCCAGGCATCCCAATCAAGTCCCTCGGGTACTTTTACCTTGGGCGGAAAACTCGTCGAAGTAAGTCCTTTGAATCCAAAGCCCTTTTCTGGACGGTTGGTCCAACAGATGACTTCTTCCACATCTCCAATGAGTCCGGCTTGATACCATTCCTTAATCAATCGTGCGCCTTCAAATGAGTGACCTTGGTTACCCATCTGGGTAATCAGGTTATTCTGATTCGTCAGGCCTTGAAGAGTCCGAAGTTCAGTAACCGAATGGGCGAGTGGTTTCTGTATAAATACATGCTTGCCCATCGACATGGCCATGTGGGCCACAGCGAAGTGAGAGCTATCGTGTGTGGCGATGCCAACTGCATCGATCTTGTCGCCTATCTCCAGAAACATTTTTCGAAAGTCCTGGTAGATCTTAGCGCCTGGATAGAGCTGCTTGCAGCCATAGATAAAGTTAACCGGTTTTCCTTTTATACGAATGGGTGTGCGACTGGGATCGTTTCGTAGATCTACATCGCAAAGGCCAACGACATTGCAGGAGCCAATGAAGTTGGAAAGGTTTCCGATGCCCTGACCACCAAGGCCTACCCAGGCAAGGTTTGGTTTTTGAGCTGCGTGAGAAGCGCCAAATCCAAGCTTAGGGAGAATGAAAGGTGCTGCGATGGATGCAGCAGCGGTTTTGGTAAATTGTCTGCGGGATAGGGATTTTTTCATGTATTGATTAGTAAGTTAAATTTTTTGCAGGAGCAAACTTGTTCAGTTTGGGAAATAAGTGGCTTATTATAGTTCATCGACCTTTAGGATATCACGATTCCCTTTCGCAGTCGTCAATCCTGTATAGGTCTGGGTGTCTGGTTGGTCTTTATTGGTTTCTGTAATGTGACAAGTGGATCAGCGGACATTTTCTGGAAAATGATATTGAAGGATGACTCGAGTCTGGAGGGATCTGTTTAAGCAGATTTAAATGGACTTTTTGTGCTCTTGCGGGGAACAATCATGTTGGTTTAGCCTCAGTTTAGTTATGATCCCTATGAAAAAAGTTTCCTCTACGATTCTTCTCATTGTCCTATCAATTGTTTCCGGAAGTTGGGTTGCTGCTGATTGGCCTCAGTTTCGTGGGGCTGACCGAAGTGGCCGCTCACAGGAAACAAATTTACTTCAAGCTTGGGACGGAAGTGGGCCGGAGCAGGCGTGGATTTCTAAAGATATCGGTCTGGGGTATGCGGGGCCGGCCATCGCGGATGGAAAGATTTTCATTCTGGGTACTCAGAGAGGAGATGAATATCTCTACTGCTTGGATGAGGAATCAGGGAAGATCCTGTGGTCGACTGAAATAGCCAGTTTGCTGAAAAACAATTGGGGCGATGGTCCCCGGGGTACACCGGCTGTGGATGGAGACCGTGTCTATGCCATGAGTGGTCAAGGTACCTTGGTCTGTGCAGCAGTTGCAGATGGTGAGGTGCTTTGGAAAAAGACCATGAAATCTTTGGGAGGTAAAATACAGAAATGGGGTTATACAGAATCAGTCTTGGTGGATGGAGACTTGGTACTCTGTACTCCGGGAGGAAACAAGGGAACCATGGCCGCCCTAAATAAGCTAACCGGCAAGGTGGTCTGGCAATCGAAGGACTGGAAGGAGAATGCTCAATATGCATCCATCGTTCCGGCCGAGATGCACGGAGTAAAACAATATGTGCAGCTCACCCAGAAGCAGCTGGCCGGTATCGCAGCCAAAGATGGACGACTATTGTGGAAAGCTGATTTTCGAGGCGGTCGTACTGCTGTGGTTCCCACGCCTGTAGTCTATGATAATCGTGTGTATATAACGGCTGGATACGGTGCAGGTTGTATTCAGATCGAAGTCAGTGAGGATCAATCGGTATCCACGAACTACTCCAACAAGGTCATGAAAAATCACCATGGCGGTGTGATTCGAGTTGGAGATTATATCTATGGTTATTCCGATGCTGTCGGCTGGGTGTGTCAGGATTGGGAGGCAGGAGATGTTGTTTGGGCTGAAAAGCAAAAGCTGGGTAAAGGCGCTATAGGATACGCGGATGGTAAGCTCTACTGTCTGGAGGAACGAAGCGGTAAGGTTGTTTTAATTGATGCGTCACCCAATGGCTGGAAAGAATTAGGTCAGATTACTCTGTCACCTCAATCGGAGCTACGTAGCGCGAAAGGCCGCGTTTGGACTCACCCGGTTATTGCCAACGGTAAGCTCTATCTTCGAGACCAGGAATTGTTCTATTGTTTTGATGTGTCTGGTTAAGGCATAGCTTTGCTCCTAAGGAGACTGGATATAGTTTTTCTTTTCCTGATTCCTGGTAACGATACTCGCTCAAATGCCATCCGGTGTGTTCCATTTGGTCTGGATTGTGTGCTGTAGCTCCATGTTGAAAAAAACCTCTACATTTTTCTAATGATGTATTTAACTCATACTGCAGTCAAATTCTTCCGGTTATGAATCGCCTCACTCCTTCCGCAGCCCTCTTGGCAAAACTTCTGTGCGTGACCTGTGTGCTCGTGGTGGGTTCTTTGAGAGCCGCGGATTCTTAAGGTGGTGTTGGGATGGCTGAGGGGGCCACCGAATTGGAAGGCATTCCTGTTTTGGTTCATTCTTCGGTTCCTCTTTCCGAGGCCGTTGTGGAGACCGAGATCGCGAAACTTAAGTATCAATTAAATGCGTTGTTGAAGAAGGAACGATTGGCAGATCGGTTGCAGGACAAGATTGAACTTTCACGGCTGCACGCTGCGGTGAAGGTGTTGAGTTATGGCAGGGAGACGCCCCGTGCCAATGTGGAGATCTATCGAAAAAAGAGAGCTCGGATGGATCCTTCCATCTTGCATTCCAAAATAAATTTTAAAGGCATTCGCTTCTGGGATTACGAGGAAGCGCAGACCGCCCTCAATGAGGGGAAACGCATTCCTGGTCTCCGGCTCAATAATGAGACAGGGAAAGTGGAGCGAATGGATAAGCGAGTTGCCAGTATGCCTAAGAATATCCTGGTGAGCGATTGGGTGGTCTTGATGGAGGGTTCGAACTTTGATCGAGAGGGATTGCAGGATTCGTTTAAAGAACTCTCTTGACTCTTCGATGCCAAGATGGATCGTACTGCAATGCAGGTGGCGTTTAATTATATCGGATCCACCGGATTTGCAGTGTCGAAGCGAAGCCTTAGTCATCTAGAAGACGACCAGCGTTGGTTTCATGAAGGATTCGCTAGGTATGTTGGTCTAGATGTTTTGAAAGACCTACTCGGAGCGAAGGATAGAGAGGCAGTGTCGGAACAGCTTTATCCGATTAAAGTAATACAAAGTATCTCCACCTCAGAATTACTCAGTTGGAATGAGGAGGCGGTAGATGGATCCTCTCTCAGATTCATTTCCTATCAAGTGTTTCGAAATGTTCAGGAGCGGCACGGAGATGAAATCTTGGCGCAATGGTTTCAGGGCATAGACGATTCCTTTACTAATATCGTAAGAGGTAGGAAAACGGCCTATTCGATATTTGAGGAACTAACCGGCGACTCCCTGGCTGAGCTTCTGGTCGTTAAGCACTAAAGAACGAATCTTAGGGTTCAGGCTCGTTCCGTTCCTGTAGCCTTTTTACGACAATACTGTGTCCGCAATTTCTTGAGGAGATGTTACGAGGGTATCTGCTCCGGCTTCCGTAAGTTCCTCCTTCGACCCGTAGCCATAGAGCACGCCCACAGTGTGAATGGCATGTTGCTTGGCACCAAAAATGTCGTGCTTACGATCACCGATCATGATCGTAGTGCTTGGATCGATACCTTCCTCTCGGATGATGTATTCAATGAGCTTACCTTTGTTCACGCGCTCACCGGTCATTTCGCTACCATGGACATGCTGGAAGAAGTGGCGGATGCCAAAGTGCTCCGTAATGGGTCCGGCATAGTAGTGAGGCTTGGACGTGCAGACGAACAGTTGGATGCCTGCTTCTGAAAATCGCTCAAGTGTCTCTGGAATGTTGTCATAGAGTTTGTTCTCATACATGCCGATGGTGCCGAAGCGTTCACGGTAGTATTCCAAGCCTTTGGCGGCCATCTGAGAATCGCCACCGCAGAGCTGGAGAAAGGAATCGTGGAGTGGGGGACCGATACACCATTCCAGCTCATCCTGGGAGGGAACGGCTTGGCCCAGTTTTTCCAGGCCATATTGAATACAGCCGGTGATGCCGGGCTTGGGATCGCTAAGCGTTCCGTCGAGGTCGAAAAGGCAGGTTTTTGGAAGGGAGGAATTAAGCAC
>CALJGU010000216.1 GCA_938075565.1 uncultured Opitutales bacterium | reverse complement strand
GTGCAGATAATCCGTTTCATGATAAAAAACCCAGTTACGTCACTGAGATTATTATGTTGAAAATTTGAGCTTTTAACAGAAATGAAACAAAAAAATGTGAGCCCGAAAAATCGGGCTCACATTGAGGTGTTTGCTTTGCCGGGGCGGTTACAGTGCGTTTAAGTGCGCAAGAAATGGTTCGGCTGGCATAAAGCCAGTGAGGCGTGCATTCGGTAAATATTCCCCATCGTGATTGACGAGTTTGTAAGGTGTTGCCTTTCTCAGGGACTTATCATCATGAAATCGAATTCTGAACCCGTTCCGCTTACCCTACTGTCTGGTTTCCTTGGTTCTGGAAAGACCACATTGCTCAATCGTATGCTGTCTGAGTGCGGCGATCAAAAACTCGCATTGTTGGTGAACGACGTTGGGGAAATTAATGTGGATGCTTCTCTGGTGAAGACACAGCTTAAGGAGCTCGATGACTCTGCTACCCAAATGGTCGAATTATCCAATGGGTGTATTTGTTGTTCCATTCAGGGTGACCTCGCTGAAGCTGTTCAGGAGCTTGTTGAAAATAGTGGGGCTGATCATATTGTTATTGAAGCGAGTGGAGTGGCTGAGCCTACGCAGGTTCTTCAGGCGCTTTATGCTCCGGATTTGTTTGGAAAGAAGGTGACCGATATTGCTCCTATTAATGCTTTAGTCTCGGTAATTGATGGCGCTCTTTTTATCAAGGAATGGAAGCGCATCCACAGTTCGGATACATCGAAAGAAATGATTCGCCCAGATGATGATCAACCGGTCTTTGAGCTGATGGTTGAGCAAATTGAATGTGCCGACTACGTTCTTCTAAATAAGAAGGATCTGATCACTGAGGAAGAGGGAGTTCAATTGATCAGTATTGTCGCAGGACTCAATGCGCGTGCTCAAACCATGCTTGTTACTCAAAGTGAAACTGATATTTCTGCTTTGTTAAACAGCCAGGCGTTTAAGATGGAGGACACCATTGGTGCCCCTCGCTGGATGCAGGAGTTGGAGCATAAATCTGATTCTGAAGTTCCGAGCTTTGCTCCGCAGGAGGACGTAACAAACCAGTCGGTGATGAAACCTTCTAGTTTTGAAGGTGCTGAAGTTGCTGGAGATTCCGACTTTGCGACTAAGTATGGACTGAATACTTTCATTTATCGAAGCCGTATTCCATTTAAAGCTCCTAAGCTTAGTGCTTTATTAGAGAAGCAGCATGCAGGCCTTCTTCGGGTAAAAGGATTTGCCTGGATTGCTGAGCGTGCTGAGCAGGTTGCTCTGCTATCAATCGCTGGTGATGTGAACCGTTGTGACTTTCTCGGTGACTGGTGGGCCACTCGATTTGAAAAAGGCCAAGTGAAAAAAGATCAATTTCCTGAGGAAGTTCTGAAAACCTGGGAGGAGCCTTTTGGTGATCGGCGCCAGGAGATCGTTTTTATTGGGATTGGGATGGATGAGGCGGCTATCCGGACAGCGCTTGACGACTGCCAGCTTCAATCAGAAGATTTTGCATGACCTGAATCGATCACCTGATGGATCCGAATTTGTGAAGAACTGTTAAAAATTTATTTTAACAGGAGATCAGAAATTGATGTTTGTTCTTCAATCGCATGGGTTTGTTTGGTGAAAGAGGAAGTTTACCGCTCCTTTTAATCCTATCATCCTTTTAACTATGCCTGTTTATTCCTACCGCGTTGTGAAAGAAGACGGCTCCAGAGGGGAGCACTTCGAAGTTGAGCATTCCATGTCTGAACCGACATTGGAGGAGCACCCGATCACGGGTGAGCCTATCGTGAAAATTATGCAACCGCCCAATCTCGGCGTTAAGCATACGGTTGGTTCGATTGAAAAGAAGCTCGATAATAAGAACGTCGAGAAGGCCGGCTTTACCAAATACGAGAAGGACAAGCTGACGGGAAATTACTTCAAGTCTGCTGGTACCAATAAAGCATTGCCCGAAACGCTAAATACAGGGGCGATTCGGAGCCACGTTGGATAAGGGAAAAGGTCGATTAGATCTCGGCCAGAGCCGCCTTCAATCCTTCGGCATCCTTTGCGCCGCCCATTGCGAAATCGGGCTTACCGCCTCCGGATCCACCGAGTTTTCCAGTTAAGGCTTTTACGATGTCACCCGCCTTGTGTCCGGAGTCGATCGCACCTTTGGAGCAAAGGGCCAAAACGGTTACCTTATCGCCAAATACGCCCCCAAGAACAACGACTCCTTCTCCGATAGACTTGGAGATCTGAACGGCCAAAGTTCTTAGGTCATTCGGATTGGCCACTTGAACTTGTTCTACCACCCATTTGAGTCCTTCGCGGTCCTGGGCGGAATCAGCCAAATCAGTTGCTTCATTGGCCGAAGCTTTTTGATGAAACTTTTTGAGCTCTTTTTCCAGGGCAGCCTTGTCCTTTAGCAGGCTTTCCAAGCGCTTGCTGATTTCGTTTGGTGGGCAGGCTAGTTTGGTGGAGATCTCATGTAGGGATCCGATTTGTTCTTCGACAAAATCGAAAGAGCTGCCACCGACAATGGCTTCGATACGGCGAGTGCCTGCGGCGATCGCAGACTCAGAAAGAATCTTGAAAAAACCAATCTCTCCCGTGGCACGAGCATGGGTACCTCCGCACAGTTCGAGTGAGTATTCACCAATATCAACGACACGAACGACGTTTCCGTACTTCTCTCCAAATTGAGCGATTACATTATCCGGCTTTTCGTCGTAGGGCACTTCATACCAATTAATAAGCCCATTCTCCCAGATCAACTCGTTGACCATGCGTTCGATCTTATTCTGTTGTTCGGGAGTAACAGCTTCGTAGTGGTTGAAATCGAAACGGAGACGCGATGGGGTTACTAATGATCCTGCCTGACGCACATGAGTTCCCAATACTTTCCTCAACGCATGATGCATCAAGTGGGTAGCTGAGTGATTGCGTTGAATAGCCAATCGGCGTTCTCGGTCCACACTGACGATTACAGGTTCGTCGATTACAAAATCTACGTCTTCTTCTATCCTGTGCAGAATGTGACCATGAGAATCACGAGTGGTATCTTTGATTCTGAAACTCTTTGCTCCAGCCTGTAGCAATCCGGTATCTCCAACCTGACCGCCCATCTCAGCATAAAAAGGTGTACGCTTCAGTAGCACCAGTGACTGGCCGTCTTGTTTAACGACTTTCTGCACGGTGGTTTCGTAGTTCTTTAGATTCTTGATGTCGAAGCCCACAAAATCAGTAGCTTCTTCGTCGGAATCGCTAACTACTTCGATCACACTTTTCTTTTGTGCATCCTGTGATCGTTTGCGCTGCTCCTTCATGGCTTTGTCGAAGCCTTCTAAATCGACGGTAAGGCCTTTTTCGCGAGCTATGAGCTGGGTAAGGTCCAAGGGGAATCCGTAGGTGTCGTAGAGGGTAAACGCAGCCTTCCCGGAAATTTGATTACCGCCTTCTTGCGTAATTCGATCCAGCAATGCGAGTCCGCGATCGAGCGTTTTTCCAAAAGCTTCTTCCTCTGAACGAATAACACGTTCAATGACGCCTTTCTGTTCAGCAAGTTCAGGGTAAACAGGTCCCAGTTTATCCACAACCGTGGGCACTAGCTTTTCGAAGAATCCTGTTTTGAGTCCCAATCCATTACCAAACATGATGGCTCGGCGTAAGATGCGGCGTAGCACATAGTTCCTGCCCTCGTTGCCAGGCAGAATTCCGTCGGCAATCGAGCAGGATAAAGTTCGGATGTGATCCGCGATGACCCTGAATGCCACATCGACCGATTCCTGGCCTGACATGTTTTCCGCAGACTCGGGTAGGGTGGCTTTGTATTCTTTCCCTGAGAGCTTGTTCAGTTCATCAAATATTTCCTGGAATAGATCGCAATTGTAGTTGCTGGGAGCCTCGCTGAAATCAGTGAAATTTTTGGTGGTACCCATGATGCCACAGACACGTTCGAATCCCATTCCGGTATCTACGTGCTTCGAGGACAAAGGAACAAAGTTTCCGAGTGGCGTTGCATTGAACTGAATAAATACCAAGTTCCAAATCTCGATGCAGAGCGGAGAATCCATATTTACCAATGCACCCTTAGTATCTCCTTCAGGAGTCAAATCGACGTGCAACTCACTACAGGGTCCGCAAGGTCCAGTCTCACCCATCATCCAGAAGTTATCCTTCTTATTGCCCATGACGATATGGACATTCGCATCAAGGCCTTCGCGTTCGAAAATCTCTTTCCAGAAGTCGTAGGCTTCTTTGTCGAACTTTGCTGGATCTCCGTCGTCAGGTTGGTAAACGGTGGCGTAGAGGCGATCCTTAGGGAACTTCCATACTTCGGTCAGCAGCTCCCATCCCCATTCAATCGCTTCCTTTTTGAAATAATCACCGAATGACCAGTTGCCGAGCATTTCAAAGAAGGTCTGGTGGTAGGTGTCAAAACCCACATCTTCCAAGTCATTGTGCTTTCCCCCTGCTCGAATACATTTCTGTGTATCTGCCACACGGGTATGCAAGGCTGTCCGTTCTCCTAAGAAGTAGGGTACAAAAGGATTCATGCCCGCATTCGTGAACAACAAATTCGGAGCCGTCGGCAACAACGGCGCTGAGGGAACGATCTCGTGTTCCTTGGATTTGAAGAAATCCAGGAATGATTGGCGAATTTCTGAAGATGTCATGATAAGAGAAATCGACTGCGAAGCACTCAGTGAAAGTCAGCCCAATGGGACAACATTATTCTGCTTCTCGCAGTTTTTTGGAGTCTGAGGAGAAGCTTTAGGAGATTTTTTATAATCCTGCAATAATTGCGGCTTCCATATCTGAGGTGGAGGCTGCATTTCCTCCGAAAGCGATGTCGCCTGTGCGAGTGCCACCTTTGACGGCGGATTCTACGGCTGCTTCGATCTCATTGGCCGCTGCTTCCTGCCCAAAGCTGTAACGGAGCATCATAGCTGCGCTGAGGACCTGTGCACAAGGATTCGCAAGGTTTTGCCCAGCAATATCAGGTGCGGTTCCTCCGGCAGGTTCGAATAAGCCAAACGGATGATCTAAACTATTTTTGCCTGCCCCGAGACTGGCGGAGGCCAACATTCCGAGAGAGCCGCAAATGACAGCCATTTCGTCGGATAGGATGTCGCCAAACATGTTTTCGGTGAACAAGACGTCGAATTGGTTAGGGTCGCGGGCCAATTGCATGGCTGCGTTATCCACATACATATGGGAAAGTTCGAGCTCAGGGGCCTTTGCAGCTACGTATTCCGTGACAGTTTTTCGCCATAGAACAGAAGTCTCTAAAACATTGGCTTTGTCTACTGAGCATAGGCGTTTGCCTCTCGACTGGGCAGTCGCAATCGCCACATCTGCAATGCGTTCGATCTCAGACTTCTTGTAAACCATAGTATCGATCGCTTCGACATCTCCGTCTTCAAGATCCTGAGTGCTCTTGGGTTGGCCAAAGTAGATGCCTCCGGTGAGCTCTCGAATACAGACAATGTCGATCCCGTTGGGGATACGATCTGTCTTTAGCGGAGACGCCTCTGTCAGTTCTGGATAAAGCAGGCCTGGGCGGATATTGGCAAATAGTGAAAAAGCTTTACGCAAAGGGAGTAGAGCCGCGCGCTCAGGTTGTTCCTTAGGAGGTAGGGATTCCCACTTGGGGCCGCCAACAGAGCCAAACAGTATGGCGTCTGCATTCTTACATACCTCCAGGGTTGATTCGGGGAGGGCCTCACCGTGGTTATCAATGGCGATTCCGCCCACGTCAGCGTACTCGAATTCCAGCTCGAACTGGTGCTTCTCAGCAACAACCTTCAATACATTGAGGGCTACGTTCATGACCTCGGGTCCGATTCCATCGCCCGTTAAAACAGCAAATTTAAGAGTGCTCATTTGATATCAGTGACTTTGAAAAGGCAGGGACACTCTCAGGGAAGAGATGCGAAATCAAGGATCTTGTTAAGTGTCTTTTCAATTGATTCGACTCAGGCCGTCCTCAATCTGGCAGAGATGAAGTTTTTCTCTCAAGCGCTTGGTATGGCTGGCACCAATTTCTATCTCTTTGTCGATGAAGAATCGAACAAAGCCGTGCTCTTTGATGCCCCTGAACAAACCTGGGAATTGTTAGAGCAAGCGAAGCAGGAAATGCCATTTGAGCTGGAGGCATTATACCTTACGCATGGTCACTGGGATCATATGTGGGATGCTTCGAAATTCTCTGATGCAGGTGTTCCGGTTTACGGGCATAGTGACGACAAAGAGCTCTTTGAAAATGCCGAGGCACAGCGATCATTCTTGGCGGGTGGAAACACCGACCTGAGCTCGGTAAAGATCGATCATTGGATCGAAGTGGGACAACCCCTCACTATTTTAGGGAACGAAGTGGAAGTCCGCCATGTGCCAGGGCACTGTCCAGGTAATGTTTTGTTTTACATGGAGGCGATGAAACTTGCCGTAGTTGGAGATACCATTTTTGCGGGCAGTATTGGTCGCATCGATTTGCCCGGTGGAAGTATGGAGGTTCTCGAACAATCCATACGAACTCAAATTTACACCTTACCCGATGAGACGCAGTTGCTTTCAGGGCATGGACCTGCGACGACAGTCGGTCAGGAGAAGGCGACCAACCCATACGTACCTGGCGTGGTATGACCCCAAAGGACTACATGCAGATGGCCTTGGATGAGGCACGGAAAGGATGGGGGCTTACCGGGACTAACCCCGTGGTGGGAGCGCTCATTGTAGAAGATGGGCAGGTCGTGAGCCTAGGCTTTCACGCTCACTTTGGTGGCCCGCATGCCGAAATTGAAGCCTTGAAGAATCTTGGGCGTAAGCCGTCTGCCGATGCGGTCATGTATGTGACACTGGAACCTTGCTGTAGTACCGGTAAGACGGGTCCTTGTACGCAAGCGATTATAGAAAGCGGCGTTCGAAAGGTCGTTTTAGGAGCCATTGATCCCGATCCAAGGCATCAAGGCCGGGGGGTTGCTTTGCTCAACGATGCGGGTGTTGAAACCGAAGTCGGTGTGCTGGAGGGAGCTTGCGAGGATTTGAATCTGATTTTCAATTTTAGTGCTCAGGAAGGGCGGCCACTCTTTGCCGCGAAGACCGCCACGACTTTGGATGGAAAAGTTTCTACACGTAGTGGTAGCTCTCAGTGGATAACGGGCGAGGAGGCACGAAGGGATGTTATGCGATGGCGCAGGTACTTTCCGGCTATTGCTGTCGGGTCTGGGACTGCATTAGCCGATAATCCAAGTTTGACCAGTCGGTTGGAAGATTCAGTTACTTGTGGAACTCGTTTTATTTTTGACCGTCGACTGAGGACCCTAGGGCAGATCGACACACTCAAGGTTTATAATGATGCCTTTAAGTCCAAAACGATTCTTGTTTGCGGAGATGAGACGGATGTCCCGAAGGCTCTTGAATCTAAAGGGATCCGGGCGTGGAAACTTCCACTACAAAGCGATGTACTTTGGAAACGATTTAGAGAAAAATGCCGTGAAGAATCCATCCACGGAGTCTATTTTGAAGGAGGACCTTGTTTGCTGAGCGAACTGCTCTCAAATCAAGAGCTGAACTACTTATTCGCCTACCGTGCGCCTAAGTTTTTGGCTGATTCGGATGCTCCTGCATTCGTAGGAGGACAAATGGTGGATCAAATGTCCGATGCCTATTCGCTGGAAAAGGTTCAGCATGGAACCTTTAGTGATGACCAACTAACTCGAGGATTTATCAATTATTCTTAACTATGAGCACGCTCTATTTAGCCACTAATAATGACCATAAAGTGAGGGAACTGTCTGCCATGTTTGCTCGGGAGGAGTTACCGATAGAAGTAAAGAGCGCTGCCGCTATAGGTGGTATGCCTGAAGTTGAAGAAACGGAATCCACCTTTGTCGGGAACGCTACTTTGAAAGTCATGGCCTTGGCTGATCGATTGAGCGAGGGGGAATATGCGCTGGCCGATGATAGTGGTATTGAGGTCATTGCTCTAGACGGTGCACCTGGGATTTATTCAGCCCGTTTTGCAGGCGAGGATGCAAGTGACACGGCAAACTTGGAAAAGTTGATTGCTCTCATTTCAGGTGTTCCTAAGGAGAATCGGGGCGCTCAGTTTGCGTGCAGTTTAGTGCTGGTGGATCATCAGGGCAATCGCACCCAGTTTTCAGACATTTGCCGCGGGCATTTGATTCCGGAGTCCGTTGGCGAAAACGGTTTCGGATACGATCCTGCTTTCATTCCGGAAGGGTACGACAGTACGTTTGGAGAGTTAGATTGGACCGTTAAATCCAGAATCAGTCATAGAGCCAAAGCCCTACAGCAACTCGTCAGCTGGATGAGAGAAAACTTGCCCGACTAAAGAGTTTCCAGCTTTTTGCAGACGTCATCAATAATGAAATCTGGAGTGGATGCTCCCGCCGTCACTCCAACGGTCTCAAAGTTAATTATCTCGTCAAGGTCCAGGTCATCCCAGGTTTCGATGTGGTAAGTAGGCAGTTTTTGCTGACGAGCAAGTAAGGCCAATTTTCGTGTATTTGCTGAATGTTTACCACCTATCACCACTATGGCCTCAGCTCCTTCCGCTGCTAACTCGACAACACCTGTTTGGCGTTCTTTGGTTGCGCCACATATGGTGTCTATGATGACAGCTTCCGGGTTATTTATTTTTAGATGCTGAGATAGCTCCTCGAACTCATGGGTGAACATGGTCGATTGAGAAACCAGACACACAGGGCCAAACTCCGGTAGATTGTCGATGTCTTCTTTGGTCTGTATCACATGACCTTTCCCCTCTGTATACCCCATTAAACCAATAACCTCTGGGTGTTGAGGATCGCCAAAGATGACGGTGGAAAACCCCTTTTTGGCATGGAGTCTGATCTTGCCGGCGATGATGCCAACGTCGGGGCAAGTCGCATCGCGGAATTCCATCTCAAGATTCTTGAGGTACTTTCGACGATCCGGGGAAATTCCATGGGCCCGAACGACCATGATGGGTTCGTCCTTCTCTTCGTGTGAAACTTCAACCGTGGATTTACTCTGGTAGTCGCCTACTTCACGAACGCCTTTCTGAGTCAGACGATCCATCATCTGCTTATTATGAATGAGCGGACCGTCTGTGTATACGGGATGGCGGCCGTCGTCAGCAAACTTTGCTGCTATGTCGATGGCTCTTTCTACACCCCAGCAAAAACCCGCGCTCTGAGATCGTATGACTTTCATGCCCTCTGTTCTTGAAGCGGAGTTCGACTTTGTCAACGACCACCCATCGATTCTATTACTCCAAATCGTCCAAACTTGAAAGAGATTCCATCAAGTTTAGGGCCCTGTTCGTATTGTGATTGGCCAGGCTTTGGGGACTCTCAAAGCTGAGGATGACTAAAACGTCATCAATTTGGGTAATAAAGTCTCGAATCTCGGTGATCTTATTCGGGTCATTCTCTGACACCACTTGGTAGTGTACCATATTATAGGGACTACCGACCAAGAACCCTGATCCACTTATGGGTGAAAAATTATTCTCACTATTCAGCGGTATGAAACGATTTTTATAAAGATTTTGAAGAGAAGCAGTGTATCGGGCCAGGTTTTTAATATTTAGCTCTTGAAGCCAATCATTCGCTTTGACGATTGAAATGCCTGCCTTTATGTAGGGATTCCGATTGTTCGCGAAAGCAACTGAAGATCTTCGATAAGTTAATTTAGAAACTTGGTTCCATTGCTTCATTGAAGGGGAATAAAGTGGGAGTAGGCTGTTTGCGAATTCTGTGATCTTGAACTCAAGGCCATCAGCAAACGCATCCTTAGAATGAACTTGAATGGGAATCAAACGGCTTTCAGGCCAAAACAAGGGTGTGGTTTTCTGTGGAGTTGTCCCCTTAGCGGATACACTTAGAATCCCTACTAACAGGAATGAGAATAGGTGTCTCGTTTTCATCATTGCTTCCTTTTATAGTTCTTCTACGGCGGCTGCGTATTCCGCTTTGGTTATGAACTTGAAATTCTTTCTACGAAAGTCTCGGGCATTTGGAGTTCCGGGAGGGTATTGTCCATTGGCAAAAATGGTTGAGAACCCCCAGTTACGTCTTGGTGGACTATACCAGCTTCCGAAATTGGGGCGCATGTGACGCCAGTTTACTTCGCTCTCAAATAAGGCTACCAGCGAACCGCGATAGCGAAACTCCGTGCTGGACCATTTTTCTAGAAACCTTGGGAAATTGTGAACCCCTCCACTAAAGTTGGATGTATGAGGAACGGTTGGTGATTGTCCTGTTAAGAATGCAGCTGACACCTCGGTGAAGTTCGCAGCCCGCGTATGCGGTTTATTTTTGGACTTCCCATCATAGTCCTCGGTTTGCCAATTGTTACTGAGAATAGTTATTGCATCCGCTATCAAGGCTGCTGGTTTCTCAGAGGATGAATCAGGAGCGGTTGCTGAGCCTGTTCTTGGACGTCCGTCTGCGTTGTAGTTGCCCATCACATACAAGGGCGCGTTGGTGGCAAAGGTAAACCCTGGGTCTACTGCGCCTGTCGGTGAAGGGATTTTAGATCCGTTTTTTATGCGAACGGCGATGCCAGAATCTGCCTTGCGAACTTTGTCGGGTCTTCCGGCTGATGAGGCAGAGTAGGGGATTTCCACATACATAACGCCATTCCAATCATACTGACCCGCATTCATTTGGTATGAGCCATTCCAGGCTGTTGGGTTAAAGTTAGAAGCGGTGTCGTCGACTGTGGATCTTAGCAGGTCAATGTCTACTTCTACGACATCCATTGTTTCCAGTTGGCGGCGGTCGTAGAACCCGCTAGTCGGCACCCCTATACTGTTTTCCGCGTATTTCTCGATTGTTACAAGCCCAGCAGGTAAAAGAGTTTTGTCTAAAACGACTTCAACGGGTTTTCCGTCAGCTCCCAATGTGCGAGCACTATTGGGTTTAGCCGCAACCGAACGTTGGTAAGTCACAAAGTCGTAATCATATCCTGATGGAGCCGCAGCGTCTTCTCTGACTCTGAGTACTAAGCCAGCTTTATAAGAAAACTGTTCTTTTTGGACGGCAGTGCCTTTGTAGTCACCGTCACTGGAGGCAAGTTGCGGTTCGATTAATGCGTAGGCTGGATTGCGAAGTTCGTTTACTCTTGTATCTGGATCATCCGGAATGTAGTCTTCAATATTCATCGGCTTCATGTTTGGTACTTCGTGGTCCTTTGATCCGACCATACCGTCCCACCGATTCTCGGCCTCATCTTTCCAATCATCTCCCATTTTGCTGTCGTAATAACTACTATCAGCCATTTTATCTCCAGATCCTTTATACATTTGCTTCCAGGATCCTCCTGGAGTTTTGATTTCAACCTTTTTCAGTTGTCCTGAAAGGCGAGCCATGTCCTTCTTGTAGCTATGGAAAATACCTTCGCCTGACATCATTGTTGAGTGGAAACGAATACCCCCTCCCGATTGTACGTAGATATCGCCATTGGAATGAACAGGGCCAACGACGTTCATGTAAGGGCCGGGGTGAAATTCTAAATCCATGTTGTAAAATATGGCATGACCGAACAATGGAGAATCCCTAACCTGAAGCATCTGCGAACAATAGACGTCCAATGGATCTGTGTTGCGCATGCCAACGGGGGGAGTGCTTTCTGCCTTGCCATACACCATCACATTTCTCGAAAAAACGAGTTTCTGCTTTTGGGGGTCAAGCTGATTGGCAGGATCTTCGGGGTCGATAAATATCCATTTGCCTGTAGACACTTGTCCGCCAATGACTGACATCGTGTTCGTGTCTACGTTGGATCCAGCAAAAAAGGATGATATAGTCTCTGGCAACTCTAGTGGCGAACTTGATAGCTCGTTAGCTGTGAACGATGTTTTATTTTCCCATCGATTTTTCAATTCTGCAAATCCGTATTCAACGGAAGCTTCAGCGGCATTTTGTGCTTCCATGCGTAGAAAGTGCCGCTCATTGATTACCTTCTCGGTTACTCCATACTTGAGTAATAATCCGGCGGATAGAAGCAATAGGGACCCGAATATAAGTCCAATAACTAGAACGGAACCTCGCTCCTTCTGTCTGTGTTTTATTTGTGAATGCATGACGCTTATCCTCTAGGTGAAACGGTGAAGTTATATGTATCCGTAATTCGGTTACCTAAGTGGCCATGGAATATCTGACCATTAACCATAATGCTCTTCTTTTCGAAGTTATAAAAAAGCTTTCCGTTTGCCAGCCCCTTTGATAGCTCAACCACTTGGTCAAAGTTTCCGCTCCTACCATTTCCTATAGGAAAAAGATCCTCGAGCTTATTGTTTCCTTTGTCTCCGATATCTACCGGAGTGTTAAAGTTGACATCAAATTTGAGAACAGGACCTACGTTGCTCACATCGTCCAAGTCTTGAGGCTCACGAAAGTAACCCACTATGCGATTTACGGGCTGAGAGCCAAAGGTTGATGTGCTCGGGCTCGTAAATACAAAGACTACAAAGTCCCCCGATCGATTACTGTAGAGGCGATCTTCCTCAGTATTTCGGTCTACACTTTCGAAACTTTTATACAGAACGAAGTAGTTTGCTGCCTTAGCTATATTGTTGAACTCCGTGGTGACCTTGCGCATATCACGGTTGATCATATTCTTTTGTTCACTGAACAAACCGCCTTTTAGCATTTGGACGTGAAAAGAGAGTAGCCCTCCTGAAACCATGGAAAAAACACCTAAGGCTACAATTACTTCCGGTAAGGAAAATCCGAACTTTCTCTTGCTTTTGAGGAAGCGTGTTTTTTTAAGTATATTTTTCATGACTAGAATTCCGAAACGGAGGTTTTAATGAAGCGGACAGATCCATCGTGAGTAGTACCCATGCCTTTAAAGAGTGATTCGTAACGATAGTCGAAAGTGAACTCGAGGACTTCGATGCCAGCGGAGTTAATAATATTGGTAGCCGTAGGAGTGACGTATAAATCCATGGTGTGGGATTCGATTTCGCCGTTACCTTTGTCGATGATATCGAGCAGGATGTTTTTATGGTTCTCTACATTTAAAAGAAGAGGGTCATCAATCTGGATTTCCTCACCCTCCGTTAAGGAAGAAATACTTTTGGTGGGAATCGGATGAGTCACTGGATCCCCTATGACTTCTAACAGCTTGTGGTATTGGACGCCCTTTATTTGCTCCACGTATCCTTGAAGAACCGTTCGAGCCGTATTGTGCATCACATTTGAGTGTGCCAGCTTTTGTGTTTGCAGGAAAGCAACTGAAGCCGACGTAGCTAGTATGGCAAATACCAGTAACCCAACTATTACTTCCACTAACGTGAATCCATTAGCATTCCTTTTTTTCATAATTTAACTTCCAATTCTTATCTTGGGCTAATTGATGTTTATAGGTTGATTGGGAGGACGATGGAGCTGTGTGGATTTCGCATGCTTTTAAAGAAATTTTACCTAAATGTTCAAAAAATCGCGGCTTCAGCGAAGTAGTTTCGCGTGTATCGCTCGTCCAGCGGATTGCTGTTGAGGGTAAGAGTCGACTTTCCGGCGGGCCGGGTAAATCTTCCAGCCTTGCAGATGAAGGCGTTGTGCAATGTCTGGATTTTTTCAAAGACGCACAAGGGCGAACGTTTCTCTGAGGTAGCGCGCATGCGCTCCCATGCGCGCATCTGCAACTCCCGGGTGAGGTTGTGCGCAGGACCGCGCAGAGCATATAGCACTGGTTGGCCGTGTGGCGGCGGCAGGGCACATAGGCGATCGCCCTCCTGGTTTGCCTGGGATTAACCGTGCGCACGAACAGGAATCGTGCCTGGCTATTCCACGACTTGGGTTTCCACTGTTTCTCAAACGCGCTGCTTGGCCTCTTGCCTCCGACACGCGACCACCAGTAGCGATGCTCTATGAAGTCTTTGAGTTCACAGAAGCGCTCGAAAGGCACGCTGATGGCATACTCACCTCAAGCCCTTCGAGCATCTTAATCATGGCTACGCTGAAGAAAGCTCCGTCCATACGCGCTTCGATACGAGCCGACGGAAACTTTGCCCGTACACGTTGCCGCTGCGGTGATGCAGGTCGAGGATTTGTCCGCTCTGCGCCACCGCGCAAAACAAAGGATAGTAGCTGTGTAGGCCTTTCTTTTCATTGTAACCGGCCGCGATCCCTTCGGCCTTGCGCGTGGTCGAGATCACACTGCCATCATACCGAGCCCGTAAAGGCGACATGACCACGAGAGCCCAATCGAGAGTGACCGTGGCGAGCTTTTCCTCTTCCAATCTTTGCAAGACCAACTCACGGCTCTGATCCCGTAGCTCCGACACGTTATGCGAAGAGCTTTTGGAATACCACCAGTCCGCTGAACGAACTGAGATCCTGTTTCTCAAGACGAAGCTCAGGAAGAGAAGGTCTTCTTGTTATAAACAGGCGTTTTGCTAACTTTACTTTTAGTGGCTTTTGGGTCGGTTCTTTATTGGGTGTAGACAACGCAATAATGAACTGCCAATCAGTCAATCGCAATACTATATCCAGCTTATGGATACGTTTTAACGAAACCATGAGGTTTGCCAAAAGTGTCAATTAATGAAAAACAATCTGAGGATTACCCTCTCGTTTATGTAAAGGAATGGAGTGTGGTTTTACTTACTCCGGTTGAACCCAAACACCCATTGGGTCATCTTCGGGCCTTAGCCCATTCGTTAACTACCTGAATGTAATAGGCAATTTGACGTGGGTGCGGACTGCCTTGCGATTGGCTCTTCCCGGATGAAATGTACTTTCGAGAATGGCGTCGATCGCTGCCCGTTCCAATCCTGGATGCTGGGAGCTAAGGACTCTGATCTCACTAGTACTGCCATCAACGTTCACGTAAAAGGAAAGCTGCACTATACCACCGATTCCCTGTCGCTCAAGATTGGGAGGGTACTCGGGAGTCGCCATTTTTCTAGGCTTTGGTTGGCGATCGAGTTTGGGCTGACTGAGGTTGCCTTTGCTTAATATTGGTACTTCACTTGCCGCTAGGGGAACCATTTTGAGGACCGATCCAGAAGAGGAATCCTTGATGTACAAAATATTGTCTTCGATGTGTCCAGTAAAGATCTCCTTCTCACCGCTCTTAATAGAGAACTGATTTTCCTTGGCTTCATAGTCGAAGTGGAAGCTGCGAATGTATTCGGGATAAGGATCGTCGTTGCGTTCGAATTGGATGAGTTGGATGTGTATGCCATTGCCGTCAGTGATTGAAAACTGGCGTATGTGATTTCGATACGCATCAGTGATCTCTGCTGCAGAGCTGTCTCCTGATGATTTTCCACTACGTCGAGATTCGAGTGTGAAATCAGTGATTTCCTGAATAGATGCTTCTGAATATTTCCAATAGCCTTCGAGGTCTTCAGCGCTCAATTGACCGCCGAAGGCTGAAAGGAGAATAAAGAACAAAATAGAGCAGAAGGCTTTGTTCATTGTATCAGTGTTCAGCTTACACGATTTCAAAACCTTCTTTGGAGATCGGCATCGTGTGGATGCGTTTTCCGGTGGCATTGTAAATCGCATTGGTGACAGCGGCAACCGCGGGAGGGAAGGCGGGTTCACCGAGGCCGGTGGGTGCGTAGTCGGTGGTTAGCCAATGAATATCGATCTTCGGTTGTGAAGGCATTCTGAGAAGTGGGTATTCATCGAAATTCGATTCGCGAACTGCACCTTCTTCGAAAGTGATTTCCTGACCGGCCACGGTTGAAATGGCATCGATGATGGATCCTTCGACCTGGTTTTCACCGCCGCTTTTGTTTAGCAGCATGCCTACGTCGCAGGAGGCTACTACATGGTCCACTTTTACACGGTTAGAGCTATCGACCGTTACTTCCGCTACTTCTGCAAAATAGCCGAGGTGGCTATTGTAAAATGACAGTCCTTGGCCTTGGCCTTTTTTCATCTTTCGTCCCCAGTTCGCTTTTTCAGCGACGTCCTTGGTGACGTTGATCGCACGCTCGGTATTGAAGTCCCGAGCGGTCTGTTTTCCAAGGTGTCTTGGTTCTCCGAATTGTTCTATGAGAAACTCGAGGTGATCTCGTCCAGCGGCTTCAGCCATTTCGTGAATGAAGCTTTGGAATACCCAGGCCACAGAACAGGATGTAGGCGCACGCCACCAACCGCAAGGAATGGTGAGTGGGATTTCATGCGCTTCGATTCTCACATTGGGAATCTCTGGGGCTTGAATGTTGCCACCGCGTATACCGCCCCCACGAACGGGGCGTCCATTGCTTTTGTTAGTAAAAACAAGGGTTCGATCCTGGAGACCGGTAAGTTTTCCCTTCTTATCGAGCGTGCCTTTGAGGTTATGGAAACCACCCACGCGGTAGAAGTCATGAGCCATGTCTGCTTCTCGATTCCAGGTCAGTTTCACAGGTGCGTCTACTTTGTGTGCAATCGCCGCTGCTTCTGTGACCCAGTCATTGATCAGGCGACGGCCAAATCCACCACCTCCGCGAACTTGTGTGATGACCACGTCTTCTTGTTTAAGGCCGAGGATTTTTGAAACCGGTCCAGCGATACCTTGTGGTGTTTGGGTTGGAGCATAGATCTCCATTTTTCCATTACGGAACCAGGCAGCACAGTTTTGTGGCTCTAAATTCGAATGCGAAAGAAAGGGGTAAGTGTAGAAGCTATCGACGACCTTGTCGGCTTGTGAAATGGCCTTGGCCATATCGCCGGACTCTTCTGTTGCCGGTGCGGACTTGGAGGTCAGGTCTTTAGCCATCTCCTTGAAGTCGCCCCAGGATTCATTGGATGCATCACTTTTATCCCATGAAACTTGCAGCGCTTTTTCCGCCAGAAATGCCTGGTAGGTGGTTTTCGCTACTATGGCTACACCAGGACTGAGTTCACCGTCCACGCTGTTGCCTTCAATGATGAAAGCATCTATCACGCCGGGTAGGTTTTTGACTTCATCTAGATTGGCTCGTTTTACCTTACCGTAGAAGGCAGGGCATTTGACGTAGACTGCATGGAGCATTCCAGGCAATTGCGTATCGATCCCGAATAAGGGTTGGCCAGTTACCAGAGCATGATTGTCTACGCCGCCAATGAATTTCCCAAGCAGTTTGAAGTCTTTGCGATCTTTAAAGCTCAAGATCTTGGCATCGGGTATGGCTTGCTCAGCCGCCGCATCGGCCAACTCCGCATAACTCAGTTTTTTACCATTCGAAGTATTGATAACCTGTCCTTGCTCGGCCTTACACTTTGAAGCACTTACACCCCATTTTTCGGCGGCCGCGTTTACCAGCATGGTACGGGCAGTTGCTCCTGCTTCACGCATTGGTGTCCAATTGCGAGGGGTGGATTGAGACCCACCTGCGGATTGGCGACCGTAACGCTTTTCATCAATATCTGATTGGATGACAGAAACGGATTCCCAAGGCACTTCTAGTTCCTCCGCGATAATCATCGGTAGGAAGGTTTTAACTCCTTGCCCGACTTCGGGGTTCTTGGCCGCAATGACGACTTTGCCGTCGGGTTTAATTTGCACATAAGCATTGAGTGCAGCAGCACCTTTTTTGTTACCGTGGTGAGCTGCCTCCGCGCGAGGAGCGCCACCCATTGCAAACGCCAGGACCAATCCACCTCCAGCTATACCGGATAGTTTCAAAAATTGGCGGCGGGCCATGTTGGTATCGAGAGTGGTATCTTCCAAGTCGTCGTAGTCTTTGATTCGCTGAACAAACTCAGCCGGCATATCGACGTCTGGAATCAACTCGTAGTCATAAAGATCCTTCTTCATCGTGCACCTCCATTCTCAGCTGCAGTGTGGATGGCCTTGCGGATGCGTTTGTAAGTTCCGCAGCGGCAAATGTTTCCTGCCATGGCATTATCGATATCCTGATCACTTGGTTTCGGATTCACTGCGAGTAGGGCAGAAGCATTCATCATTTGCCCAGCCTGGCAGTAACCGCATTGAGGAACATCGTGCTCCATCCACGCTTCCTGAATGGGATGCAGATTTTCAGTATCTTTGGCCAGACCCTCAATCGTTGTAATCATTTGGCCTTCAATTGCAGACACTGGAGTGCTACAGGAGCGAATGGCCGTTCCGTTTAGGTGGACGGTGCAGGCGCCACAGAGGCCCTTGCCGCAGCCGAATTTAGTGCCGACCATCCCGAGATGGTCGCGCAGTGCCCAGAGTAGGGGCGTGGTAGGATCAATGTCGTCAATCTGACGATTTGTCCCGTTAACCCGAATTTGTATAGTTGCCATAGGGTAATTGAATGAAATGTTTATCTTCTCTAAGTAGTCGCTTTAAGTAAGTCAAAGTTCCTTATGCACGAAATCTGGTCACAGCTCAAACTATGGATCGAAACCGAACAAGCTTTTGCCTTGGCTACGGTGGTGAGTGCCCGCAATCCATCTCCTAGGGGAATCGGATCGGTTTTGGCGATTTCTGCAGATGGAAAACAGTTTATTGGATCTGTCAGTGCTGGTTGTATAGAGACGGAAGTCATCGAAATGGCTGTCGCCTGTGTTGCCGATGGTAAAACCCGTTGGGCTGAGTTTGGCCCGAGTCAGGGATTTCCCTGGGAAGTGGCATTTTCCTGTGGAGGCAGGATTGGGGTTCGTGTTGAGCGTTTCAACTACGACACCAAGCTGGTTGCTTCACTTGTTGAATTGCATGAAGCGCATGGAACTGGCGTCTGGTTGTCCGGTGATGGGAAGCAGGCATTGCTACTTGAGGACGGAACATTCACGGGGGATGAAAGTGACTGGGATGAGTCTACATTGCAAAAGGCTCGTGAGATCATTTCCACCGGAGGCCACACTCAGGAAGTTTCAGAAAGTGATTCAAAAATACTCCTTCGGTTAATAGCCCAACCCTGTCGATTGTTTATCATCGGAGCCGGACACATCTCGCTAAGTCTAGTTCATTTTGCGAAGGCGCTGAACTACCAGACCATCGTTGTCGATCCTCGAGAAAGTTTTGCACAGGAAGAACGCTTCGAAACGCTTCCCGATCACCTTATTCAGAAATGGCCGGAGGTTGCTTTGAAGGAAATTAGATTCACTCCTTTCGATAGCATGGTGATGCTGACGCATGATCCGAAGATTGATGACCAGGCACTGGAAATTGCATTAAAAAGTGATTGCTCCTACGTGGGAGCCTTGGGGAGTCGAAAAAGCCATGATGCTCGTTTGAAACGTTTAGCAGCTAAAGGATTTGATGCGGATGAACTTGCACAGATTCATGGGCCGGTTGGATTAGACATCTGCAGTACCACCCCTGCTGAGATTGCTGTCAGTATTGTAGCGGAAATGGTGCAGCTTAAAAATAAACAGAGTTGTAAGAGCTCCGTTGAAGATACTATTAAAGGATGACCGAGGGCTTTGGATCTATTTGCGCCATCATCCTTGCCGCGGGTGAATCAAAGCGCTTCGGATCTGAGAACAAACTCCTGGTAGAGTTAGATGGTGTTTCCATCCTTGAACGTGTCGTTCGGTGTATACTTGGAACTGGCATCGAACCAACGGTTGTTATTACTGGAGAGGATCACGAACGAATGGCTTCGTTATTATCTGCTAGTGGCTTAGAGTGTATTCACAATCCGGATTGGCGTACTGGAATGGGTAGTTCTTTGGCGGAGGGTGCACAATGGATTGGTGAGCAAACCTTCTCAGGCATCCTAGTGTGTCTTGGGGATTTGCCATACCTTGATCCGGGTACCGTAAGGCAAGTCCTAGAAAGATTTCGAGCGAACGCAGCTGAGAAAATCGTGATGCCAACCTGTAACGGAAGGCGTGGGCACCCGGTCGTATTTCCCTATTCATTTCTCCAGCGCTTAATGGATTTGAAGGGCGATGAAGGAGCAAAGTCGCTTATTCAATCCGCAGAGAGTAACATTGAATTCGTGGCCGTTAGTTCAGAAGGCATTTTTAGGGATGTGGACGTGCCAGGAGATTTAGGTTCAGGTGAGGGTTAGGGTTTCTTTTTCTAAGTCCTAATTATTAAGGCGAGATAGTCGAAGAATCAGAGAATATTTGTTGCTGTGACGGGTCCTATTTGAGTATAAGTCATTAATCGATCCTTCTTTTGATTCCCTCCCTACTATGAAAAAGCTCTCCTCCCTCATCCTTGGTCTAACCCTCTTATGTTTCAGTAGTATAATTCTTTTCGGCCAGGAAAGTGCTGAGTCAGCCGACTCTGAAATATCAGATGAATCTGAGGAATCTGAGCCCGATACCTTGGAGAAACTGGTAGCGGACCTAGAGGAAATCCTAGAAAAGGAAGGTGTGCCAGGCACCGGAATCGCGATTGTATCGAAAGACGAAGATATCTGGGTGGGCGGATTGGGAATGGCTGACATCGAAGCACAGCGTAAAGCCGATGAGCATACCTTGTTTCGTATCTGCAGCATAACTAAGATGTTTGTCTCATTATCGGTGCTTAAATTACAGGAGGAGGGCGCCTTGGATTTGCAGGATACCTTGCTCGAGCATGCGCCGGAGATCCCGTTTAAGAATCGTTGGCGTGACACAGATCCTATCAAATTAGTCCACCTGTTGGAACATACGACGGGTTTTGATGATATGCACTTCAATGAGTATGCCTTGGGTGATCCTACTATCAGCTTGAAGGACGCGTATGAATTTAATCCTCGTGCACGAAATAGCCGGTGGAAGCCGGGGACCTTTGCAACATACAGCAATGGGAATCCTCCTCTGGCTGCATACGTGGTTGAGAAGCTGAAGGGGGATGTCTTTTGAAGACTACGTTCAGAAAGAAATCTTCGATCCACTGGATATGGATACTGCCAGCTACTTTCTGACGCCCGAGGTCGAAACACTCATTGCAGCCGGTTATGAAGGAACTAAGAAAAAACCGAAACCAGTAGACTATTGGCACATCATAATGAGGCCTTCTGGCAGCATCAATGCATCTGCTCGTGAGATGTCTCAATTAGTACGTATGTACCTCAACCGAGGCATGCACGAAAGCCAGCGACTCCTTACCGAAGCCAGCATCGACCGCATGGAAACACCAACATCAACCCTTGCTGCTAAAAACGACCTGAACGATGGCTATGGGCTCAATAACTACACCAAAACACACCAGGGCTATTATTGGCATGGTCACAATGGAGGGATGATGGGGTTTGTTGCCGACCTGACTTACCAACCCGATCTCGGTGTAGGATTTGTGGTGATGATTAACAAATCCAGTGGAGCTCTTAATCAATTGAGCGCAAGGATTCAGGAGTATCTATTGCAGGGAATTGAAAAACCGGACCTTCCAGCTGATATCCCCATGAATCCTGACGCCGTAGAAAAGTATACGGGTTACTACCGATCAGCTACTACCAGGAACCAGTTCAGTTATCTCTTTGAGCGTCTGCCATTCATGCGTGTCAAATCCACGGACACACATTTCGTCGTTACCAGTATTCCTGGTAGTTCCTTCAATAGTACTCCTGTGGAAGGTGGCCTATACCGTCATGGGAAAAGGTGGATGGCTACAGAACTGTTTTTTGAAGACGACGAAGGGAAACGGTACTTTCAAAACGGTGCCTTTGGAAACTTTAAGAAGGTCTCTGGCTTCTGTGCGTGGGGACAGTTTTTATTAGCGATTGTTTGCGTCCTATTGATGCTTTCTTCGCTCATTCTAATACCTGTTTATGGTATAGGTCGCCTTGTCGGAAAATTTAAGGACGTTGATGATTGGTGGATTCGGTTGATTCCGGCCGTATCCGTGATCGTACTATTACTCACCTTCGCGATCTCCGCCTTTATCGTGACCTCTAATCAGCGGATGTTTGATCACTTTGGTAGTATGACCTTTTTGAGCCTTTCGCTCTATCTGCTAGATTGGGTTTTTGTAGGGCTCGCTGTGTTCGGATTCTATAAAATCATCCAAACGATACGACTGGGGTCACCCATACACGCATTTGCAAAATACTATCTTTTGGCCGTCAGTTTGGGCAGCATGTTTTATATAGGTTATACGCTTTATTGGAATCCTTGGGTTCCTATGTGGATGTATTGACCACTTCTAAGAATGGAACCGCAGCTACTATTCCAGAATCGCCTGCATTTCCTGTTGGAAGGTAGGCATGTATCTTCCCGTCATGGCTTTTCCTAGGGCAGCCCCTTCGGCAGTAATCTGTGGGAGCTTGGCAATGACTTTCTGACCTATGTCAGATTTATAAAAAGTGATCAGCTCATTGATTTCTGATTCCGAAAAAGCGTCCATGTAGGACTTGGCCAGTCCAGTTATGTAATCTGGATCGTTTACGATACTCTCGGCCAACTTCAAACCCGATGCTTTGATTCTGTCGATTTTGTCCTGGGGAACTCCCTGTGCGGCCATGCCTTGTTGAATTTGGTTTCCAAAGACTGGCACAAACGCATCGATAAAGGTTTGTTTGCTTCCCATCAATTCCACAAGTGTTGCGCTGGCATCAGCATGTGATTTCTGAGCGGTAACCACGAACGGCAGACTCGAGAAAGATAGGATGAGGGAGAGGGCTAATTTTTTTACAAGATTGGGTTTGATTGAAGGAATTGGAAACTCAGATCAACAGCCTGTCGGGAAAACTTCGCAAGTTCTAATATTTTTGCATTACCGAAAATACCGTTATTCTCCATTCCTGTCCTTATTGACACTGGAGAATTCGACTCCATGTTAAGCGATTCCAATTTACTGAGAATACACCTTTTCGATGAAAAAGTTACTTGCTGCCAATCGTAGTGAAATTGCCGTACGAATTTTTCGGAGCGCCACAGAATTAGGGTACCGCACTGTCGCGGTTTATGCCAATGAGGATCGCCTTGGGGTCCACCGTTTTAAAGCGGATGAAGCCTACCTGGTGGGGAAAGGCAAAGGTCCTGTCGCCGCTTACCTGGACATTCCGAGCATCATCGGCTTGGCCAAGGAAAAGGGTGTGGACCTGATTCACCCTGGCTACGGTTTCCTTTCTGAAAACGCCGAATTCGCGGAGGCCTGTGAGGAGAACGGAATTAATTTTGTCGGACCAAGTGCCGATCTCCTGCGTCGTATGGGCGACAAGACCGAAGCACGTAAGATCGCTGATGAAGCGGACGTGCCCACCTTGCCGGGAACGAATGATCCGGTCTCGGATTGTGCTGAAGCCATGCGCCTGGCCAAGAAAATCGGATTTCCCCTCATTATTAAGGCAGCCTTTGGTGGCGGTGGACGTGGAATGCGTATCGTCCAGAAGCCCAAAGACCTGAAGCCATTGCTTGAAGAAGCCCAAGGTGAGGCCGAAAGAGCTTTCGGCAATCCGGCTGTATTCCTCGAGCGCTACATCGGGCGTGCGAAACACGTCGAGGTCCAGATCCTGGGCGACAAGCATGGGAATGTAGTGCACTTGCATGAGCGGGATTGCTCCGTGCAGCGTCGTCACCAAAAGGTAATCGAAATCGCTCCTTCAGTTGGCTTGCCAGACGAGGTGCGCAACGAGCTGTGCGATGCCGCCGTGAAGATCGCCAAGTCTATTGGTTACTACAATGCTGGCACGGTAGAATTTCTGTTGGATCTGGATACTCATGAGTGGTTCTTCATCGAAATGAATCCACGGATCCAGGTGGAGCACACGGTGACTGAAGTCATCACGGGCATCGATATTGTTCGAAGCCAAGTCATGATTGCTCAAGGTCACTCGCTCTTCAGTGAGGAAGTCGGCATTCCTACTCAGGATGATGTCCCAAGGAATGGCTATGCGATTCAGGCCCGGGTCACTACCGAGGATCCTGAAGAGAATTTTGCGCCCGACTATGGAAGAATCGTTAATTATCGAAGTGCGGCTGGTTTTGGAATCCGCCTTGACGGTGCCATGGGTGATACCGGCTCCGTCATCACTCCGTTCTATGACTCGCTCTTGGTCAAGCTGACTGCTTCCGCCGGTACCTGGGAGTTGGCGATTCAGCGTATGGACCGAGCCCTGCGCGAGATGCGAATCCGCGGTGTTAAGACCAACATTCCTTTTATTGAGAATGTGATTCACCACCCGACCTTTCAGTCAGGAGATGCGATCACCACCTTGATCGATACGACACCAGAGCTGTTTAAGTTCAAACGTCGCCGCGACCGCGCAACCAAGTTGCTCAAGTTACTCGGTGAGACCATCGTGAATGGAAATGATCAGGTGAAGGGACGGCCAGTTCCCAAGATGGACCTGCCGGTTATCATTCCTGATTACGACCCCAAGGCGCCCAAGCCTGAGGGCACCAAGGACTATTTGACCAAGCATGGTCCTGAGAAGTTTGCTGAATGGACCCGGAAGCAGCGTCGCCTTCTCGTTACTGATACCACGTTGCGCGATGCTCACCAATCGCTCCTGGCTGCGCGCATGCGTTCTTACGACATGATGGCGGTGGCCGACAGCATCTCTCAGCGAGCCCACAACCTTTACAGTATGGAATGTTGGGGTGGAGCCACCTTCGATACCTGCATGCGGTTTCTCAAAGAGGATCCGTTCCAACGATTGCGTGATCTTCGGGTAAGAGTACCCAATGTCTGTACGCAGATGCTTCTCCGTGGTGCAAACGGAGTTGGCTATTCCAACTACCCAGACAATGTGATTCGGGAATTTGTGAAGCACTCTGCCGACGCTGGCATGGATATTTTCCGAATCTTTGACTCACTCAATTATCTGCCCAACCTCAAGGTGGCGATGGAGTCCGTTCGCAAACACACAAACTCTGTGTGTGAAGCAACCGTTTGTTACTCCGGAGATATTTTAAATACTGATCGTGATAAATATTCGCTTCAGTACTACATAGACATGGCCAACGAGTTGGTATCGATGGGTGCTCATATTCTGGCACTCAAGGATATGTCCGGTCTTTGTCATCCACGAGCAGCTTATAAATTGATTAAGGCTCTTCGTTCAGAAATTGGAATCCCTGTTCATTTTCATACGCATGATTCGAGTGGCATTGCTTCAGCTTCTATTATCAAAGCAGCAGAAGCGGGAGTTGATATTGTGGATCTTTCGATTTCCTCCATGTCTGGACTGACTGCCCAGCCGAATTTGAATTCGATCGTCAATGCGATGCGTGGTGATCGACGCGATACTCAGCTCGATCAAACTTTCCTCGATGAACTTTCCATTTACTGGGAAGCTGTCAGGCAATTCTACGAGCCGTTTGATACCAGTCCCAAGTTTGGGAGTGCTGAAGTGTATAAGCACGAGATGCCCGGTGGTCAGTATACAAACCTACGCGAGCAAGCCAGTGCATTGGGATTGGGTTCTCGATGGCCGGAAGTGGTTCGATATTACGAAGAGGTTAACCAGATATTGGGTGACATTGTAAAAGTAACTCCGAGTAGTAAAGTGGTAGGCGATCTTGCGATGTTCCTACTTACCAAAGGAGTTGAGCCCGCAGATCTAGTAAATCTCGAGCCGGGAACTGCATTTCCAGAATCCGTGGTTGATATGCTTTCTGGTGGATTAGGGCAGCCCAAAGGTGGTTGGCCGAAAGATGTGCAGGAAGTTATATTGGGCAAGCGAAAAGCTTTTCGTGGACGTCCGGGTGCCAGAGCTGAGAAAGTAGAATTGGAACAGGCCCGAGAGGAAGTCGCACACATTACCCGACACGCTCATTGCACAGAAGATGAACTCTTCGAGTATTTGATGTATCCACAGGTCTTTAAGGATTTTGTGAAGTTCACTCGAGAATATGGTGAAGCGAGTGTGCTTCCGACTCCGAATTTCTTCTATGGATTGCAGCCAGGGGAAGAGATATCTGTGGAAATCGATGAAGGCAAAACGCTTATCGTAAAACTGATCTATGTCAGCGAGCCTAACGAAGAGGGGGAACGTTCCTTAACATTCGAGCTCAATGGGCGACCTCGCGATTGTGTGATTGTTGACCATTCAGCGACTACAGAAACGAAGCGTCGGGAGAAAGCGGATAGTGCCAACGAAAAGCACATCGGTGCGCCTATTCCTGCTATGGTCAGTAGCTTGCCTGTAACAGTTGGACATCAAGTCAAAGAGGGAGATAAGCTGGCAATTCTTGAGGCAATGAAAAT
>CALJGU010000215.1 GCA_938075565.1 uncultured Opitutales bacterium | reverse complement strand
CAAGGAAACTTGGACATCATTGTTGGGGGATTGGGCCTTGGCTATACGGCCGCGGCAGCACTAGAGCATTCCAATGTCGCTTCTCTCGTTGTGGTGGAACTCTTCCCACAAGTGATTGAGTGGCATGAAAAAGGTTTAGTTCCGGTTGGCTCTGTCTTATCCGGAGACGAACGTTGTCATCTCATTGCTCAGGACTTTTTTGCGGCGGCTGTTGATAAAACAATTGGAATGGATCCTCGGAATCCAGGTAAACAGTTTCATGCAGTCCTGCTGGATATCGATCATACACCTAGTCATCAATTGGCCGACGAGAATGCAGGGTTTTATTTTCAAGCCGGATTGAGTGCCATGGCGGAGCAAATACTGCCAGGAGGTGTATTTGGTCTTTGGTCAGACGCAGCCCCTGATGCTGCTTTTAAGGAATTATTAGCTTCGGTTTTCGATACTGCCGAATCGATAGTCGTTCCATTCTACAATCCTATTCAGGATAAGGAATCGAGCAACACGGTGTACCTAGCACAAAAGGGATAAGCTTCTCTTCGAATGGTGGCGATGGTCGTAATACCATCGGCCGGGATATTCGCGTGCTCATTCTTCCACAATTCTGACACCTGACTACTGAAACTTTTTTTCTCTTTCAGGACTCAGCTCTTACATCCAGCCAGGGAGGATCATTTTCACTGTCCCAGCTGGCTGTGATGGCGATTGGGCGACAACAGACTTCGCAGTCAAGGACGAGCTCCACCGATTCCTCCGAGTATGGAATCTCTTCGATGTCTATTCGCTCCCAGCAGTAGGGGCACGTAATGTTCATATTTGGATGCTAAGCCAGTTGGTCCTGTATAGGAAGCTGCCGTATACGTTTTCCAGTGGCTACAAAAATCGCATTACATAGAGCAGGAGCCACGGGAGGCACTCCTGGCTCACCCACGCCACCGAGTTCTTGAATGTCGCCTGGATCAATCAAGTGAGTCGATATAGATTTTGGAGCCTGTGAAATTCTTGGCACCTGATAATCGTGAAAGTTGCTTTGAACGGCTTTACCTTCTTTGAAACTGACCTCCCCGGTGATGGCCAAGCCAAGTCCCATGACGCAGGAACCTTCCATTTGAGAACGGATGCGATCCGGATTGATTTGTGGCCCACAGTCCACCGCCATAGTTGCATGGTGAACGATGATGTTTCCATTGTCCTGTACCTCAACTTCCAATACGCATGCCACGTAGGAAACAAAACTGTAATGGACAGCAAATCCCATACCTCTGCCCTTGGGTAGTTTTTTGCCCCAACCAGCTTCTCTGGTAGCCCGTCTCAAAGTTCTTCGGATGCGGCCCGTATTGACTGTGTAAATGGTTGGGTCCTCTCCGTGATTCCATTCGTCCTTCTGGTCGAGTGGGTTGATCTCTCTGTCTTTGCCCAACAGTTTAAAATAAAATTCTTGATGATCCATCCCTGCTTGATGGGCCAGTTCAGCTATGAAGCTTTGTGCTGCGAAGGCGTGCGGGATATTAGACACAGATCTAAACCAACCGATGCGGACATGAGCCGGAATGGGTGGGTTCTCTATGCGTATGTTGGGAACGTCGAAAGGCGCGTTAACGACTCCCATGCCGATTTCGAAAGCAGCCTGATGGCCTGAGTCTGGGCCAAATAAGGCGGTGATAGTCGGCGCTACTGTGCGATGTAACCACCCAGTAGTTTTTCCTTTTTTATCCAGGCTGGCTTCAAGGAATTCGCCTGAGACGGTATGCAAATAGTCATGAGCAATATCGTCTTCCCGAGTCCATTGAACGCGTATGGCTCGTCCTGGAAATGACTTGGCCAATTCAGCAGCTTCCACGACAAAGTCAGACTTTGATTTTCTGCCAAAACCTCCTCCCAGTAGTGTCACATTCAAGGTAGCATCTTCGAAAGCGACCCCGGCTCGTTCCGCTGCTTTTTGCCTGGCCGATTGTGGGTTTTGAGATGGAGCCCACGCTTCCAGCTTTCCGTCCTTTAAAATAACAATGGCAACAGGCGGCTCCATGGGAGCATGCGCAAAGTGGGGGAGGTAGTAGCTGGCTGAGTATTTTTTGTCTGCTGAAGCAAATGCTTCTTCAACATTCCCTTCATTGCGCAAGACTTTCCCCGGCTTCATGGAAGCCTCCTTCAAGCTATCACGGTAGGTATCGGAATCGTAACTGTCGTTCGGGCTACTGCTCCACTTTATTTTTAGTGCCTTGCTACCTTGAATGGCCGCCCAGGTATTTTCGGCGACAACAGCTACACCACCGAGTGGGTTAAATTCAGATGGCGAGGTGGTTCCTTCTATGGGAATGACTTTCACCACTCCGGTTACTTTGAGCGCTTCCGAGTCGTCGTAAGATTCCATCAAGCTTCCATACACAGGTGGTCGGGCCACAACCGCGTATAGCATGTTATCAAAGCGAACATCTGCTCCATAGGTAGCTTTACCGGAGACGATGTTCATATTATCCACGCTGAGTGTCTGATCTTTGCCTATGAATTTAAAGTCTTTCGCGTCTTTGAGCTTCACAGAAGCTGAATCAGGAATGGCCTGTGAATCGAGCATACCAGCCAATTTGCCATAGCTTATCTGCTGACCGCTTTTGGCATGCACCATTCTATGGTTATAAGGTCTTATTTCCGATGCTGGCACATCCCAGTGACTGGCTGCTGCGTTTTGAAGCATGGTCCTGGCTGTTGCAGCGCATCTGCGCATGGGTTGATACCAATGCCGCATGCTTCTGGAACCATCGGTATTCTGGTTTCCGTATAGGTCCTGGTCACCTGTTGCTTGCTCAACACGCATCTGCTTCCAGTCGGCTTCGAGCTCATCCGCTACGACTAATGCAAGGCTGCTACGAATGCCTTGTCCCATTTCCGAGCGTGCGCAGACAAATATGACTGATCCGTCCGTGTTAAATTTTAAATAGGCCTTGGGGTCTTCAACAATGCCTCCGGGCATTCCGTGACCACCAAACTTTTGCGCCCCATCTTGCGCCCAATTCCAATTAGCGGTAAGGATCAATGCTCCGGTCGTTCCCAGGCCTTTAAGGAAGTTTCTTCTATCCAGATTAGTCTTCGAGAAGATGAAGTTTTTATAGGAAGGTTTCATGCTGATTCCTCCTTTATCTTTGCCGATGCCGTGTGGATTGCGGTTTTTATGCGATTGTAGGTTCCACAACGGCAAATGTTTCCATGCATCGTCGATTCAATCTCTTCGTTGTTAGGAGTTGGGTTCCTCTGTAACAATGCCGTAGCTGTCATCACTTGGCCGCATTGGCAGTAGCCACACTGTGGAACTCCTTCCTCAATCCAGGCTTCTTGAACCTGTTTGCCTACCGGGTCATCTCCGATACCTTCAATGGTGGTAATTTGTTTCCCTACCGCTGCTACGATGGGGGTGATGCATGATCTAATCGGGGCTCCATCAATGTGCATGGTGCAAGCGCCGCATTGGCCCAACCCGCAGCCGAATTTTGTTCCTGTGAAACCAAGGACGTCACGTATGGCCCAGAGAAGGGGCATATCGTCGGGTATGTCTAGCTGGTAGGTATTTCCGTTGAGTGTGATCGAGTGCATAAAGTGGTTCGGTGGGGATTAAAATTTATAGCAGATGTCAGGCGATAAATACCTGAATGAAGACGGAGAATAATTTGAATTCCACTAAGCCTGGAAGCAATTCTAAATGACAGTTTTGGGGTAGGGCAATAGCCTCCGGCTATGCCGAGCATCAGTTTTAGAATTTGATTGCGGCATTGCGGGGACGCAATGGCCCTACCTCTCTATGGCTTCGAATCTACACCTTCTTCGGCTTTGCCGCCGGATCTTTCCACCAACCAGTCGCTTTGGTAGTGCTGGTCACAAACCATTCGTGCAGCGCCTTTCGTAGCTTGGCCTTTTCTTCGGCATAATCCGGATCGCTCCAGCGGTCTTTGATTTCCTCAGGATCGTTTTCGACGTCGAACAATTGCCCTGAGTCTTTCCCGATGTACTCGATCAACTTAAAGCGTTTACTTCGGATCATGAGCGAGTGTTCCAAATCCTGAAGCATGAGATCTTGGGCGTGTTCAGAAAATACGTATTCACGCTCCTCTGCGTTCGGATCGTTTTCTAGGAATGGGATCAGGGACTCTGCTTCCATCTTGGCCGGAGGTTCGAGGCCAGCGAGCTCCAAGATCGTTGGACCTATATCAAACCACTGGGTAAGTGATTCTACGGTCCGTCCACCTTTGTAGCGATCGGGACTCCACACGACGAGTGGGACACGAACGGAGGAATCGTACATCGTCCATTTTTCAACCAGGCCGTGATCGCCGAGGCAATCACCATGATCAGAGGAAAAAATGACGACTGAGTTTTCGAGTATTCCTGTATCCTCCAAACGATTGAGAATCTTGCCGATGCTCTCATCAATCATAGTCACATTGGCGAGGTAGTAGGCGCGCTGAAGTTTGCGGGCCTCGTCAGAAGCGTTGGGATCAAAATCGATTGAGTCAGCGAAGCGCTGCGTCAGGCGTTTGCGGAAAGAGTCGAGGGTCTCTGGTTGAGCGTCCATCTCCTCCTGGGTAACCGGTTGGATGGGGAGATCCTTTTTCATGTATTCTTCCGCATAGCTTTCCACTGGATCAAACGGTGGGTGAGGTCCGGGGAATCCAATTTCCAGGAATAAAGGCTCATCACCCAGATTGGGTTGTTTGTCCTTATCGATCCATTGCATCAGCTTGGAATGGTCGGTGGCATAAGCGGATTTATCGATCCAACGTATAGCCATGTCTCCAACAAAGGTATCTGGATGCAGGTCATCGGGAAGCTTCCACTCGTAGGCACCTTGTCGTTCTTTGGTGTCCGGCCAGTCGCGATAAAATGGTTTCTCTGGGCGATCAAAACCTCGAAGGTCCAAGGCTTTGTCCCATTCGTCTTCAAAGATGTGAGGATCGCCTTTCCACATAAGCTCGGATTCGCGACGTTGTTTATTCTCAACTACGAAACGCTCATGGAATCCGTGAAGTTCATTGTAGGGGTCGGCGTGCATCTTACCGATGTTTACGCAGTGGTAACCATTGTCATTCAAATCCTGAACCCAGGTCCGTGGCCATTTGTCATTGTTTTTCAATGCTCCACTGTTGTGCGGATAATAGCCGGTAAATAGGCTGGCTCTAGAAGGTCCACAGGAAGGCGCAGTGACATGACACTGAGAGAATGCCACGCCTTCATTCACCAACTTATCGAGGTGGGGAGTATTGACGTGGGGGAAGCCTAAAGCAGCAATAGTCTCGTAGCGTTGCTGGTCCGTGATAATGAGAATGATATTGGGGCGTTTCATAGAATGATCAAAAGTGAGTAGAAAGGATGCTAAGCAGCAGGATTATTTGCCGTTGTAGAAATCGAAGACTAGAACCTTCTCAACGTTCGGTCTTACGACTCCGCCAAACTCCTTGTGCGAGGGGTGGGGGATGTAAACGCCGCGTCCGGCCTCGTCATTGAAGCTTACAAGAAAGCAATGACTGTAACCGTCGTCCAAACCCTCAGGGCTGTTGTTTGTGCCCCATTCGTAGGCTGCGATTTCTGGAATGTCTCCAGGCAACGAAGTAAACTTTGTTTCGATCGCATTAAGAGACTCTTCGGTCGTCCCGTCTTTGAAATCGAACAATACGACGTGCCGTAGCTTGCCATCGGTATCACTTGTGCCCTGTGCGTCGGTGGACCAGAAATCGACAACGGTTCCTTTATCCAAGGAAGGCAGAAGCGCTTCGACAAATGTTTTATGAGCTGGGTGGGGGAGGTAAGTCGCCCGTCCGGCTTCATCTGCAAAGGTAACCAGGAAGCAATGGGTGAATCCATTGGCTTTCCCTTCGATGCTCACGTCCGTTCCCCATTGGTATCCGACGATCTCTGGGATCTTTGAAGGAAGTTCTCCAAAGGCTTTAACGATAGCGTCCACATCAGCTTGGGTCGCAGAATCTTTGAACTTAAAGAGCACAACATGACGAAGAAGAGGCGCCTCAGATGAAGCGGATTCTGAATCGGTTGAAGAAGAGCAGCCAAAGGTCATAGCAAGAATAGAAGTGAGTAAGAGTAGGCGTGTAAGCATCACAATGAAATGTGGGTTAACTGAATGGTTTCGAAAAAGGAGAGAGTGAATGCTGAGAGTGTATGCGACAAGTGTGAAGTCAGGACTTCCCTGTATTTTCTTAGTCAATTGCTCGCTCGCTTTTCTTCTTTTTAGCTGCGAACCCGAATATACAAGCCGCGATGACAATGGTCAGGAATACTGGCCATCGGCCTAGAGTGAATTCAAACCAAGAGTCATAATTACTGATTTCCAAAGCCAGGTATCCGCAGGGAACAATTAGAAGATATGGTGCAAGGGGTAAGTTTCTGATAAATACACTGCTGGTTTGGTCGCGTTTTTCCGGTGTTAAGTTGAGATCCAGCCAATAGATTAGACTGAACAAAAACCAAGCAAGGAATAGTCCAAATCCCATTGCCCAATCGGAATATAGGAGAAGATCATCTTCTGATCGCATGTAAGTAGACATGAAGCTTTCAAAAACGGGTTTAATCAGGAAATATAACGCGCTTACGAGTAGAACATAACCGATATAGAAGACTGTCTTTCGGTTGATCTCCTTCGGGTAAATAACAAGCTTCATCTTAACTGCTATGCCTTCAAGTAACCAGGAGCCTGATCGTTTTCTTCCGGCTTTCCGTATACCGTTCCTTGTGGATAATACTCGGTGTAGAACTGGATTTTCTCTGCGATGTCTTCGCCAAAGGTGTCGTTGATAAAGGCCAGAGCCATGTCCATACCGGCTGATATGCCAGCAGAACACCAGACTTCACCATCGTTGGTATACCGTTCTTCAATAACTTCAATACCGCCAAATTCACGCAATCGATCGAGGGATCCCCAGTGAGTCGTGGCCTGCTTGCCTTTGAGTAGGCCAATCTCAGCGAGGATGAAAGAGCCTGTGCAGACAGATAATACCGCTTTGCAGTTCGCAGACCTTGTTTTGAGAAAATCAAGTAACACGGAATTTTTAGCTTCTGCTCGAGTTCCCCAACCACCTGGAATCAGAATGTATTCAAACTCCGGGCACGTCTCAAAGGAGTAGTGTGGGAGGATTTGGAGCCCTTTGGCGCAGGTGATGACCGCATCTGATTCTGCTACGATAAACGCTTCATCGATGATACCTTCATTTTTGAGCCCGCCACCCAACAGCTCCCATGGACCCATTAGGTCCAGTTCTTCGAGGTCGTTGAATGCTAGGAAGGCGAATTTCATGTATAGAATGGCGTAGCATGGAGGACTTTGTCTCTAAAAGAAAATCAAAAGTTGATTTTTAGCTAGCCTGACCGACCAAAAATTTCTCAGAGCCTTTGCAGCATAGGAAGGGAAGAGGGGAGTTTCCTTGTAATAGCTATATGGCGCATACGAAGTAGGTCAGTTCTGCAATCAAAATTGTGGTATAGGCTCCCCAAGCACCTAGCCATAGACTGAGGGGATATATCAATGCCAAGGAGATGACGGCAGCAAGAATACGCAGCTTAGTTGCCATAACTGCGCCGCGCTCATATTTTGTGTGAAGGGCAATTACTTGGATTGAGGTCACCACTTCAATCGTTGCATAAAGCATGGCTAGCGGTAAAAGCCATCCAGCCGATCGAAGGGAAGGGTCAAAGAGGAAA
>CALJGU010000214.1 GCA_938075565.1 uncultured Opitutales bacterium | reverse complement strand
CCGGTGTAGCTCAATTGGTAGAGCAACTGATTTGTAATCAGTAGGTTGCGGGTTCAAGTCCCATCGCCGGCTCCATTTTCTCAGAATAGCCTCTGCCGATTGGCAGAGGCTATCCTGTAAAAATGTTTCCAGCTTCGGTTCTTTCACCTGCGCGGGTGTTCCAATCTGCTTCGCAGTCTGTCTTGTCCTCGCTAGGCTCCACGGAATAAGTCCCATCGCCGGCTTCATTTTGAAAAGGGAGGTCCACTATTAACTCTCTTTTGTTATGGCACTTTTATCTGGTTTTACAGCTTCCAACGAGAGGTATTCGACCAGCCCGATTGTATGTTGTGAGATTTAAAAAGCATTTCATGCTCCCTATTGAGGTATCTTTTAAGGAACGGAAAAGCAGGATGCACAGCAGGCACACTGAGTCGTATTTGAATAATCTAATTTTATTCAAATAGCGCGGTTGGGTTGCTGGTGACCAAGATTAATCTCAGCCTTTCCGTGGTTATTTATCTCTGCTCGGAGTTATACACAAAACAAAATGCTTTTGGAATTTGCTTATTGTCCCGTCCGCAGCGTCGTTACGGATGCACTGGATCGAGCATTTGCGCGTTTGCAACTCAATTCAACATGGCATAAAAATCTCCCCCATTGCGAAGACTTCCAGCAATTTTACTAAGTCTAAAAGCCCACTCTACAACTCTCTATCAAGAACCCCATTTCGAATGGCAGATCTTTTGGAAAGCCAAGCTGTAACCAACAACTTAAAAATGTTCCCCAAAACCCATAGCCTGTTCGCATATTGCGGCGAGGTATTGAAGCAAACCGCTACTGATCTGAAATTTAAAATTCGGGTCCAAACCGAAGCTGTAGACCCCCATCTTTTGCGGCTCGAGCTCAGCGGATCCAAAACAAAACACGACCGAAACAACAGTTTCCGGTGCCGTGTTGAAGAAAACATCATCCTGTAATGATATTCCCAACTCAATACAACGAGGTTCTCAACAGGATAGAGCAGGTAGATCCCATTGCTTATGGGCGGAGTCGAAATTTTGTGGATGGTGCCGTAACTTACTTGTCACCCTACATCTCCAGAGGTGTCATTTCTACAAAACAGGTGCTCCATTCAGTGTTTGGTCGGGGATACAATCCAGAAAAGATCAAAAAGTTCATTCAGGAGTTGGCTTGGCGGGATTACTGGCAGCAGGTATGGATTCATAAGGGGTCGGCGATTGAAAAGGATCTGCTTCACCCTCAGCCTGGATTCGACAATCATCAATTGGCGATTTCCATTATTCGGGCTGAAACAGGTATTCATGCGATTGATACAGCGATCGAAACATTTTATGAAACCGGTTATCTTCATAACCATGTTCGCATGTATGTTGCAGCCATGGCTTGTAACCTTGGTAGAAGTCACTGGAAAGCCCCGGCTCGCTGGATGTATCATCATCTTCTCGATGGGGATTGGGCGAGTAACGCGCTGAGTTGGCAGTGGGTAGCGGGCTCCAACAGCCGCAAGCAATACATCGCAAATCAGGAGAATATCAACCGTTACTGTCATTCCCAGCAACGCGGAACTTTCCTCGATAAACCCTACAGTCGATTGTTGACCGACCCGAAACCTGAAGCTCTGGGGCCTCTCGCCGATCTCGAGCTAACGACCAAGCTGCCGAAAACCACACCTCCTGAAATTGATGCAGAACTTCCAACGCTTATCTACAATTATTACAACCTCGATCCGCGATGGCATGTTGAAATGAAGGCAAATCGTGTGCTTTTACTCGAGCCAGAGGTCTTCTCCAAATACCCAGTATCGGAGTCTTGTATACGTTTTGTCTTAGAGCTCGCAAAAAATATACCAGGCATTCAAATTTTTACCGGAAGCTTTGCTGCTTTAAGGTCACATTTGGTCAGGTCAGAAATACGGTTCAAAGAGCATCCCCTTAATCAGTTTCAAGGGACAGAAGAGCCTCGGGAATGGATGTTTGAAACGACAGGCTATTTCCGCTCTTTCTTTGCCTTTTGGAAACGCTGCGAGCGAGAGTCAAGATGACTGAACGCACCATTAACATTGTCTGGCTCAAGCGAGATCTGCGTCTTGCCGATCATGCACCTCTGCAAGCTGCAGAGGAGGCAGGTATCCCTTACTTTATCTGCTTTTTGTTTGAACCATCCACCCAACAGCATCCCGACTGGAGTCTGCGTCACTGGCAGTTTACCTATCACAGCCTGCCTTCCATGAACCGCGGGCTTGGTTCTTCTGGGCGAAAAGTGGATCTCTTCTTTGGAGAAGCCACGGATGTATTTTGCTGGGCCCTAAAGCATTATTCAGTAAGGAACGTTTTTAGTTATCAGGAGACGGGGACGGAAACCACCTGGAACCGGGACAAGCAGGTTAGAACGATTCTTCAAGAGCACGGAACGCAGTGGACGGAGTTTCAACGTGACGGCATTTTACGTGGAATCAAGGACCGAAAGGGTTGGGATAAAAAGTGGTTTGATACCATGCATTCACCTGGCATTGAAAATCGTTATTCCATGCAGTCCCTTACCCTCAAAAAGCATCCCTTTACCCCAAATTCTAATCTCCTGAAGGAATTGGAAAATTACCCTCATGCCTTCCAGAAACCCGGAGAGTCGGAGGTATGCAATCAGCTCTCCTCTTTCGCTGAAGAAAGGGGACTAAATTACCACAAGCACATTTCTAAACCGGCAGAGAGTCGCGTATCCTGTTCCCGCCTTTCTACTCATCTCGCATGGGGCAATCTTTCTGTTAAACAAGCGTATCGATTCATCAAGCATCATGACCAATATGCAAATCACAAACGTCCCTTCTCGGCATTTCTGCAACGTCTCAAATGGCATTGCCATTTTATGCAAAAGTTCGAAGTCGAATGTAGTTACGAATACCAGTGCGTGAATCGAGGTTATGAGTCGCTGGAACACGAGAACAGATCGGATTGGCTGGAGGCTTGGAAAACCGGTCATACAGGTTTGCCACTGGTCGATGCATTAATGCGTTGCCTTCATGAAACCGGTTGGATCAATTTTCGCATGCGAGCCATGTTGGTTTCTGTCTTGTGTCACCACCTGGATCAAGACTGGAGACGAGGTACTAACCACTTGGCGCGACTTTTTCTCGATTACGAACCGGGGATACACTTCACCCAATTTCAAATGCAGGCCGGAACTACTGGTACAAATGCCATACGAATCTACAACCCTGTAAAACAATCCCTGGAACATGATCCGCTGGGTCATTTCATTCATCACTGGGTTCCAGAACTTGAGGGCGTCCCGAACGCATTTACACATACCCCATGGAAAATGGAGCTGTTGGAACAAACCATGTGTGGCGTAAAAATCGGAGAGACTTACCCTTGTCCTATAATAGACCCATTGGAGCGAGCTAAACAGGCTCGTAAGAAAATATGGGGCCATCGTAGTAATCCGTTGGTCAGATCAGAACGTGCCCGCATTCTCAAGACACATACCCGTAACACTTCAAACGTAGCTCAACCGGCTCAACAAATTTAAGGAATATCAAAGAGTCCCAAATGATTATGCATTTCCACTTTGTATTGTGAAACCAATCATCAAGGCTCAAAGATCACAAACCGCTGAGCAGGTTGCTCAAAATAGGCAAAGCTCAAGAGCATCGTAGTTCGCTATGCATGAAACCTTTTTCTGCTGCCCACTTCATACCTCCAGCGATTCGATGCCGATCTTTCGGTAAATGTGTCATTGAAAAAGTTCGAAAGGCTTTTCTGAGCTGTTCGAATTAACAGGGTCCGCATCTCTCTGCCGGTTTTTCATGAGCTAGGTGACAGCTACTATTTTTCCGGCATAGAAGAATAACCAAGACCTTTTGGGATTCTAGGCCCTTCAGTCAACTCTTCCCAGATGAGTCTCTCCATCGTTGAAGGGCCTTCCGCGAAAAACATGTTATCGAAGGAGAACGCACCCTGAGCTGTTACAGGAGCCACAACTTGATCTGGACTGGGAGGAGCGTCTTGGTCCCCATACAGCCAGGTCATAAACAAATAAGATCTCCTCTCATCGGGGTGTACGACAAAAAGAAGATGAACCAAAGCTGTTTCTGAAAGCAATCTAGCTACAAGACCGTATACAGTGTCTCTGGAGGCCGCGTGAAAATTGGAAAAACAAGTGATTTACAATCAGCAGATTGCGGGTGTTCTTCATTTCTGCAGGAATAAGCTAAATCTCATTTGGAGATTGGAGCCGTTTTGAGGTCGCTAATTTTAAAACGAGTTAGCTTTCTTTCCCTTGCTTGGATCTACTTTGTGCACGCAACTCTTCAAGTTCTTCTTTGCTAACTTTCTTGAGTCCTCGAGCCATGTTGGTGGCCACGTGCTTGCCTTTGCTGTCGAATAGAAAGAGGTCGACCTTGGCTCCAGCCACTTTCAGCTCAGGAAACTGACATTCGAATTCCACGGGATGGGTTTTCCCTTCTTGTAGGTCTCCCACTGGAAAGGTTCGAATGAGGGCCGCCTTTTTCAATGATCCATCTTTTTGGGCTACTTGAAGACTGATAGACAAGGCGCCGTAAGCATTTTCAATGTTCTTCGTGGATATGAAGGTGCACTGGCCTTTGATCATATCCATGAACCCCAAGCCATTTAAATTGTCGATTTGATCGATGTTCTGGTTATAGCTGAGATCTTCCTGAGTATCCTCATTATTCCAGAGATCTCGTTGTTGGTTCTGGATCTCACTAAGCCGTGCACTATCTCCAGCGGCAGTGGCGGAGAGTTTGTCAGAGGCGAGCGCGGCATGCTCAAAATCAAGTCCCATCTGATTTTGCAAATCCTCGGCTCCGACCTCGTTCATCGAATGTAGCGCACGAATCTCGGATTCTAAGGAGTGTAGGTTGAAACTGAATTCGGATACTTCCGCGAACATGGTGCTGACAGCGAGGATGGGTTTTAGCCCGGCGCCCAATTTGGGGGAGGGTTTAATGTTCTTTCCTCCTGCCTGGTAGCGCTTCCCGTCGAAGCTTGTGATAGGAACCATTTCTCCCTTCACATCGACACTCACTTTCCCACTCAGGAAGAGATAGTGAGACTTCTCAGAAGCAGGGGCGTTTTCTTGGGCAAGGGCTAAAGAAAGAGAGGTGAGTAGTAGGCTAATAATAGTAATTGTTCTCATAATCGGGTAGATTGCTGCAGGTTGTTACCGTATCCAGATTCAATTTTGAGTCAAACAGCAAGGGAAACTGGGAAAGACTGCTGATAAAAACATTGCTCCTCATTTCTAAATTCTTCCACTATCGAGTAACCCTAGCCTTCAAGATCCCGTTACTCCTTGTGACGACTCGTTCAGTGCCATTTTCAGGACTCTCCTGGCTCTGTCACCATCATCTCAGTTTATATGACTCTTCTCAAATTACCTACGAAGGCTATTCCTCTATTATGTTTTATTCCAATGGTCCTGGCTGGCGCGACTTCAGTCGAAGTAGACAAGGCCATCGAGCTGTTGGAAAAACGCATCGAAATCAAGAAAGACACTGCCAAACTCCGCAGTGATTGGGAGCTGGACCAGGCTGAACTCAAGCAGGAGCAAACCTTGTTGGATGCGGAGCTTAAGGGATTGGAAGAGAAGCTGGAAGTTCTACTCGGTATTAACAACGAGCTTCTCGCACGGGAAGACGTGGCAACCGTTTCGGCTGATGACCAGGACCGCATATTGGAGCGCCTGAAAGAGAGCGCTGTGAATTATGAATCCTTGTTGCTGAAGCTTACGCCTCGCCTACCGGATCCGCTGAGCACTCAGGTTAAAGATGAATTGGGGGAAGCGCCAGATCGGGAGGTTAAAACTATAGGTGCCCGCTATCAGTCCCTCGTATCGGCGCTTAATCTGGTTCATCGTTTTAATCAGAAACCGTTTTTCACCAAAGAGTCTTACGAGGGGGGAGACGGAGCTAAGCAGTTGGATACCCTCTATTGGGGAATTGCCACGGGGTATCGGATTGATCCTTCCAACACAATTGCTCAAGTAGGGCATCCCGGAGACGATGCCTGGGTCTGGGAAGATGCGAACGATCATCTGGAAGGGATTCGCCAGGCCTTCTCTATTCATGAAGGCGTTGAGATTCCCTCCTTTATTCAAATTCCACTCAGGAGCTCTCATGAGTAGTCACCTTTGGAAGACATTTTGTGGTGTAGTCGGCATTGTAGTTTTGTCGTGCTCAATCCTCCGTGCTCAAGAGCTCAACATCGCTGGAAAGAGCATCACGCTTGAAGCTCAGTTTGAAAAAGCTTTGGAGGAATACGAACAGCTATCGGCCGAGGTATCTAACAAGAAATTGGCCTTGGTTACCCCGCTGAACGGCAAGCGTATGCGTGTGAGTCAGCTGCGTAACCAAACGGACATGCTTCTGCTCAAGCGGTCAGAACGATTGAGCGTGGTTGAGCGTATCGAGGAACAAAATACAGGACAGGCTGATCAGATCGACTTTATCGATGCCCTCGTCGTGGATCACCTCTCCAATTTCGATACCTTGATTCACCCGGCTGAAGATCAGCTTTACCGACCTCGCTTTACTGAGTTGAGGAATAAGAAGAACGAAGGTGCTTCCCGTGAGGAGCAGATGCTGGCTCAGCTTGAAGTGATCGACCTATCCTTCGAACGCATTGAAAAGGCCTTGGGCGGTTACAGCTTTGACGGCAAGTCAGTGAATGAGTCTGGGGACATTTTAGAAGGTTCCATCACTTTAACCGGGCCGACGGCTTACTTTGTCGGGGGAGATAACCAGTCGGCAGGAGAACTGACCTTTGAGACCAATTCGCTTCTACCGGAGCTAAGCGCCGTGCCTGAAATAGCGATTGATCAAATCAACGCACTGTCTTCTGGAACGTCTACTGCATTTCCCATCGATATCACTTTGGGACAGGCCAAAGAGTTTGGTCAAACCGAGTGGTCCATCGAAGAGCATGTGGAAAAGGGAGGCATGGTGGGATATGTCATTCTGGGCTTTGCCGTGGTGGCCTTGCTCATTGTGCTGGTTAAGATGCTCGATCTTTCCCGGGTGCGTGGACTCCACGGAGTGCCTGTGGCCGACTTGATCGAACACCGTTTGACCAAAGGCAACGAGGAGGCTCTAGCCTTGGCAGAGAAGAAACCTTTCCCAGCCAATCGTGTACTTTCAGTGGCTTTAAAATATGCGGATCACCAAAGCGATGTGATTGAAGAAGTGATCATTGGTGAGATACGTAACGTAAAGACACGCCTCGAGCGCTTGCTCCCGTTCTTGGCCATTATTGCTGCCACGTCACCTTTGATGGGCTTGCTGGGAACCGTGGTGGGTATGATTAAAACCTTTTCGCTCATCACCGTATTTGGTTCGGGTAATGCTCAATCTTTTTCCGCCGGAATTTCCGAGGCCTTGGTCACCACCGAGTTCGGACTCATCGTAGCTATCCCAGCGTTGATCTTGCATGGTGTGCTGTTGCGCTCCGCTCGCGAAAAGCTGGGTTCGCTGGAGGACTTGGCTTCTGAGTTTGTTATCTCACTGCAGGAATCGAGAAAGGAGAGTGCCTGATGACGATGGAATGGATGGCTCCCTTTCTTGAAGTGGCCGATGCAGGTGGGCCTATCATTATTTGTATCTTTATACTTTCCATTCTCTTGTATGGAACGCTGTTGCGTGCGCTGCATCTGACCTTGACTACCTCGGCCCCCTATAAGGTGGTACGCATTCAAGGAAACGCTCTGCCCCCCAATGCCAAACTGAATCGCTATTGGAGGAATCTGTCGGAAGGACTGGATGGATTCAGCGACAATAGCCATTTGGCTATCTCTTACCTGAAGTTCGCTCGACGGGGTATCCAGAGATTGGTGACATCCAAGCTAGCCCATATAAAAATTGCGATTGCTGCTGCACCTCTCTTGGGGTTGCTGGGAACCATCACCGGAATGATCCAAACCTTCTCAGCCTTGAGCACCGGTATGGGCGAAGATGCTTCTACTCTGGTTGCCAGTGGGATTTCCAAAGCACTGCTCACCACTAATGCCGGATTGGTTGTGGCCATTCCCGCGATCTTTCTGACTTACCTGGTGCAGCGTCACCTCAACCGAACCCTTGCCGTTTTTGGAAGCTTGGAAACTCAATTTCTAAACACGATGGAGGGCGCGAGTTAGGATGATTCGAAATCGTGTCAGTAACCCGGACGGGGATTTCGACAGCGCGGAGATCAATTTATCTCCTTTGATCGATTGCGTGTTCATCCTGTTGATTTTCTATATCGTCACCACTGTTTTCATCGAGGAAACCGGAGTCGAAGTAAACAAGCCGGAGGCCGCTGCCTCTACTCAGTTGGATAAGAAGAGCCTGCTCATTGCCATCACAGCTGAGAATAACGTCGTCTATGCAGGAACAGAGATCGGAATCTCCGGTGTGGCGGGTATCGTCAAACGCCAGATGGAGATCGCTGAGATCCCAGTGATCATTCAGGCTGATGAACGGGCCGACCATGGCGTGTTTTCCCGTGTCTACGGAGAAGCCAAGGCCGCGGGTGCGACGAAAGTAAATTTTGCCACGGAGTACTAAACGTTCATGAAAGACTGGAATACAACCACACCATACACTTGGGGCCAGAAGTTGCTCCATGCGGTTATTGGTGTGACCGTATCGGCCGGTCTTTTCTATACTGTCTCCTTAAGTTTGAAAAAAGACGCGAAGCCAGAGGAGCAAGTGAATGCCTTCGTTACTCAATCGGTGCAGATCACGCCCCCGAAGCCTCCCGAAGTGGAGCAACCGGCGGATGAGCCGGACAACACCATTTCCGCGCAGGTCGACTTTGCTTTGTCTCAGGATAATTTGGCCATCAAATTATTGGCGTCCAACATTCGCCCAACGCGAGCTCAGGATATCGTGCAGAAAGTTGACTTCGACCTTTCCAAGTTCGAGGTGAAAGGGCGGGACATAAACGACATGGTCGTCTACGAGGGCAGGGAAGTTGATAAGCGCCCGGAACACATCTACCGTGTCATGCCCGATGTGAAGATTAAGAAACCCAAGGAATCCGTTCAGCTTATCTATGTGGTCAACGTTGACGGTACGGTGGGTGATACCTATGTGCTTGAAACATCGAATGCCAAATTCAACGAGGAGGTCGTCGCATGCGTCAAGACATGGACCTACTCGCCAGCAGAGAAAAACGGCATGAAGGTTCGTTGTTGGGTAAAACAAAGAATTATTATCAACAAAGCCAACTCCCGGTTCGGGTTGTAACTTTTATGGGGAATCAGAAAACAGTTCGTCTTATAGCTTTCACAGCGACTATCATACTTTGTATCCCATTGTTGGGTACTGCACAATCAATCAGTGTCGATAAGCCGATCACGGAGTCGGAACTGGCGAAAAAAATCCAAGGCAGTTATGGGTTTCTCAGTAACCGCGAGCCCGCCTTGAATCAAGGCGAGTACGCCATTGTAGAGAAGTTCTTACCTTTCCTCGAAGAAGATCCTAATTTTGCGCTTGAGATGATCGAGGGCCTGACGGCCAATAATCAGGACCTCTCCGCTTCTTTCGATTTTGTCCTGGGCAATCTTTACTATCAGTCTCAGCGCGAGCCGGACGCCTTGCAGTCCTACAAGAAAGCATTGGCGAAGTACCCGGACTACATGCGTGCCTGGCGATCCATTGGTTGGATCAGCTTGTACGCGGAAGACTACGAAACGGCTTTGGACGCTTTTGGAAAAGCGATCAAGCTGGGCGATACCGAGCCGGACACTTTTGGTCAGATCGGTTATTGTTACTACCTGCAGGGAGACCATATGGCCGCCCAATCAGCCTACTCGCAGGCGTTGCTCTACGATCCGACAAATCTGGATTGGATGCGAGGCAACCTGTCCTGTCACATTGCCTTGGGCAACAATGAGGCGGCGATCGTTATTCTAGAGAGTCTGACGCGCCGCCAACCGGAAGAGGGCGAATTCTGGCGTACCTTGTCTAACCTCTACATTCAACAGGAAGATTTTATAGAAGCTGCTGCTTGTATGGAATTTCTGCGCCTGACTAACGAAATGAACTTTGAGGAATACGACATGTTGGCGCGTGTTTACATCAATACGGAGTCATTCGATCTCGCAGCCGAAGTGTTTATTGAGATGATCGCAAAGGGCCATGTCCCGGATGGCGATGCCTTGCTCATTTGCGTCAATGGCCTCTACAAAAATCAGTGGGTCGACCTGGCCGATCGTTTACACGATAGCTTATCGGCAGATGAGGATTCATTGTCAGATGAGAGCCGGGCGTTACTGGTTCTGATCGGCTCCAAGCGGGCTGAGCTGGCTGGGGACCTCCCGGAGGCCGAGCGGGTCCTGACAAAAGGGCTTGAAATAGGAAAGCGATTGGGAGACATTCGGCTGCGTTTGGGAATCGTCCAGTTTCAAGGTGGCAAATCTGAAGCCTCTTTGGAAACCCTAGCCCTTGCCGAGTCTCACGCATCATCGCGCCGCAATGCACTCATTGCTCAGGCGCAAATTCTTATGAGTATGCAATCTTACTATGCAGCAGGGGAGAAACTGGAAGTGGCCATTGCCGAAGGCGCTGGTGACCACGCTTCCAATCTTTACCAAGACTGTATGCACGCAGCTCGAAAACAAGAACTCGACCGGATCAGCCTGACTCAAGGAACGCTCCAATAATAATTTTCCAACCCTGACCACAGAACCATACTAACATTAAAATATATCAAGTTATGAAAATCAGTATCGCTACCGTTTGCTTATTGATCGTCTCAGTCATTGTTGGGACTGCCGAATCCGGACCACACTATGTGTTTCTCAGTGGCCAGGTTAGTGCCGCAGTGAGTGAAGACTTTTTTCCCATCGAAACATTTGATGGAGACCGCCTACGATTGGAAGGCATCAAAAAACGCCTAAGGCCGGCTGGAAATTTGCCGTGTCAGATGAAGCCTGTTGTCGCCATCAGCAATAAGTATGCAGAGGTAAATGGCCTGAGCTATAGCTTTAACTCGAACAGAGCCGACATGACGGAGCTTATGGCAATCAACGAGATGAATTCCGAGCAGATGCGTTTTGAGCAGGGGCAGAATTTTGAACAAGCCACGCAGAACGGTACCTTTTTCGGAGCCGGAGGTGGAGTGTCGCTGGAAGAGGGTGGAGGAGCTCAGTCTTTTGAAGATAGCGCTCAGAGTGTAGATGAACTGGACCAGCTCTCTTATAATCAATCCATAGATGATCCTGATGCTTTTGGAGCCAATATTTTGATGGATACGATCTCGCTGCGATTTGAACTTCAACCGAGGCAGGCTATCGACAACGCTTATGCCGCTGTGGTTCTTAGTTTCAAAGAGCAGAATGCTCAGAAGCGTTTGCAAGGAATCCGTCGCTCTGTGGTGCGCATTATATCAATAGGTGATGTTGAATCCGGAGTGGCTCGGAATATGAAATCTACCTGCACCTTCCCTGAGCATAACATAGCTGATGCCAAGGTGGATGTATTCTTCTTTGATGGAAATGGGGATCACGTAGCGACCAACATAGCCAAAGCGATCAAGGAAATTACGCCCGAGCAGTTGGAGAAATTTCGCGAGCTTGAGAAGCTTGAGTCAGCTGAGTCAGCCGGCTAAGCCAGAATACCGTCGATCAGGTGTCCGTGCACATCGGTTAGGCGGAAGTCTCGTCCTTGGAACTTGTATGTCAGACGCTTGTGGTCGACCCCAAGCAAGTGCAACATGGTGGCGTGCAAGTCGTGCACGGCAGTGGGGTTTTCTTCGGCATTGTAACCAAAGTCGTCGGTGGCTCCGTAGGTGGTGCCGCCCTTGATGCCTCCGCCGGCTAGAAAGATTGAGAAGCCTTTTATGTGGTGGTCGCGACCATCGCCGCCGCCTCCCTGACTCATGGGGGTCCGGCCAAACTCGCCGCCCCAGATAATGAGGGTCTCATCGAGCATACCTCGTTCTTTCAAGTCCTTGATCAATGCTGCGGTGGGTTGGTCCGCTAGTTGGGCCACCGATGTAAAGTTTTTCTCGAGATTGCTGTGGTGATCCCAGCCACGGTGGTAGAGTTGAATAAAGCGCACGCCTCGTTCAGCCAATCGTCGTGCCATCAAACAATTAGAGGCATAGGAGCCGTCTCCGGGTGTGCACCCATAGCTCTCCAGAATATGCTGTGGTTCTTTTGAGAAATCGGCCAGGTCAGGCACAGAAGCCTGCATTTGAAAGGCGAGCTCGTATTGAGCGATTCGTGTGGCGATTTCCGGATCATGCCTTTGTGAGGCGAGGTGATCGTTGAGTGAGTTGATGGTTTCAACGAGATCACCCTGAGAACCCCGGCTTACACCGTCGGGATTTCCGACATAGTAGACTGGATCCCCTTTGGATTGTAGTTCTACTCCTTGGTGTTTGCTTGGTAGAAAACCATTGTGCCATTGCTTTGCGGATATCGGTTGCCCTTGGCCCCCGGCTTCGGAGGTAAGGACCACGTAGCCGGGTAGATCGTTGGACAGGCTTCCTAGACCGTAGAGGGTCCAGGCTCCCATGCTGGGGCGTCCAGGAATGATCGATCCCGTATTCATAAAGGTATGAGCCGGATCATGATTGATCTGCTCCGTATACATGGAACGTATCACAGCGATCTCATCGGCAAGGCCGGCAATGTGCGGAAACTGGTCGCTGATTTGCATGCCACTTTGCCCATGGCGGGAGAACTTGAAAGTAGGGCCCTTAATCTTGAGTTCTGCGCCTTGTAGCTGAGCGATCTGTTCACCGTCAGTCACTGATGTCGGCATGGCTTGTCCGTGTTGGGCTTCCAGCACGGGTTTGTAATCGAAGGTTTCCAAGTGCGAAGGTCCGCCGGCCATACAAAGGTGAATGATTCGTTTCACTTTCGCTGGATGGTGTAAGCCTGTGCTTCCCAGGATTGGGTTCGAGGCACCAATGGCATCGGAGGCAAAAAGATCACCGAGAGCTACCACTCCCAGGCTGGAAAGAGACTTCTTGAGGAATGTTCTGCGATTAACTTCTGTGGCGTATTCAGAAAAAGATGACATCGTTCGATTAGTATCGGGTTATGGTTTCGTGCAGATTGAGGATGGCCCGGCTCATACTGGTGAGTGCTGCCAATTCAACGATGGGGAGATCAGGGTCTGTGAAATAGAGCCCCACTTGGAGCAAGGCATCCGCTTGGTTCTCTGCTTTTTCAAATCGCTCTCGTTCACGGGATAGAAAACCTTTGAGAGTTGCTGTTTCTTTCTCCGATGGCTTTCGAGCCAAAGCTCTTGTGTAAGCAGCATGGATGCGATCCGAATCGTTACTTTCTTCGGTTAGGAGGATTTCAGCGAGAGCCTTGGCGGCTTCCACTTGAGTGGGATCATTTAACAAATTGAGCGCTTGGAGCGGTGTGTTGGATAGGTCGCGCATCACGACGCATTCGTCGCGACTACTAGCATCGAAGGTGGACATCATTGGATGGAGGAAGGTTCTTTGCCAATGGATGTAAACTCCACGTCTGTATTGCTCCGCATCGGTATCAGCGGTGTACTTGCGTCGCGGAAAGTTTAGATTCCGGTAGTGTCCATCGGGCTGGTATGGGCGTGCGGCAATGCCTCCCATCTTGGTGTTTAGAAGACCGCTTATTTGTAGCGCATTGTCTCGAATCACTTCGGCCGGTAGGCGAACGGGGCTCTGGCGGGCCAGTAGCCGATTGTAAGGATCCAATTCAAAGAGCGTGTCAGATACGTCACTCGTTTGGCGGTAAACCTGTGAGTTTACGATGGTTTTGACCAGGTGTTTGATGTCCCAGTCTGATTCCATGAACTCAGCTGCGAGCCAATCGAGCAGCTCGGGGTAGGGCGGGTATTCGCCTTGTTGCCCCAGGTCCTCCGGAGCACTTGAGAGCGGCATCCCAAAATACATGGCCCAAATCCGGTTCACAAAGGTGCGCGCGGTGAGCGGGTTTTCTCGATCCACGATCCAATGCGCCAGATCCAGTCGTGTAAGCTGTGAGTTCGAGTTTGATGTAATGGGGTTGGGTAGAAATCCGGGACTGGCCGGGAGCACTGTTTCGCCGCTATCATCCATCCAGTTTCCCCGTGGAAGCACTTTAACTTCCCTGGGAGCTGCGCTAATCGTGAGTGGAGTATATCGCTTGCCGTTGAGCTCATTCTTGAGGGTATCAATCTCTGACCGCTCTTCGTAAAAGGTATCTGCGTGGTTAACGAAGAATGTCTGTTTTAGTTGGTCTTTGTCCGTTTGTGATGCGTCGCCGTTCAACAACTTGGTCAGGGTCTTGGACTGGGCTTTGTTGAGCTTTGAAAACTGCGAACCGTTTCGCAGGGTGCGGATCTTGAAATCCCGAAAACTTGCGATGTTGCCTTTTAGTGGGAGAAGGGAAATCAGTTTCGCTCCGCGAGGTAACTTGAGCGTGTCTTGGCTTAATCTTATTGGGTGCCAAGGCCCCTTGTAGAGCTTGGGTGAAACTTGAATGCGCCAGGGAGCGGTTGATTTGCTGTCGAGTTCTCGTTCGAAGTTGTCCCCCATATGGTAGGCGCGTTTATGAATTCTGCCGTTTACTTCGTATCTTATTTCCAAGCCTAAGCTCCCGCGGCCGCCTCCACCTAGCATCTTTGCATCAAATTCCAGTGCCGCTATATCTTCCAGTGGGTAGGGGTAATGAGTGACGTCGATGGACTCGGTTCTGGTCGTTTCCGCATTTTTATCAGTGTAATTGAATCGCACATACGTAGGAATGTTTCGATGAAGAAGGTCGGATTGCTTGCTCAGCCATCTTTCGAATTCAGCTTCTGCCTCGGGCGAACCTTTTCTCAATGTGGCTTCTTTTGCTTTAATCTCACTCTTAATGGTTTCAGGGTCTTCATGGAACACGTGGTTGGGTACCGTAAGCTCCGGGCCAAACCAGCCTTCATGAGCCCGGTCAATTTCCACGTAAGGTTCGATGTCCTCCTGGTAGCTTCCGACTGCAGTATAGGCACCTTTTTCTAAAATGTCAGAAAAGAAGGCTGCCATGCTGTAGAAGTCTTTCGTGGTAAACGGATCGAATTTGTGATCGTGACATTCCGCACAGGCCATGGTGGAACCGAGCCAGGTGGTCGCCGTGGTTCTTACTCGCTCTGCCTGGTATTTCTTTAGGTACTCCTTGTCCTGAATGCCTCCTTCGCGACTGAGTTGGTTGATGCGGTTATAACTGGTTGCAACGAGTTGTTTGATACTTGGGTTGGGCAGTAGGTCGCCGGCTATTTGCTCAATCGTAAATTGGTCGTAGGGCTGGTTGTCATTGAATGCTTCGATCACGTAGTCGCGGTAAGGCGTGGCGTCTCGTTCCTGATCGCCGTGGTAGCCAACGGTATCCGAGTAACGAACCGCATCGAGCCAATGGATGGCCATTTTTTCGCCGTAGCGTTTGGATGCGAGGAGTCGATCGACCAACTTATCATAAGCGTTGGGGCTACGATCCTTCATGAAGGTTTCTACTTCACTGGGAGTAGGAGGAAGGCCGATTAGATCAAGAGAGACTCTCCTGATAAGGGTTTCTTTGGAGGCTTCTTCCGAAATGCTAAGATTCCGAGCTTCCAGTTCCTTCCCTACGATTTCATCAATGCCATCGTATGCGGGTTTCTCAACTGAGTTATAAGACCAGTGACTCTCATACTCAGCGCCTTCAGCAATCCATCGTTTGAGCAGGAGCTTCTCTTTGTCCGTTAGCACTTTGTTCGAACTCGGCTCCGGCATCATTTCATCGGGATCCTCACTAAAGACTCTTAGCAAGAGCTCTCCGTCCTCCGTGTCCCCTGGAACAAACGCAAAAGCTTCGATGGCATCTTCCCTGATATCGAGTCGCAGGTCCCCCTCGCGCGTGGCCTCGTCGGGGCCGTGACAAAAATAGCAATTGTTAGATAGAATGGGCCGTATGTGCCGGTTGAAATCGACCTCTTTGATCGCGTCAACTTCGGCTTGAGCTGCCTCGCTTGGATCAGCAGCCTGCACAGAAGTAGTAAGCGACAGGCACAAGGGTAGGGTTAGAGAAGCTAGGGTAGTACGTAAGGTGGGTGGCATATCGCTCGAAATTGGGAAGAAAACTCTACTAAAACTTGTCTCGAATCTGAAGAGGTCAGTCAACCTATTCAGGAAACCATTCCATGATTCCATTTGCTACTATGGCATGTCCTTTTCGATTTGGATGATTGATCTGGGATAATAGATCCTCCATTGGCCCGTCAGATTTTACATAGGCTTTAAAGCTTTTCAGACTGTCGACAAGTCCAACGCCGTATTCCGCTGCGAGGTTTCGTACCTGCTCAGCCTGCTGGTTTAGTGGATCTTTCGGATCTTGCAAATTGGAGCGTGAATCAATCGTAGGTGTTAATAGAATTATGGGGATGTCCTTCTCCTGCGCCTGCTCAATCATATTTCGCCAGGCTGCGTCTGCTTTGGCGAGCCCCAACCCTCGGTCGTTCAGCGAGTAATCAATCGTGATTAGATCCGGTTTATGGTTCAGCACTGTTTCCTCAAATCTTGAGGCTCCTTTATCAGATGCTTCTCCGCCGATACTAGTTACGATTACATTGATGACTGCGTTCGGATAGCGCTCTTTTAATTTCCGATGGAGCAAATGAGGATAGGCGCTAAAAGTATCGACCTTTGGGGTTTTGAAATAGCCTGTTGGAACACTGTGCCCATGGCAGACAATATTGATCGTACGGTTCTTCGGCCATGTTTTGACCAACTCCTTGCTAAGTTCATGCAAATAGTTTTGCGGATCCGCTCGGTTGTTTTGACCTACTTCGCTGGATAGGTAAATCGCACTTATCAATAGGGTCGCTGTGATTTGAAAGAGAATATTGCGCATGATCTGTGGGCTTAGGTCTGCTGAAGAAATTGTAGATGTCTGTTAATAAACGGTAGAGCAAAATCGTAAGTAAGGGATATCTTCTATCTTCGATAAAAAAGCTCCATGAAAAAACTAATTTCACTCCTTTCTTTATTTAGCTTTGTGCTCAGCTCCATCCCGTCTTTCTCCAACGATGAATCTTCGGTCGCACAGGCTGTGTTTGAGTGTTCCGATTTGGACAAGGCTCCCTTGCCGGTAGTACTAATTACACCCGTTTATCCCCCTGAGCTGAAAGCCAATAGAATCCGCGCAGAGGTGACCGCTGTATTTATCGTCGATGAGACTGGCGTCGTAACGAAAGCCAGTATTGAGGAGAGCTCAGACGAACGTTTTAATGCATCTGCTTTAAAAGCCATCCAGCAGTGGAGATTTCAACCCGGCGTCCGCAACGACAAAGCGGTTAGAACACGTGTCAGGCAACCCTTCAAATATGCCTTAACGCCCATCGAAGCGCACGACATCGATGGACTGGATGTGAAACCTGAAGTGCTTGAAAGTGTAACTCCTAGATATCCTCGTGCGCTGAAGCGGTTACGCAAGCAAGCCACTGTAATAGTAGAGTTCGTGGTCGATGAAACAGGGAAGGTGGTGGATTGGGAAATAGAGGAAAGTACTAACCAACAATTCAACGAGTCCGCTTTAACTGCGATCAAGCAGTGGACCTTTAAGCCGGGAAAGATTGAAGGAGTCCCAGTGAAAGCTCGGGTGAGAATTCCCTTCTCTTACTCTTTGCGGGGATAGATCGGCGCCCAGCATGAATGTACCCATGCGAAGAATACGTGAACAAGTGGAGAGGCTCTGTTAGAACAACAAATACACGCCCACGAATCCGCATATGTAAACGCAGAGCCAGAACTTAAAGGTCCCAAAGATGCCAACACGTTTAATGGTTGCTGCACGTTCCTGTTTCTCTTCTTCCGTTGGCTGCAAAAATGCCAGATCTTCCTTGGCCGGAGCCGGGCGTAAGCGGCTGCTTGCTAACAGGACGATTACATAAGCAGCTACGAGAAAGAAATTGATGTGGTATAAATTGCTTTTGAGGATAATGTCCGGGCAGTAGGCCTGGAGTGCTGGAATGGTCCTCAACGAAAGGATGGTCACGCCGAACACATAACCAACGGCCAAAGTGATGATGGCACCGAATCCGTTTGCGCGTTTGCTAAAGCGACCCACCACGTAACACACACCGATGGCGGGTAGGAGGAAGCTCGAGACCCGGTGCATCAACAGGTATACAATTTCCCCTGCATCTTTGACCATGGGAGCTGTGAATATCGCCCAGATAAGAATAAATATTGCAAAGATACGGCCCACCTTGAGTGCCTTCTTTTCGCTAATGTTTTTATCAAACAAAGGATAGATATCGATGGCGAAAATAGAACTCAGAGACATGATGCTGGAATCCAATGTCGACATCAATGCGGCGAGGAAGCCTGCCAGAACAATCCCGGATATTCCAATAGGTAGGACCTTCTGGATGAGAGCAGGGTAAGCCTGGTCTGGGTTGATTCCAGGAACCAATTTGAAGGCTAGGATGCCTGGAAATACCAGAACGAAGATGGCTATGATTTTGAGAAATCCTCCGAGCAACATACCCAGTTGGGCGTTGCGGGTATCCTTGGCTCCAAGTGTTCGCTGTAGAAGCTCCTGATTACTGATGGCCCAGAAAAAACTGATCATTAGCAGACCACTGAAGACAGCAGTCCAGGGCATTTGCGGATGGTTGGAAGGCAGCAATAGTTCAAAGTGTTCTTCTGGCACTGCTGCGAAGAGTTCGCCGAGTCCACCTACCGATAGGGTGCCAAGAACCAGAACCAACACGCCGCCAACAAGCAGGACGATCGATTGGATAAGGTCTGTATATACGACCGAGGTGAGTCCTCCGATGATGGCGTAAACTCCTACGGCGATTCCCAGAACCAAAGAACATGTAAAGAGCATGTCTTCTCCCAAACCAAACAGTTGGAGAATCACCAGGCTCCCCGTGTAGAGAATGATCGAGGTCATAAACAGACCGAAACTGATCATGGTGACACAGTAGATCAGTTTGGCCGGTTTGTTATATCGCTGCTCGAGAAAACCGGGAATCGTAAAGATCTTTGTCCGAAGGTAAACCGGGATAAAAAAGAGGGCCGAGGTAGCCAGGCAGATGCCCCCGATGAGTTGTGGATTCGCTGCGGCAATACCGATCTGATAGGCTAGGCCCGATTGCCCGACGAACTGAACGCTGGAAATATTGGTCGCGAACAAAGAGGTGCCAATCAGCAGCCAGGTAAAATGTCGACCTCCTAAAAAGTAGCCCTCACGGTCCGCCTTTTCCCGGCGTCCGATCCAGATACCGAATGCTAACACACCCACTAGGTAAACAATGACGATGGTGATATCAATGGTTTCTAGAGTCATGGGGTATTGTTGAAGGTTGAAGGAAGAAGTTGAAATGATCGCTGGGTAAACCCGCTCCTACAATTTTTAAATTCAAATTATTACCCTTCCAGCGGCCCGTCCTCATAGTCGCTGTCATTTACCCAGAAGGTCGGCATACGCTCTCCCGCCATATAGCGTTCGTAAAAACCGTTCACATCAGGATTCGCGCAGGGGTAATTATCGAATACCGCTCCATTCCCAAACATCCTCGGATCACCTTGTTCTGCCAGCTCAGCGAACAGTTGGTCTCGCAGTGCTTCCTTGCGGGCTCGGTGTTCTCCTTGGTGCGCAAGATTGTTTATACAGGCTGGATCCTTGTTGATGTCGTACATCTGCTCGAAAGGACGTTTGCCGAAGGCCCAGTCCCAGAAGTGCCGCGTATCCGGATCTTCCCGACACTTGAGGATTTCGGTTTTGGTGGGGCTGCCATCGCAGTTTAGATAACCCGTCTCGGGATTCCCAGCTGGCCAGCGAGTCGGCTCAAAATTGCGTAAGTAGAGGTAGCCATCCTTTATGATCCCGCGAATCGGGTAACCTTGATCGTGAGGTCGCCCAATGTCGTGCCGCTCCTTGCCCATGATGTGGTGGTCGCGTTCAGGGTTGATGTGACCTTGTTGATCGGTGTTGAAAAACTCGGTTAAGCTGCGTCCCGTGAGGGGCTTCATGCCATTCGCTTCGCCATCCAGTTCGGTGACTTCAAGAAAAGTGGGGGCGAAATCAATAAAGTTTACAAAGTCGTCGATCGATCGGCCCGGTGATTGGATCCCCTTCGGCCACATGACGGCCAATGGTAGGTGGTTCGAGTAATAATACTCCTGGCCCTTGATGGTGGGGAAGGGCATGCCGTTGTCGGAAGTCACGACAATCAGGGTATTGTCCAACTCTCCCCGCTTTTCCAACTCGTCGAGCATGTGCCCCAGGTGTTTATCGAAATACTCAATCTCGTATCCGTAATCGAGCAAGTCCTTGCGAACGACCTCATTGTCCGGCCAGATCTCATAGACCTCGTCGATGTCCTCCAGCTTTTTAGACCCGCGTTTGAAGCCCGACTCGTATTCGTAGGGGCGATGAGGTTCCTGCGCACCATACCAGAAGCAGAAAGGCTGGTCGTTGTCCCTGTCATCGAGAAAGGATTTGAAATTGGCCGAGTAGTCGATGGAGGAGGTATAATCCGTTGGTGACTCACATTTGTGCTCATCATACGGCGTGCCGCAAAGTTGCCTCGGCATCTCGTCCACCATTCCGGCGTCGCCTGGGGCCCAGCCTTTATTCGTCACACCGACATGGTAGCCATTGTCCCCTAACGTTTCTGCGAAGGTCTTAAACTTGGCCGGGAAGTAAGGCATGTGGTTACAGGCTTCTTCCAATTGCCAGCTGTTTCTTCCAGTCAAAATACAAGCCCGCGAGGGAGCGCACTTAGCGTTCGGCGTGTAGGTATTCTGAAACAGGATACCGTTATTCGCTACGCGATCAAAGCTAGGCGTGTCTACCCAGGGACAGCCATAAGCTCCAAAATGCATGCCGGCATCATCGGCTATACAAAACAAAATATTGGGACGAGTCATAGAGGTCGTAGTAAACCTCTAAGTGACCAGATAAATCCCGATGGGCCAACCATTTTATCTGGAGGAGGCTATCCCATCCATTTCTCAATGATCTTTGGGATCTGCTCCGTCGCTTTGCCTTGGTAGAAACGAAATCCGTCCGGCAGGTGGTCCATCTCCAAGGCGACGAGGACTTTCTCGGCCGACGCTTGTGCGTAGTCTACTAGCCCGGCAGCTGGATAAACGGAAAGCGAAGTACCTATCACCAGGACTTTGTCAGCTTCTTCTACGTGTTTAGCGGCGGCTTCCATGTTTTGCACCGACTCACCAAACCACACGATGTGTGGGCGCAGCTGGCTGCCTTCATCGCAGGTGTCGCCGAGTTGGATGTCTTCATAGCCTATATCGGAAATAAGCGCCGGATCAGCCGAACTGCGTGCCTTGGTGATTTCACCATGCACATGTACGACCTTGGTGGAGCCTGCCTTCTCATGCAGGTTGTCCACGTTTTGAGTAACAATGGTTACATCGAAAGCCTCCTCTAGCTTAGCGACGGCGAGATGTGCCGCATTGGGCTGGGCCAAGGCCACTTTTCTTCGACGTTGATTATAAAACTCCAGCACGATTTCGGGATTCGCCTCCCAACCTTCAGGTGTCGCAACTTCATACACTGAAAAGCTCTTCCATAAACCTCCGCTATCGCGAAACGTGGATAGCCCGCTTTCGGCGCTAATGCCTGCTCCGGTTAGGATGACTATCTTTTCTTTATTCAAATAGAGTAGCACAGGCATCTTGCCTGTGTATTTTCTAGGATGTTGATCTTGATGGTAACTAAAAGGTCTCCTCAAACGCGCTCCAAAACAATCAACTTCCCATGTTCGTTACGTACATATAGTCTGCCGCCAACGTAGGTGGGGTTCGTCCAACAAATGGCATCGAGTAGTTTCTTGCGGGAAATTTCAGTATATTCATCGGCATCGACGGGTGCTGTGACCAGGTCACCATCCTCTGTCAGAATGACAAGAGTCTCTCCCACTGCAATCATAGATGCGTATCCGTAATTGGGTACGGACCATTTTTCTGCACCGGTTGAAAAATCGCGAGCATACAAATCGGTTCCGCTATTCTTGTGATTGCCGTTTACGCCATACAGGGTTCCGTCGATCAGCAATGATCCGGATAAGGAGTTCTTTAGCTTCCGGTCCTCCCACTGAGAACTTAGGCTGGATCCATCAAAGCCAAGCACCTCAGTTTTCATGTCGGTGAAGATGTAGATGTCCTTCCCGTCATTGAAAACGGCCGGCGTGGTGGCGATCATAGTGTACTTGGATCGAGCTTCATGGCGTGCGATTTCCTTTCCGTTCTTCGCATTCAGAATCGAGAGTCCGGCTGAATCCATAGATGCGATGTAGTCCTTCCCTGAGTTATTGAAAATGATGGGGGAACCGTAGCCTGGTTTGTAGGCAGTGTCAGAAACCCAACTAGGCCGCCCGTTGGTTTTATTTATAGCGACCGTTTTGCCAGCGCTGATAATTAAGTCGCCCTTGTATTCGACGGGTGAACTTCCAAATCCCCATTTGGGAACGCCCATTTCTAATACGTCAGTTAACTGAGCGCTCCAAACCAATTTTCCGGACTCAGCTTCGAGGCAGACAACGCGGCCATCCTTACTAATCGTGTATACGACGTCCCCACTGACGGTTACGGAAGCATTGGGCCCACCCACGTGCATGGCGGGGATCAATTTGCCTTCGTAAGAGTATTCCCATAGTTTTTCCCCAGTAGCGGCGTTGAAGCATAGGATGGTCTCCGTCGATTTCCCATCATGGCCCATCGTGAAGGCACGACCGTCTGCGCTGGTGACGGTTGAGTAGCCAAGTCCGACATTTTTCTCCCAGGCAATTTTCCAGTTGTTAAGGTCCGGATCAAAATTGGTAGCGGCCTCGACGATGTTGTCTCCATTCGGTCCCAACCAATGAGGCCAATCATCTGCGCGAAGAAGGTGACTGGAAATGAACAGGCCAATTGAGGTAGTAAGGACGAGTAGTTTCTTTGGGATCATAAATGCTTAATGGGTATTGAAAGTGGATGTCTTATGATTGGAAATATTCCCGTTTTACACGAGAACTTCAATTTAATTAAGAGCGCCAGATTGCTTGAAGCTTGCTCCCGGCACCTGAGTATTGAAAAACTGAATGCCTATGAGTTCCCCTAGACTATTATTTTCGTTCCTCTTGGTTATTGTTGGATTCGCCACGAATGCTTTCGCCGCCCCGAATGTCATCTACATACTCGCCGATGATTTGGGCTACAACGATCTCTCGTGCTACGGTCAGGAAACGCTAACGACGCCCCATCTCGATCGCTTGGCCGATAATGGAATCCGGTTCACCAGTCACTATTCGGGTGCGACCGTGTGTGCACCCTCGCGCTACGTTTTGATGACTGGTAAGCACAATGGCCATGCCGCTATCCGCAACAATCGGATCAAGGCCATGGGAGAAGAGGAATTCACGATTGCCGAGTTGTTTAAAAAGGCCGGCTATCGAACGGCCTGTATCGGCAAATGGGGTGTCGGAACTCCTCCGGATGACAAGGACCCGCAGCGGGCCGGATTCGATGAGTTCTACGGATACCTGAACATGTTTCATGCGCACAATTACTACCCCGAATTTCTCATTCGCAATGGTGAGAAAGAAATGCTGCGCAATGAAGTGCCCGACTTTTTTGATGAGCCAACCAATTACATGCCGGTAGCCTATTACCAGGAGGGGAGGGGAGTCGCGACGAAGAAAGTCGATTATGCTCCACAGCTCATTCAGGACGATGTGCTGCGATTTATCCGTGAGAATGAAGAGAATCCGTTCTTCCTCTACTATGCTCTCAATATTCCTCACGCGAACAATGAAGGTGGCAATGGTTACGAAGCGGATGGAACGCGCATCCGGGGTAAGCAGTTCAATGGCATGGCGGTGCCTGATGTGGGTAAATTTGGAGCTCAGGACTGGCCGATCCAGGAACAAGGCTTTGGTCGCATGATTCAGTACATTGATGACTGGGTCGGCGAGATTGTAGCTCTGCTAGATGAGTTGGATCTGACAGAAGACACCGTCGTGATGTTTTCCAGTGACAATGGCCCGCACCATGAGGGAAACCACGATCACGAGTTTTTTGATTCTAACGGAGATTTCCGGAGTTACAAACGCGCGCTTTTTGATGGAGGTGTGCGAGTTCCCTTTATTGCATCCTGGCCGGGCACGATTCCGGTGGGACAAGAAAGCGACCTGATGTCTGGCTTTCACGACATGATGCCTACGATGGCTGAACTGATCGGTACCGAGTCACCGGATACCGATGGCATTTCCATCGTACCTACTCTCACTGCAAACGGCGATACTCAGAAGAGGCATGAGTTCCTATACTGGGAGTTCCCATCTCTTGATGGTAGGCAAGCACTGCTCTATTTAAATCAATGGAAGGCTATCCGCCACAACTTGTATGAAAACAAGGATGCCCCCGTTGAGTTGTACGATATCACTTGGGATGTGGGAGAGCAACGCGACCTGGCGTCTGCTAACCCGGGTTTAGCAAAACAGCTTCTAGCCATGATGATGGAACAGCATACGCCCTTTGACGAGACCTGGGATCTCACGACAGATTGATTCATGTTAAAAATTGCAGTCATAACCGGTGGACATCCATTCGACCTGCCATCGTTTCATCAACTCTTCCGGAAGATGGAAGGAGTCGATGCCTACATCCAACACCTGGATGATTTTGGCACCTCGCCGGATGAGATCCGCGATAGCTACGATGCAGTTGTGTTTTACACCATGGAGCAGTCGGTGGCTTATGAAGATACCTGGTTCAAGCGAGATCCGCGCCCGGCCATTGAGCGGCTTTTTGAAAGGGGACAGGGAGTCGTTGCGCTTCATCATTCGTTCTTTGCATTACCCGACTGGCCTTTCTGGGATGAAGTGATTGGATTACAGAACCGGCAGTCCGATCCGGACGCAGGATTCGAGTTTCACTTCGATGTAGAACAACACGTTGATGTTCTGGATCCAGCTCATCCCATCCTGACCGGAATTGAGTCCTTCGAGACTGTAGATGAAGGCTATCATATGCCTGATGAGGATGCACAAGGGCATCTGTTACTGAAGGTCGATCATCCAAAAACGATGAGACCTACCGCCTGGACACGAGAGGTGAAAAACAGCCGCGTCTTTTGCTTCCAGCTGGGTCATGACTCAAATGGTTGGAATCACCCTTCGTTTGAAGCTATTCTGCGACAAGGTATCTTCTGGGTAGCTAACTCTTAACGTTTATATGCGAGCTTGAATCGTTTTCCGGAAAACGAACCCCTTGGATACTCTGACACACCGGTGTTGCCAGATTCTGGATACACGGTGCACGATGGCACACGCCCGCAGCCACCCATCGTAACTCCCGGTACTGGAAATTCAGCGCCGAGCGATGCGATTGTATTATTCGATGGCTCCAATCTGGATGCCTGGGAATCGGTCAAAGAAAAGGGCCCTGCTCAGTGGCAGTTGATTGGCGATGGTTCCATGGAAGTCGTTCTAGGAACTGGAGACATACAAACCCACGAGTCCTTTGGCGATGTTCAGCTTCATCTTGAATTTTATTGCCCACCTGAAATTAAAGGCGAAGGCCAGGGTCGCGGAAACAGTGGCGTCTTTCTCATGGGGCTATACGAGGTCCAGGTCCTTGATAATTACAACAACCCTACTTACGCCGACGGCACGGTGGGTGGGCTCTATGGTCAATGTCCACCGCTGGTAAATGCTATCCGTGAACCAGGCGAGTGGAACAGCTACGATATTTTGTGGGAGTGCCCGGTTTTTGAAGATGGCGTACTTACCAAGCACGCTCGCATCACGGCGCTGCTCAATGGTGTAGTTGTTCACCATGCAAAAGAACTCGTGGGTCCGACCACTCATAAAGAACTTTCACCCACTGAAACCCATAGATCAACCGGACCACTCAAGTTACAAGATCACGGAGACTTGGTGCGCTTTCGTGATATCTGGATCCGGCCATTGGGACAAATCGATCACCTTCCCAGCTGAGAATCGAGTTTTGGTTCACTAAAATCCATAAGACTGAAATTCGCTGGAACAAAGTGGGTTGATCTGAGTATTTTTTGAATATGTCTAATACCATTCACAATTCCTACCATACTCCACAGTCTTTACGCTTCTGGCCAGCTTTGGTCATTGTCTTCTTGCAATGGTTTCTCCGCTGGGTGTTACCGGCTATTTATCCTGAAGGGCTATTAGTTGCAATGGTCGGTTCGCTGGCGTGTGGACCTTTGCTTCTAATTTGGTGGTTATTTTTCAGTCGAGTACGCTGGTCGGAACGAATCGGAGGTATGCTGCTTGTGATCGGGATTATGTGGCTGGTCTCAATGTTTCTACACGAATCGATTGGTACCTCTATGATGGGTATGATGTATGGCATGTTTGCGATCCCTACCGTGTGCCTGGCTTTTGTACTTTGGGTCACTTTCATCCGGAGCAAATCCCTTGAACCGCGTTGGGCATCTATGGCTCTAGCTATTTTTGTCGGCTGAGGAATCTGGTTGTTTGCTAGAACCGGTGGCTTTGACAGTGCGGGGGATCATGAAATGGCCTGGCGCTGGAGCCAAACCGCGGAGGATCGTTTCTTAGCAGAGGCAGAAGCTTCTGCGGGATCTCTGGCCGACATCAAGATGAACGAGATGGTGACTCACTGGACGGGATTTCGTGGTGAAAACCGAGATGCCAAGGTGTCTGTTGTTGCCTTCGATACCGATTGGGGAACTTCACCACCTCAGGAATTGTGGCGTCGATCAGTCGGACCTGCGTGTTCTTCTTTTGCTGTGCTCGGAGGCCTCGTGTTTACTCAGGAACAGCGAGGTGAAGTTGAGGTAGTTGTTTGCTATAGCTTGGAGTCCGGACAGCAATTGTGGATACATAGCGATCCCATTCGTTTCTGGGAGGCTAATGCAGGCGCCGGACCACGGGCAACTCCTCTGATTCATGAAGGGCGTGTCTATGCTTTAGGTGCAACGGGAGTGCTTAACGTTTTGAATGCGATCGATATTACTCTCATTTGGTCGCGAAATACCGTGGAAGATACAGGGGCCAAAATACCTGCCTGGGGAATAGCAGGTTCACCTCTCATCGTTCAGGACAAGATCTACATCGCCACGGCTGGAATTCTTGCTGCCTACGAGGTACAGTCGGGAGCATTTCTATGGAAAAGCCCAGATGGGAAGGACGGTTACAGTTCTCCACACATGCTCACCATCGATGGACATGAGCAGATTATTTTGATGAGCAAAGCCGGAGCGGCTTCTCCGGCTGCAGATGACGGATCCCTTCTATGGAATTACGAGTGGCCGGGAGGCGTTCGCATTGTTCAGCCAGCGCAGATTCAAAATGGTGAGTTACTCATGAGCCGTGGCGAAACCTCAGGCCTGAGTCGTGTGACTGTCGGAGAAACAGACGGAAGCTGGTCTGTGGAAGAGCAATGGGCCACCAATCGCTTCAAACCTTACTTCAGCGACTTCCTGATTCACGAGAGACACGTTTATGGATTTGATGGAAATCGTTTGGTGTCTGTGACTCTAGAGGGGGCTGACCGGAATTGGAAAGGCGGACGCTACGGAAGCGGACAATTGCTACTCCTGGCCGACCAGGATATTTTGATCATCCTTTCTGAGGAAGGTGAGTTGGTACTGGCGGAAGCCAAGCCGGATGCGTTTGTTGAACTGGCTAAAATACCTGCCATTGAAGGAAAGACCTGGAACCATCCGGTCATTGCCAATGACGTTTTGCTCGTGCGCAATGATCGCGAGATGGCAGCGTTCAGATTGAGCTTAATCGATGGTTAAGCCAGGGCCGGCAAAGCCCCGCTTCGGGATGCGGCCTCAGCACCCAACTGGCAGCACACATTGAGGAAGTCTAATTCAGGATCTTCATCGACTGAAACCAACTGGTGTATCAGTCCCGCCATAAACGCATCTCCCGCTCCGATAGAGTCGACCACTTCGATGTCGGACGTGGCTCCGGAGAAGATTTCATTTTTTTCTGAAAAGTAGAGAGCTCCGTCTTTTCCAAAGGTAACGCATAGATTGTTGGGGAAATCGGAGAGCTTTTCTTTAGCTGATCTCAAAAGGCTCATGTCGCTGACCGATGCCTCAGATTGAGTGATGGCTTCGTACTCAGTCTCATTGCATTTCAAGACATCGGGTGTAGCTGCGATTTCTTGAACGAGCTCAAGTTCCCAGGGATCCCGCAGGTTGATGTCGCAAAATTTCAATCCGGGAAAATTCTCTAGCTGACCTTTCAGCCAAGACCAGTTTTCGTGAACGTGATTAGCGAGGGAACCATAGAGCAATGCGTCGCCTTCGGGAAGCGGTGTGGTCTCCATCAATTCTGCGATATGTTGCCAGGCGCAGTTGGGAGTGAAGGCATAGGTGGCGTCCCCTTCTTCATTGAGTGTTACTTCGACAGTTCCCGTCGGGTGGTCGCCCACCTGGACAAATTCCGTGTTCACACCGTATCGCTTCATCGCTTCCAACGCGCGTTCCCCAAACTTGTCTTTACCAAGTGCAGAAACCATAATGGCTTCGTTACCGAGGAGGCTCAGGTTTGCGGCTGCATTGAGAGGTGCGCCACCCAGTCGGGGACCGGAGGGGAGGCAGTCCCAGAGGATTTCGCCAAAAATGATAATACGAGACATATGGTAATGATAATTAGAAGCAGGCTTTCTAACTAAGCAACCTGGTTTCGGGAAGGTCTATTTTCGTTAAGGATATTTTATGAATATGCGAATTGTAAGTCGTGTACTTTGGGCGGGTTTATTGCTTATGTTGGTCTGCTCGCTCATGGGTAACAACTATCTGGAAGAAACACCCGAAGATTGGGAAGATCGCATGGAGTGGTGGAAAGAAGCCCGCTTTGGTATGTTTATCCATTGGGGCGTCTATTCTGTTCACGGTGGTACTTATAAGGGCAACCAGGTTCCCGGCATTGGTGAATGGATCATGCACCGGGCTCCCATACCTGTGGAAGAGTATGAAGGATATGCAGACATGTTTAATCCTGTGTTTTTCGATGCCGATGAGTGGGTCCGTATCGCGAAGAATGGGGGTATGAAATACATCGTCATCACCTCCAAGCATCATGACGGCTTCGCGCTTTGGGACTCCAAGGTCAGCGATTGGGATATCATGGATGCTTCACCCTTTAAAAGAGATATCCTGAAAGAACCTTCTGTCGCCTGCAACAAGCATGGAATCCGTCTGAGCTTTTATCATTCCATCATGGATTGGCATCACCCGGATGCCCAGGGACCTTTCTATCCCAAGTACAATGATCGTGAGCGTGAAAACCCTCGATTCCCCCAGTATGTGTAAAACTACTTGAAGCCCCAGTTGAAGGAATTGCTGACCGGTTACGGGGACCTGGGCATACTCTGGTTCGATGGCGAGTGGATCCCGAATTACAAAACTGAGATGGGAAAGGACGTCTATAACTTCGTTCGCAATCTCCAGCCCGACATCATTATCAATAACCGAGTTGATAAAGGGCGCAAAGGTATGTAGGGGTTGGACGCGGAAGGCGACTTTGCGGGTGACTATGGAACACCTGAACAGGAAATTCCTGATACTGGGCTACCCGGTGTCGATTGGGAGTCCTGCATGACCATGAATAAAACCTGGGGTTGGAAATCGGCTGACAATGAGTGGAAGTCGGATGCGCTTCTGATACGAAACCTTATCGATATCGCTTCCAAGGGAGGGAACTACCTTTTGAATGTAGGCCCGACACATGAAGGGCTCATTCCCGCACCCAGCATCGAACGACTGCACGCGATGGGTGACTGGCTGTTCGTGTATGAGGAATCGATTTACGGCTCAGATGCGAGCCCATTTGAAAAACCTGATTGGGGACGGTTTACTCAGAAAGAGGGGCAGATCTTTGCTCACGTTTTCGAATGGCCAGAAGACGGAACGCTCCGGATTCCACTCATGGACGGAAGGCCATATAAAAGCATCCAAGTTATAGATTGCTGTGAAGACTTGCCATGGGAAATCCGTGGCGACGATGCATTCATCTCTCTACCACTGGAAGCACCAAATTCAATCGCAACCGTGGTGAAGCTAGAGTACTGATTCTAGTCGAAGACCACTTCTCTACCGGTCCGGCTCGATTCGGATACGGCATCCAGGATTTGTTGAACTGCCAAGCCCTGCTCCAGGTTCATGGCCAGCGGTTCATCGCCGGTTAGATAATTGATGAAGTTGTGGAAACGATTGCCGTGTGGGAATGGGTTGGATCGGCTTCCAATTTCTACCGCGTGATAGTCATTCGGTTTACAACCTGGACGGTAAAGCTTGGCTGGACTCATGGATGCCCCTGCCTCAGTGCCAAAGAGTTAGATCCCTTGCCGGTTTTCTTCGGCGGTTTGACAGGCCCAGGTAACCTCCAGGTGAACGGTGGCTCCATTCTTCATTTTTATGAGCGCGGATGCAAAATCATCTACGTCGAAAGTGATGTCTTCTTTGTCTGAGTTTCCCCAGTCACCTTCTCCCAAGCCCCGGTTACCAAATTTTGTGTATGTGACGCCCGACACCGATACGGGCTCAAAGTTGTTCATCAGGTATAAACAGGCATCCAGGTAGTGGACGCCGATATCGTTAATGGCTCCTGCCCCGGCCAATTCCTTATTTCCGAACCAGGTACCCAGTTTGGGGATACCGGAGCGACGGAACCAATATGCCTTGGCATGGTAGACCTCTCCAAGTTCTCCTTCTTCGACTACTGACCGAATCCGTTGAACCTCCTCAAGGAAGCGAAGGTTCATGCCCAGGGTAAAACATTTGCCACTGACTCTGGCTGCCGCTGCGACCTCTTCCGCCTGTGGTCGGTTCATGGCAAAAGGTTTTTCCAGGATGACGTGCTTTCCTGCCTGCAGTGCCTGGATCGCCAATGGAGCGTGAAACTTATTGGGCACAGCTATGTAAACTGCATCCACCTTGTCACAGGCGAGTAGCTCCTCGCTGCTTGCAAAGGTATGTTCTATATCATGCTTGGCGGCGAGTCCTTCGCACCTTCCTTGATTGAGGTCCTGGATGGCAACCACTTGAGCCGCTGCATGGTCGTTGATTTCGCCTGCACTGATATCTGCTATTTGTCCTGCGCCGATGAGTCCGAACTGTATCTTTTTCATGGTTGTACTTTTGAGAGTATGCGAGAAAAGTGGAGTGTTGTTGGCTCCCGGTGAGGCGTCAATGATCGACAATTTTATTTATAAAAGCTTTGCCTTTTCATTCGATGAACGGAGCTTACTAATAGAATCCTCCATTATGAAAATTACCCTGATTGCGAGTGGCGACTTACGCGAAAGTGCCAACCAGACCTGCTGGGAGAAACAAGCCGAAATGGAAGCGCAGCTTACCGACGTGGTGGCGAAGCTTGGGCATGAGCTCGAGCGAGCGCATGTCTATAATGAAGCGCGTGGCCATGGCTTCATTGGAAGTCAGAAGGAAGGCATGGATGTCTTTTCCCGTATAGATCCTAAGCAACCCATTATAGTAGCCGAGGCGGTGTGGCAATATAGTCATCACATCCTGCATGGGCTCATCAGCCACGAGGCGCCCATACTCACTGTGGCGAACTGGTCGGGCACTTGGCCTGGGCTTGTTGGCATGCTTAATCTCAATGGCTCACTGACTAAAGCAGGGGTGAAGTATTCGACGCTCTGGAGTGAGGACTTTAGCGATGATTTGTTTTTAAACGGGTTAACATCTTGGCTGGAAGTTGGCGAAGTCGTTCACACCACACCGCACGTAAATCCTTTTGGTGGAGTATCGGGTCAGGCCGATGAAGTTGCTGGCCAACTGGCCGGACAGTTACAGAGAGACAAAGCCATTATGGGCGTCTTCGACGAAGGCTGCATGGGTATGTTCAATGCCATCATTCCTGACCACTTACTTTTCTCAACTGGTGTTTACAAAGAACGGCTGAGTCAGTCAGCCCTCTATGCTGGCATGCAGGAGGTCAGCGACGAAGATGCTGCTTCAACCTATCAGTGGATTTGTGATCGTGGGTTCAATTTTCACTTCGGTGAAGACGAAGTTGAGGACCTGACCGAGGCGCAAGTTCTTGAGCAGTGCAAATTGTATATTGCCGCTTGTCGGATCGGAGATTTATTTGGATGCGACGCGATCGGCATTCAATATCAACAGGGACTCAAAGACCTCTGTCCTGCCTCTGACCTTGCGGAAGGTTTACTCAATAGCAGTGACCGTCCGCCTGTGACGAATGATGCCGGTGAAGTTATTCGGGCCGGAAAACCATTTACTCATTTTAACGAAGTGGACGAGTGCGCCGGACTGGATGGATTGCTGACTCAGCGCGTGCACGATGCTCTGGGGCAACCGCCGGAAAATACGCTGCACGATTTACGGTGGGGCGATGCTGATAGAAGCGGAACCACCGACGAATACGTCTGGGTGTTTCTCATCAGTGGCTCCGTTCCCGTAGAGCACAACGGCGGCTATGCAAACTGCCATGGTTATCGACAGCCGATCATGTACTTCGGGAAAGGGGGCTCAACCTTACAGGGCATATCGCATCCGGGTGAAGTGGTGTGGAGTCGCATCTGGGTCGATGGATCTGTGCAAGGTGGACAGCTGTGCATGGATCTGGGTCGTGGAGAAGCGATCGAGTTGCCTGAAGAAGAAACCCAACGTCGCCTCAATGAAACGACTCCCCAATGGCCTATCATGCATTGTATCACTTACGGAGTGTCGCGCGACGAAATGATGGCCCGACACAAGGCCAACCACATTCAGCTGGCTTATGCCAACAGCGCAGAAGAAGCTGACCTGGCAATGCAAACGAAGGCCGCATTGGCCGCCAAGCTGGGGATGAAGGTCTCTCTTTGCGGAACTGGCAAGGGCGGGGCACCTTTGAGTTAATTGCTTCGAACAGGATGTAAATAGGGAGGTTTGGGCTTTTTTGGATAGATTCAGTCCCTTAATTTAAAATTGGTTTTGATAAAATCTGGTAACTGGGGTGTTCTAGAGCTGTTAAGCTCATTGTATTTTCTGAATGGCTCCCAAATTCTCTGATCAAAGTCTATGGTTCTCCCAGAACCTGCTCCCGCACGAGGCGATGCTTCGTGGTTGGTTGCACAGTCGATTTCCGAAAGGAGTCGATGTAGATGATGTGATTCAGGACAGCTACCTGCGAATTCTGCGGAGTCATAAAGAAAAGCCAATCAAAGCCCCGAAAGCCTTCCTTTTCGCGACGGCACGGAATATTGCGCTTAATATGGTTCGCGCCTCTAACGTCCGTGGAGAGCGTTTAACCCTGATTGAGGATATGGAAATCCTGGATAATGAACAAAATGTTCAGGAGACCATCGTTCGAAATCAAGAGCTCGAAGCTCTAACTATTGCCATTCAATCACTCCCTAAGAAGTGCCGGCAAATATTCACCCTATGTAAAGTTTACGGAATGACACCCAAAGAAATATCCCTAGAACTGAACCTCTCCCTACCCACCATTTATCGCCAATTGACGATTGGATTAGATAAATGTGCGGAGCATATGCATGGCCAAGGGCACAGCCGTATATCATGAGTAGAGGAAATACAGAATCGAACGACACAAGAAGAGCTCGGATCAATGCCGAAGCTGCTGACTGGGTCATCAAACAAAGTTACGACTTTTCGCCCGAAGATCAGGATGCATTTTTTGAATGGTTGGCGGCAGATCCCGATCATGCCGACGCCTATCAGCAGCGTCAGGAGACCTGGAAGCAGCTTGATATATTGGCAGACTGGCGACCTGAGCATAGTCTGAAAACGAATCGAGACCTCCTGGATGGCGACAAAGTCAAAAAGCCGTCTCAGTCGAAATTTCCTGCATGGGTATTTGCGACCGCTGCTGTGATTGCATTGGGATGCCTGCTCGGCATCACGGTACTGTCAGATGCATTTTCGGAACCGACTAAATTGTCTTCCGGAGAATTTGCTTTGGGTTACGAACGGCATGTTCTGGAAGATGGTTCAGTTGTTGAATTAAACTTGGGCACCCAAGCCACGGTAGACTTTTCGAAGGACAGGCGCCTGATTTCGCTTCAATCCGGTGAAGCTTACTTCACCATAGCAAAAGATCCGCAACGTCCGTTTACCGTGATGGCCAATGGAGTCTCCGTACAAGCGGTGGGCACGATTTTCAATGTGCAGATTCGAGATGACTCAGTAGGCGTGCTTGTCACGGAAGGCCGAGTTCGAGTCCAGCCTGAGGATTACGATCAATCCCTTGCCCAAGATGCTTCAGAAACTGCGTTTGTTCAGGAGCTCTCGGCAGGTCAGCAAACCGTTTTTGAAATTGGCACTGACCAATGCTGTCTCGAAGTGTCCACCCTTTCGGATTTGGAGCTCGAACATGAACTCACCTGGCTCAAGCAGGTTATTTACTTCGATGCTGCTCCTTTGTCCGATATTGTGTTCGAGTTCAATCGTCGGAATTACCGAAAACTTGTGATTGAAGACCCTACGATCGAGGATACGGAATTAACGGTAACCATCAGGCCTCAAAACATTGATGACTTTGTGGAACTACTGCCCGCAATTTCGGATATCCAGGCGGAAAGAATGGGAGAATCAGTAATTATTCTGCGTTCCAAGTAATTACTGCTGGCTATTGATCTTTGAGGATGCATTGGCCAGTTTATAGAAGTTCATATTTATAAATCTCCCATAGTCTTCACAAAAACTACTTTCCTGCGTGTCTCTTGAGAAGTTGAGCTCTTCTTTAAGGAATCGCTTGAAAAGCACACTACAAACACTGAATGAGGTTGTTCCATTGGAACTTCCAGGCGCTTCATCTCCTTGCTGGAGTAATCCTGTTCTGCGCACCGATATTTGGCATCGAGGCTAAGACACTGGTGTACGATATTCCTTCCGGTCCCGCTGAAAAAACGCTTAAAATGGCGGCTGAACAAGGGCGTATTGAATTAGTGTATACGGCCAAGGCTGTTATCGGAATTGCCACCAATGCGGTACATGGGAAATTGGAACCGAAAGCCGTTTTAGAGAAAATGCTAAGCGGCACCTCTCTCGTCTTGGTCCCCGTAACCGACGGGAATGCATTCGGTATTCGATTGAAAGATGATTCAGCTGGCGTTGGAGGTTCGGATACATCCACTGATTCAGCATCCGGTGAAGAGGCCTTACCTGAAATTAAGGGAGAAGGCCCGGATGAGAGTTTCTTAAAGACGTTTTCCCAGTGGTTTAAATTTGGGCAGTCAAAGAAACGCCGAAAAGACAAAGATGGCGTTTCAGACTCCATTGTGAACCTGGACACTTATGCAGTGATAGATGATTTCAGTGAATCTCTAGTCGCCTCTCTGGAAACCAGGCGCAAATCCGTACAGCTCCAGGACACCATCTTTGCGGAGGACCTGGGGAAGTTCCCAGATCTTAATCTCGCAGAGGCCTTACAGAGAATACCGGGCATCGCCATTGAACGGGAAAATGGAGAGGGCAAAAGGATTCAACTTCGTGGATTGGGTTCGAACTTCATCCGAGTCCTATTAAACGACGTGCCCCTTTCTACGGCCAGTAGTGGCAGGGACGTAGACTTTGATATATTTCCATCCGAGTTATTTAATCGAATAGCTGTCGATAAGACCGCTCTGGCTTCTCAAGTGGAAGGTGGCATTTCAGGAGTCATTAATCTGGGTAATGTACGTCCGTTTGATTTTTTGGGTGAAGGCCTCAAGGTATCCACCTCGTTTCAGATGGGATATAACGACCTATCCGAAGAATGGGATCCGCGTGGTCACCTATTGGCTACTCAAACATTCAATGATGGGAAATTCGGTCTCCTGGCAGGCTACGCCATGTCGAAAAGAACTTACCGTGTGGATGCTCATGAAAGCTTTGGTTGGGGGGCGGCTGGCTATGGTGGAGTTATTCGGGGATTCGATTTTGATTCGGATGGAGATGGCATTCCGGTCAACAAATCGGGACTACAAAGCGTTCTTTTCGAGGATTGGATAACAAAGGGTGAGCGTCGGACCATTGGGGTTATTCGTGATGACCCTACGGTTGATTTGGATTCAGGGCAATTGGAAGCCGTTCGTCTTCCTCGACTCCAGAGGACAGACCTGCAATTGGGATCGCGTGATCGAAAGGGTTATGTGATCGCAGCTCAGTTTCGTCCCAGTGATACGGTATTGTTTAACTTTGATTTTTTCTCCACCGAATTAAGGGAAGTGCAAGAGCGTCATAATTTAGACGTGGAGTTGCGAAATCAATCTGATCTGATTCCGATCGGTTTTGAAATATCGCCAGCGAATTCCCTATTGCGTGGAACGATAGGCAATGCGGATCGTCGCTCTGAGAGTAGGGAGATTGGTTTCGACGACGATTTTGAGCAGTTCTCAATAAGCTCAAAGTGGGATCTAAACGACTGGGTTCAAGTGAATGCTTCCTTTGCTTTAAACGATTCAAGATATGAGAACCTACAGCAAACCTACTTGCACGAGATTAAAGATTCTACGGTCACTCTCGACTATATATCAGGTATCATTCCTACCATTGCTTCGAGCGTGGATGTTAGAGATCCATTGAATTATAATAACACCCTTTTAAATGTGGATGGCGGAGGTGTCCCAACTGCTGATGGATCTGGAATGGACGTTCCTTCCATTTCATTGCTTAGGAACCGTATCAACGTCCAGCAGGAAGATAACATCAGTGCGCACCTGGATGCTATTTTAGGAAATGATGCCAGGAACCTGAAGCTGGGGATCGCTTTTGACGCCTTTGAACGTTTTGAAAATAACCGTGATAATAACGACGAAGCGATTGCCTTCTTTAATGAATTTTCCGGTGGCCGAGTTATTCCGATTACTCAAGGCACGAAACTCCTTTCAGACTTGGTGCGCGATTTTGGGGCAACTCTAGGGTCACCCGCTGGTTCAGTGACAGATCATATTATCGCAGACTTTCCAGCACTTGATGGTTTCTTTAGTGGAGGCAATAGAGCGGTCCTTGAAACGGCAGTGGCAGGTCCCAGTGATTCTCCACGAGTCGAAGAGGAGAACATCGGTGCTTTTCTAGAATTTAACACCGTGTCCCATCTGTTTAATAAAGATCTACGAATCAACGTGGGCGTTAGAGGAATTCGTACATTTCAGACCTCAGAAAATAAAACACCTGAAGGTGCGGATATCTTCATTGAGCGTGATTATGCAAACCTCCTTCCTTCCTTCAATCTAGCCTACGATATCCATGACGACGTGGTTATGCGATTGTCTGGCGGCCAAGCGATGACCAGGCCCAGCTTTGAGCAGCTTCAAGCCAATACCAAGTTCAACGATGACTTTACATCTACGAGCGGAAATCCGTTCCTGAATCCTTTTCTATCGGACCAAATAGACCTGACGGCCGAATGGTATTATGCGCCCGATTCACTGGTGGCATTGAACTTTTTCTACAAGGAGATCACTGGCTTCATTGAGGACAAGACCCGAACGGTTCCCTTTAGTCAGACAGGAATTAACCTCAACGACCTCGATCCGAACATTTATGTAGATCTCACTCCAGATACGCTTGTAACCCAAGCGACTACCGTAAATTCAGATGAGCTCCGTGAAATCAGTGGTTTCGAATTTATTTTGCAGCATCCGCTTGATTTCATCGTCGATGGACTTGGGTTTTACGGCAATTACTCCTTTATTGATTCTTCGGACGTGACCTTGTCTTCAGGGAATACGGTGGTGACTACAGCCATCCAGGGATTGTCTCAAAACCTCTTCAATTTGATTCTCTACTACGAATCAGACAGCTTTGGAATTCGAGGCTCCTACAACTGGCGTGATTCGTTTCCAGAAAGTACAGGCCTGCAGGGTACGCTGCCCGATATTCGCACTCGCGATCCAGCGGGACAGCTGGATGTGAGTGCCACCTATTCCATGCCGGGATTTCAAGATCTCCAGTTAACCTTGGAGGCCATTAACGTTACGAATGAGAAGGAGTTTACCTATTTTGGAGTTCGTGAACGTAATCACCGTTTTGCGGGCACCGGTAGAACTATTTTTATGGGTATTCGGGGTAGTTTTTAGGGCCAATTTAATTTTCATAAGTTCTGTAAGTCCTTGGCTTTCCTTAGTTTACGGATTAGTCATGAAGACTGGGTCTGGTGCTATGAGGAATTGGGTCATTTTATTTCAGAAAAAATTGAATTGTTTTTCATAAAAAGTGGGGCGGGACGTGTCTTAGTATCAATCGATCGGTATCTCCCGCGATCATATGAAATCATCTACCAACGAAACCCTGCGCCCCCAGGGAATCTTCCCTCATGATGCTCAGTTCAAGACTGAGCTAGATCATTCTCTCTTTAGAACTTCGATTATTGGAAGCTTACGC
>CALJGU010000213.1 GCA_938075565.1 uncultured Opitutales bacterium | reverse complement strand
TCAGCAATCGCGGGACCACTGAGTAAAGACATGACTGCGCCAAGTTGTACGTCATTGGTGCGATCGCATTCACAAGAGGATTCCCGAGTGGGTCTACCCAGGTTCGCTAGGAATCCGCTCTTAGTATCGAGTTTGGCATCTGCAAGTTGAGCTGCTCGCATGCCAGGTTTAGCGCCAGGGATGTTGGGAGTCGATCCAGTGACGGCGTGAACCGCATCGTAAATAACTTCGGCGGGAAGTCGGCGCGCTTTTCCATGGGAGTAATTGATCTCATCATCCTCGTTGAAAGGATTGGTTTGGATCGATAGTTGGTAGGTGCGCGAATTGCAGATCTCCTTGATTAAAGCTCTTACGTCGAAGCCGGAATCTATAAAGTAATCTGTGAGGTAGTTAAGTAGCTCTGGATTGGTTGGGGGATTGCCGGCGCGTATGTCATCGATGGGCTCAATGATGCCTGTTCCGGTAAGGTATCCCCAGATACGGTTAGCGTAGCTCTTGGCAAAGTACTGATTGTCTTCTGCAGTGATCCAGGCAGCGAGTTGTTTCCGTCTGGAGGGTTGCAGATTGTTCTCGTCCTTTATTGCTTTCGATGTGGCCGGGTAGGGAAAGGCTGGGTTGGCTACCTCGCCAGTTACGATATTTGTAACAGTGCCTTCGGTGAGATCAGAAATGACTTCATAGAGTGGCTTGGCGTTTTCGACTGCACTGCCTCCAATGTTTTTCTCAGGTGCGTTTTCTTTATCTCGCTTGAGCCCAATTTGAGAAAAGAAGGCGGCGGTCTGATAGTAGTTGTCGACGTTCCACTTTTCAAAGGGATGGTCGTGGCACTTGTTGCAATTAAAGCGAGTGGCTAGAAACAGATGGGTGGTATTTTCAACCAATTCTTCTGGAGTCCTTAAAATCTTATAATAGGAGGCGGCAGGGTTTTCTTTGTTAGAACCACTTGCTGTCAGAATTGAATAAACGAATTCATCGTAGGGTCGGTTTTCGGACACCTGGTCGTGTATCCAATTCCTGAATAATTGAGCTCCGTCTTTACCTAGGAATTTTGAATTCACCTGAAGCATGTCGGCCCACTTGTTGCTCCAATGATCCACGAACTCAGGAGATCCGATGAGTGAATCGATCATTTCGGAACGTTTCAGCTTCGCTGGACGATCGTCTTTCAGAAACGAGATGATGGTTTCGGGGGTAGGTGGCAGTCCGTTTAAGTCTAGATGGATGCGGCGAACGAATGCCTCATCGGCTGATAGGTCTGATGGTAGAATTTTTAAGCGCTGCCATTTAGCGGCAACTAGTTTGTCGATGTCGTTCCAGGTGTTGGGTTCTTTCCATTCATAGCCGGTGCGATCTCCCATTACTGTGAGTGTGGTGGCTGCGTAGGCGCCTTCATAGCGAGCAAGGATGGGTGCTTCACCGCGTCGTAGAGTTCCTACGAGACCAAAGTCATCGGCAAAGGCTACTTCGGTATCTCCGATCTCAACGAAAGATTCCAAGGTGACATCACGCTGAGATCCATTTGGATAGTGAGCGATGACCCGGATTTGTTGGCTGGAGCCAATCGATTGAATGACAGGATTTTGTGGCTGGAGTTCAATACGTTCCACTTTTTCGGAATCCGCATTGAACTGAGCTCCATCAGAAATCCACTGGCGAATCGTGTTGTAATAATTGGAGCCAATTTCGGTCACCATGCTGCCTTCGTGTGGCACAGCACCTGTTGCTTTGAGTAGCATGAGCGAATCATCTGGTGAGGCGAAATTTACTCTCCTGGCAGCATGATCATCGCTAAATGCACGAACATCGAAGAGATTGTCGTAGCCTCGCAAGCTTAGCTTAAAACCTGCCTTACCATCTTTGGCTCCATGGCATGTGCCGGCATTACAACCGAGGCGTGTTAGGATAGGGTTTACGTCTACCAGAAAGTCAGGGGTGTATTCATCCTTGAATCCTTCGACGGAGATTTTGGCGAAAGCTTTCTTCCTTTTGAAACTCGCAGTCAAAGTACCTCGACCATTGATGTTGGGACGAACGACCCCTCTATCATCAACCGAGGCAACCGTCTTGCTGAGGCTCCAGTCTACTTGACGTGTGAGGTCGATAATATCTCCAGATGCGAGTTCACCGTTAATGAGCACCTGATTATAACTCATCGGTCCGTTCAGCGTAATGTTCGCAGGGTAGATGGATATGGAAACGAGCTGTTGGTCTTCTGTGAGTGTATTTAATCCCTGGTTGGCCTTTCCTTTTTTTAGGTTAATTGGGTTTTCTTTAGCTTGATGCTTTGCCAGCGACTTTGAGTCGGAAACCTCTACTGGTATAATGGTCTTTCTTATTTCGCCATTGTTTGCATCCACGAATAGGATACGTCCATCAGAGGTTCCTGCGGCCACGGTTTTTCCATCAGGTGAATAGGCGACTGAGAAAACAGGTGAATCGAGATCCAGGGAATGAACCTCTTCTGTGCCACGAGTATGAAACTCTTCGATTTTGGGATCAATGTTCTTGGTTCCATCCGGATTGCGTCGGGCAGTTTCAAATAGCTTCTTTAATTCCGGAGTGATCGTTGCATCGTAATCTGATTTATAGAGTTTGATCTGACCTAGTCCGTTAAGGCTTGAGACAGCAGCAAAGCTCTTAGCATCAGGTGCGAATGCTGCACTCCAAATGCGTCCAATCATGGGAGGGTACTTGCGAATGAGATTGGCATTGTCTCCGATCTTCCGATCAGTCTCTCGGTGCATTCGGTAAATCTGTGGAACTCCGTCGGAGCCGCCCACTAGAATGTGGTCCCACTTGGGATGGCTATCAATGGCATTCACGCCTCCTTTGAGTGCGTTGGGTGTGATGGAAGTTATATTATCGATAAAACGTTCAGTATCTACATGGGTGAGCTTGGAGCTCATGTCACGACTTACAGATACCAGGTGCTGGCCATCTACGGACCATGCTGTATCCAGAATCCAATCACTATGGCCACCCATCAAGAGAATTTCTTTCTCCTCCTCAACGTCAAATGCATGGACCGTGTTGTCCGGGAGTCCGTAGGCGAGAGATTTACCGTCCGGTGACCAACTGGCTCCATAGGCTGTGTCGAAGCCGACTGGTTTGGATAATATGAGTTGGCTTTTGTTTATATCCCAGATTTGGATTTCACCCATCCGACCTGGGAGTCCACCTGCAACGGCCAGCATGCTGCCGTCCGGCGAAAATCGCGCAGATTCAATCCGTTCGGATAATCCAATGAGTCGAGTGACTAATCCTGAGCCGTTCGCTTTGTGGATAAGTACTTCATGGAAACCGGCCACGGCGAGCAGCTCACCATCCGGCGAAAAATCAAGGGAAGTCAGAACCGGAGGAACAGCGTATTGGGGTGGATTGTCTTGATTATAGAGCTGCTTAGCATTTTCCGGTGTGTCGTCGCTTGCGCCTGTCGCAATCCACTTGGTCACTAGAGCCAGTTCATAAGGTGTGAGTGGTTCATCCTTCTCGGGCATTTCAGGTCGTTCGTCTCCCGGTTGTAGGGTGACAACATCGATTAGGTA
>CALJGU010000212.1 GCA_938075565.1 uncultured Opitutales bacterium | reverse complement strand
TCCAAGATGGGTATCTCAACCCTGCAATCTTACCAGGGCGCTCAGATTTTTGAGGCGCTTGGTATTGGCAGCGAAGTGATCAACAAGTATTTCACTGGAACCGTGAGCCGTGTTGAAGGCCTGGGCTTGGACGAGATAGCCCAAGAAGCTCTCTTGAAGCACCGCAAAGGTTTCCCATTGGAAGACAATTTGGTGAAAGACAATGTGCTCGATTCCGGAGGTGACTATGCATGGCGTCTCGGTGGTGAGCGGCATTTGTTTAACCCGACTACGATTCGTTTACTTCAGCACTCGTCTGCAGCTAATGATCGAAAGATGTTCGATCAATATGCGAAAACCGTGAACGACCAATCTCGAGATGCTTACACGCTCCGTGGTTTGATGGAGTTTGCGTCCGATCGGGAATCGGTTCCGCTCGAAGAAGTCGAACCAGCTGAGAAGATATTTAAACGTTTTGCTACCGGTGCGATGTCCTTTGGATCTATCTCCTGGGAAGCGCATACGACTCTGGCGATCGCCATGAATCGTCTGGGTGGCAAAAGTAATAGTGGAGAAGGGGGAGAGGATCCCATCCGCTTCGAGCCTGATGAAAATGGTGACTTGAAGAAGTCGCGCATCAAGCAGGTAGCCTCTGGGCGTTTTGGAGTTACTTCTTACTACCTGGCTAACGCCGATGAGCTACAGATCAAAATGGCTCAAGGTGCAAAGCCCGGTGAAGGTGGACAATTGCCTGGTCACAAGGTGGATGCCTGGATCGGCCGCGTGAGAGGTTCAACGCCGGGTGTGGGACTTATTTCTCCACCGCCTCACCATGATATTTACTCGATCGAAGATTTGGCTCAGCTTATTTATGATCTGAAAAATGCAAATCGAGAAGCACGTGTGAACGTAAAGCTCGTTTCTGAAGCGGGTGTTGGAACGATTGCTGCCGGAGTTTGTAAAGGCTACGCCGATGTGGTTCTGATTGCGGGTCACGATGGTGGCACCGGAGCTTCACCGTTGAGTTCTATTAAGCACGCTGGTCTTCCTTGGGAGCTCGGGCTTGCTGAAACTCACCAGACCTTGGTTCGCAATCGGTTGAGAGATCGTATCGTCGTTCAGACGGACGGACAGCTTAAGACACCTCGTGATTTGGCGATTGCCACTTTGTTGGGTGCTGAAGAGTGGGGTGTTGCTACCGCTGCTCTGGTAGTCGAAGGCTGTATTATGATGCGTAAGTGTCATTTGAATACCTGCCCGGTTGGAATTGCGACTCAGGATAAGAAGTTGCGTGACCGCTATAATGGTAAGGTCGAAAACGTTATAAATTTCTTCACCATGATGGTTGAAGGCTTGCGGGAAATCATGGCCGAGCTTGGCTTCCGTACCATCAACGAAATGGTGGGTCAGACACAGGTCTTAAAATTCCGTGACGAACTGGATCACTGGAAATACAAGAACCTGGATCTGAGTCCGATCCTTCATCGTGCGGATCCGCGTGACGGGGATGGTTTGCACCAGGATACCGATCAGGAACACCTGATTAAGGATATCGTGGATCGGAAATTAATCAAAGACGCTGCGCCTTCGCTTGATAACCAAGAGCCGGTTAAGCTGGAGTATGATATTGTAAATACCGATCGAACGGTGGGTGCGATGCTCTCCAATGAGATTTCCAAGAAGTATAAAGGAGAAGGACTTCCTGAAGGAACCGTGGATGTGAAATTCCGGGGTGCTGCTGGGCAGAGCTTCGGTTGCTTTACCGCTAAGGGAGTTCGGTTCGAACTCGAAGGGGATTCGAATGACTACTTTGGAAAAGGTCTCTCCGGTGGAACGCTCGTGGTCTATCCTGATCGCACAGCTCCATTCAAAGCACGCGACAATATCATCATTGGTAATGTAGCCTTCTTTGGAGGTACCGAAGGAGAAGCCTTTATTCGTGGAATCGCGGGTGAACGTTTCTGTGTAAGAAATTCGGGTGTGACCACCGTTGTCGAAGGTGTCGGAGATCACGGCTGCGAATACATGACAGGTGGTAAAGCCATCATCTTGGGCAGCACTGGGCGGAACTTCGCAGCGGGTATGTCCGGTGGAGTTGCTTACGTTCTGGATCGTGACGGTGATTTTGCATCTCGTTGTAACATGGAAATGGTTAAGCTGGGTCCTGTCGAAAACGACGAGGACATCGCTGATCTGAAATCATTGATTGAGAAACATCAGGCTAACACGAAGTCGGATGTCGCTCAGGAGATCCTTGAGGATTGGGACACTATGCTTGGCAAATTTGTCCGTGTCATGCCTGTCGATTATGAGCGCATGCTCCAGTATATGGATGAGGCACGAGCTACTGGTAAGTTTGAAAAGGATGAAGAAATTGCCGAAGAGGCTTTCGACATGCATATGCGTCAACTTGCTGGTGCGAAGTAATCACCTTAATCGAAGAATTAATAAACTATTTTAGATATGGGAAACCCTACTGGATTTTTAAACATCAATAGAAACTTGCCTGAAGACCGGGACCCGGTACTCAGAGTAGGCGACTGGAAAGAAGTTCACACCGAGATGGCGGTGAGTGATATACAATCACAGGCCTCTCGTTGTATGGATTGTGGCGTGCCGTTCTGTATGGCTGCTGAATCGGCGCAAGGTCCTGGTATCGCAGGCTGTCCGGTAAACAACTTGATTCCGGAATGGAATGATTTGGTTTATCGTGGTCTCTGGAAAGATGCTTTGGCTCGTTTGTTGAAGACGAATAACTTTCCTGAGTTCACTGGCCGTGTGTGTCCTGCGCCTTGTGAAAGCTCTTGTGTATTGGGCATTAATGCTCCCCCGGTATCCATCAAGCACCACGAGGTATCTATCATTGATCGTGGATTTGAAATGGGTTGGGTGACGCCTAACATTCCAGAAGAGCGGACGGGTAAAACCGTAGCTGTCATTGGCTCTGGTCCCGCTGGCCTCGCTTGTGCGGCTCAACTAAACTCTGCTGGTCATACGGTGACGGTTTACGAACGTGCTGATCGCCCAGGCGGATTACTCATGTATGGTATTCCCAATATGAAGTTGGAGAAGCATGTGGTTGAGCGTCGCATCAAGTTGATGGAAGACGAAGGGATAACCTTTGTTTGTAATACCACGATTGGAAAAGACATTGCAGCAGACAAACTCAAGGAAGATTTTGATACCGTAGTTATCTGCACGGGTGCCACGGTTCCACGTGACCTTCCAGTTGAAGGGCGTGAACTTAAAGGCGTTAACTTTGCCATGGAGTTCCTGGGGGCGAATACAAAGAGCCTCATGGATAGTGAGCTTGAGGATGGTAATTACATCTCAGCTAACAAAAAGCATGTCGTTGTGATTGGCGGTGGTGACACAGGTACTGATTGTGTGGGTACGTCATTGCGTCATGGTTGCGAGCATGTTCAGCAGCTCGAGATCATGCCTCAGCCGACTAACTCCAGAACAGCTGGAAACCCTTGGCCACAATACGCCCGAGTTTTGAAAGTCGACTACGGACAAGAAGAAGCAATCGCCATTCAAGGTGACGATCCTCGGTCTTATTTGGTAACTACCAAGAAATTTGTCGGCGATGAGGATGGGAACGTGAAAGAACTTCATACCTGTCAGATCGAGTGGCAAAAACAGGACGACGGTCGGATGACTCCGGTGGACGTGCCTGGCTCAGAAAAAGTTATCAAGGCAGATCTCGTTCTTTTGGCGATGGGCTTTCTTGGACCTGAAGGTGGTGTGCTGGATCAACTCGGTGTTGAGAAGGATCCACGCTCGAACGCACAAGCTGAATACGGAAAGTATGCAACCAATGTGGATGGTGTATTTGCAGCGGGTGATGCTCGTCGTGGACAAAGCTTGATTGTTTGGGCCATCAACGAAGGCCGTGGCGCTGCTCAAGCAGTCGATGCCTACTTGATGGGTAAGAGCTATCTCCCTCGCTAAGTTTCGGATTATTTTTTTTGCGGGCTCGTACCTGTAAAGGTGCCAGTTTTTTTTAAGGTACGAAGAGTAAATAAAACAGCAGGAAGGCGATACCTCCAACTAATCCTGTAATTATTCCCATGTGTTTGCGCTTCTTAAGTCCCAATAAGAGATAAAGTCCTGTCAGTGAAGCGATGATCATGATTACGGCTGAAATATCAATGACTGCAGACCAAACGGTCCCTGTGTCTCGCCCTTTGTGCAAATCATTCATCAGGCTCATGAATCCCAAGGTTGATTCGTTAAGTGTATAGCTTCCGTTTTCGCGTTCAACAGTCCCGTATGCAGTATATGCTGGACCGTTGAATCCGATCATCAATTGATATTCATCGCCGCTGAATTCACTTACTAATCCCCTTATCCCATGAGTGCTTCTAAGGTACTCTACAATATCGAGTTTGTTAACTCCCTCTGTGCAGTCCTCTAGCTCTGTTGGATCGGTAGGATCTATCCATTCCAGGGGAAGTGTGCCGCTATATTGTTTTATCGTTTCATGGTCGAAAAATAACCAGTCGGGATGATTTACAGTTATACCTGTTA
>CALJGU010000211.1 GCA_938075565.1 uncultured Opitutales bacterium | reverse complement strand
ATTTCATAGACGGGGGATCCTTTTCATTCTGTATGACAGTCGGGACCAACTTCCTCGAAGAGGGAGGTGGAAACATCAACAATCAACTCGTAACAGATGTTTTTTCTCAAGCAAGTGGCGGACTTGACGCTTTTTATCAATTAAAAGCAGACAGTACGGCTTTTGAAGCTGGTTTTAGCGACCAAGATATGGGCATTTGGATGACCTGGTCCATATGTCCTATCCGGCGTTCCGGAACATCCGAGGTTGACCCGGCTAACCGCCCCCTCAACGGCAACTGGTTTAACTGCTTTGACTTTCGAAGTAGAAGCCGAAGCATTTCCTGAATAGTCCGCTAAACTTCAAATTAAGCGGATATGAAATTTCGAAAATGTCTTTTTTTTCTGGGGCTTCTCACAGCTCTAAGCCATCTGGCCTATGCCCAATTACCAATCATCGAGTATGCCGAATACTATTTCGATGTTGATCCAGGTCCCGGCAACGGCACTGATATCCCTCTTCCGGAACCCTTGGGTCCAACGATAGATACTAGTGTTGTTATTCCTGATACCACGATCGCAGCATTAGATGATGGTTTTCATCTACTCGTTGTTAGAACTCGAGATGATCAAGGCAATTACTCGATCGGATTTTCACGTACTTTCAAAAAGGGTGCGGAAACCGAAAGAGCATCAACCCCTGACATAGTCGCTGCTGAATATTTCTTTAATACCGATCCTGGCCAGGGAAATGGAAAAAAGATCCCACTGACTGGAACTCCAGGAGAAACCGCGAGCTTGATCGTCCACATTCCGGTCGATGAAATAAACGCACTTGAAATAGGCTTTCACAGACTTACTTGCCGCGTTCAGGATAGCGAAGGAGATTGGTCTGTTGCATTCAGCAACACGTTTCGCCGAGTTGTGCCTCCAACCGAAGAGGAAGAAAATCCGGGCGTTGCACGCATTGAGTACCAATGGATGGTTGATGGTGAAGATGTAGGTGACCCTGTGTCGTTAGAGCCTGATTTGGAACCAGACGAATTAGCTCCCAAAATCCTAGAATTTATGCCACCCGTTGATTTGACTAAAGCGAATCTCGACGGAGTAACTGCTGTCTTACGAGTGGCTCCTTTTGATGCAGATGGAGACATGGGTTGGCCAGGATTCAAACAGGTTATTATTGTGTGGCTAGACGAAGAGAATGGTGGTGACGGCGATGGTTTTCCAGATCAATGGGAAGAACTCGATCCAACTGTGATCAATGATAAAGACAAAGACTCTGATAAGGACAATCTCTCAGATTATGACGAATTCTTAGCAGGCAAAGATCCTGGGAATCCGGATACAGATGGCGACGGCATTTGGGACGGCTCAGAATTATTCTTGGTCGATTATGGATGTGATCCGGATCAGGATAATTCAGATTTACTCACAAATCTTCAGGCTGCAGCATTTGGGGCAGGCTTCTATTCTACTGAGTTTCAATTGAAGGATCTAAATCTTTTGGCCCCCGTCGTAGGCAGAGATCCAGATACCGGAGAAATTTTCTTAAGATTGAGAATACAGAAGTCTTCAAAATTACAGGATGCGGATTGGGCGCAATTGGCTTTAGGCTCTGACGATGTTAGCACTACCGGTGGCGATATCAAAATCACCATCCCTGATCTAGAAGATGATATCTATTTCCTTAGAATATTTACTGATCAAGATTTTGAGTAGTTAGTCAGTCTAAGTAGGTGAAAAAGCGGGTCGATTATTCGGCTCGTTTTTTTGTTCCTATGTTTCCGGTAAGCCTAAGCCTCTTAATTATGCCTAATTCCCTATGGCGATTAATTCACGAATCGTATGCGCAAACACCTTTCCATTTGAGAAAGATAGACTTGCTCGAGTCCAAGATTTGCCCACGGGACCTAAATCATTAACAGCCTTGATGGCATTCTCGTTGAGTTCATCCACATCGTGCCTGATTACGTATACCGTCCCACTCATTACAGGGATATAGAGGTAGTCTCCTGCCACAGACATCGTAGGCGCAGCGATATGCCCCCAACCATTTCCTTTGGAACGAGCGTCATCAAAGACGATATGCCCCCTCGAATTGATCATGTCGTTTTCTGCAAAAGCTTGTAACCTCATTTCCGGATCTGTCTTCGACAGAGCCGGAATGTGCCATTGGAATCGATCTTCTTCTCCAGGAATTCGTGAAACCTGCAGGGGCAACTCCAGGTGCTCTACGGCACCTGTATCAACATTAACACGCCCCAGATAGGGCGATGTATAACTTCGATAGTAGTGATAGTTCCCAACTAACAAGTTCGAACCTTGGGTAATCATTCTTCCCTTTCTGGATTCAAGAGTTACTTGGATGGAAGTCCAATCATCTCCGCTACGTTTACGTGTAGGAATATCATCAACAATGGAGACCTCCTTCTCAATTTGTCCGGTTAAGGCATTCACGGTCAGATGAGAAGTCTTGTGAAAGATATACACCTTATTGTTACGGATAAGATTCGTCTGTGTACTCATGTAACCCTCCAGTGGAAGCGTCCACATCGTGGTTCCTGTTTTAAGATTAACTAAAGACACGCCTTCTGGTCGTTCTGGAGGCGAGTGTCCTCCCCCGCGTCCGACCAAGGTAACGGACCGACCGTCACTTAAGCTTATGGGAAGAATCGCGCAGCCCATGTTCAGTCCACAGCTGGTGGTCCATACTTCCTCTCCTGTTTCCATGTCTAAAACCTGAAGCTGAGTCCACTTCTGAAAGGGTTCATCCTTATGAGTGTGTGGAAACTTTCCCTCTTCAGGAGGATAACTATGAGCCGTGTAAATGAATTTCCCATCATGCAGAAACGGAATAGATCGACCCACGGTCAATAGATCACGTTTCCAAAGGGTTTTACCTTTCAGGTTAAAACACACAATCGTTCCAGATGCATTGGTAAACACCACCCGCTCACCATCGCACACAGCTGGCGGAGAACTGCTATCACTGAAAGCTCCAGATATTCTTAATGGATACGGTCCGGGGATGGGTCGTTTCCATAAAACGTTTCCTGATCTTGCGTCCATACACCAAGCCACGATATCACTTCCTAGTCTCGTGTCTTCTTGAACCTGCTTCATAGTGGAGAAAAACACCCTACCATTTGAAACAATGGGCGTGCTCTGACCGGTTTCAGGAAGCGTTAATTTCCAGGTGATATTTTGATCAAGTGCTACGCTCCATTCAGTTGGATGGTTCTCTACAATCTGGAAGTCACCGGACGGGCCGCCACCTTGCGGCCAGTCTGCAACAACAGAGATAACAGACACAAAAAGAGCTATGGCAGAAATAGGTTTCATTCGATTGGGGTAGTTAGGGGCTAATTCCTTCAAAAAGGAAAGTATAACTAAGGACTGACGAGTCAGCTGAGGCAAGAGATCATCTTCTAAATGCTTGGGTAACCATTGAGTAAGTTACCTGATGGTTCGATCAATTTTCCTCCCGTGCCCGCTTTGCCTTACGAATCTCATAAACGCTAAAGTGTTGGGCTTCATCCCAGTGAATGACTCCTGCTCGATCTGCCCATTCGTCGTAGGCTTTTATGAGTTTATTTGCGATATCGGGATGCTTATCGATCAGGTCATTGGCCTCACTTCGGTCTGCATCCAAATCAAAAAGTTCCCAAGGTTTGTCATAATAAGAAACCAACTTCCACCGTCCCTGACGTGAAATGCGATTCCCTTCATGTTCAATGCATATGGGTTCCTTGTGAATTAGAATATTGCTGCCTTTTAGCGAATTCACAAAACTTACACCTTCACCTCGCGGAACTTCCTTTCCCTTGTAGCTCGAAGGACGACTGGCCTCTGCAACATCCATAATCGTTTCAACTATATCCGGCAGATAACCATACTGCCGAACAAATCGGTTCTTTGGACCTGCGCTTATACCTTTTGGCCAATGCACGACCATAGGAGTTTGAACACCTCCCTGATGGGTGTAGTGTTTGTATTCGCGAAACGGCGTGTTCGACATGGTTGCCCAACCTCGACCGTATTTATTGCCGCCTTTTCCATACTGCCCTAGATCTTCAAATTTAAACTGACCAAGAGGACCCGTTTCCGCCTCCCCTCCATTGTCCGACAAAAAGAAGATCAAGGTGTTCTCGAGATCATTCGTGTTCTCCAAGTGTTTAATCAGCTTGCCAATATTTTGATCCACTCGATCTACCATGGCTGCGTAGGTGGACATAATCGCATCCATCTCGTTTTGCTTTTCAGGTGTTAGGGCTTCCCATGCTGGGACCACATCAGGGCGAGGAGTCAGCTCGGTGTTTTTTGGAACCAACCCCATTTCTTTTTGTTTTTCTAAACGCCTGGCACGCAGCACATCCCAGCCTTCCATAAATCGTCCCCGATATTTCTCATAATCCTCGGGCATACACTGGAGAGGAAAATGTGGAGCATTGTAGGCCAGGTAGAGAAAGAACGGTTCCCCTACTCGCTCATTCTGATGATCTGTAATGTACTCGATGGCTTCTTCCGAAATCGCGTCGGTGATATAATATCGATCCCCGTGAGCCCGAATGGGATTATTGCCCCGATAAAGGTTCCTAGGATCAAAAAAGTCGGACGTTCCAGCCAAGTGGCCATAGAAGCGATCAAACCCCCGCTGAGTAGGCCAGGTTTCTGGTTGCCCGGAAGCCAAATGCCATTTCCCGGTGATATAGGTTCCGTAACCGGCTTCCTGTAGCATTTCAGGTAAAGTTGGAATATGAGAATAGAGATAGCCTTGGTAAGATGATGGCACTTCAGCCATATCCTCCTCAGTCAAAACCACATAGCCCCTGGATTCACCAGGAGGTGCATCCTCGTTATTACTCATAGGTAATGTCATATGACCTATACCAACCTGATGAGGATGAAGTCCGGTCATCAAAGTCGCTCTGGTAGGACAACAACGAGCGGCATTATAAAACTGATCAAAGCGAAGTCCATCAGCAGCCAGGCGATCGATATTAGGCGTTTCAACCATACCGCCATAGCAACCGATATTCGACCACCCCATGTCATCGACGAGGATGAGGATCACATTGGGTCTGTCCTGGGCTTGCATGGAACTGTTCAGTGCAAAAATCGCCAGAGAGGTAATAAGCAAATTCTTAATTTTCATCTTAATCTTTCTCTTAATCTTGTTCGTAATTATCCAACTGAGACGGACGGCTTGGTAATCCGTCCCTACCCTACTTTTGATAGGTAGGGCGACCTCGCCGTGGGCGCCGTTTATTGTGTTCCTTTTAATGAGCTTTTCTTCTAATCATTTCTACCGAATCCCCGTAACGGGATCTCTTTCCGGCGCTAACAGCACTTCAGCCATAGGCACATAGTCATCGGCGTACACTCTGCCATTTTTAATATCATAACCTTCAGGTGATTTCCTGATTGATTCTAGGTCAACTCGATCTACGCGCTCGGTCATTTCTTTTCGCATCTCTTCTATTAAATTTGAGTGCCTTGGATCATAGGCCAAATTCACAAATTCATGGGGATCATTCTCGTGGTCATATAACTCTTCCAAATGATTCCATTCGTAGTAGATATATCGATACCGAACACCTCGCAGTGAGTGCCCCGTTTTTTCATCTGAAAATGTAAAGCTGATTAAGGCCCGGTGATCGCGTTTCTCATCCGAATCCTTAAGTAGCGGCACTATGCTCTCTCCATCACAATGCTCTGGCGTGTCGAATCCTGCCAAATCCACCAAGGTCGGGTAAACATCCAGCAAGCTAACAGGTTCATCAATTACAGTGCCGGCTTTTCCGATACCAGGTGCTTTCACGAAAAAAGGAACATGGGTTGATTCTTCCCAGAGCGTGAATTTCTCCCAATTTTCCTTTTCCCCAATGTGCATGCCATGATCCGACCATAGCACCACGATAGTCTCTTTTGCTTTTCCTGATTCTTCGAGAGCATCGAGTATCCGCAGAATTTGAGCATCCGCAAAACTAATGGACGCCAGGTAAGCCTGAATCACATGTTTCCATTGTTTATTCTCGAGGACAAACTTATGCCATGCGCGCCGGTTGTGTACGAAAGCATCGCTCAGATCATGATCTTCGATCACTAAATCCGAAATATCCTCAAGCGGATACATGTCGAAATACTTTTGTGGCACCTCCCAGGGCATATGTGGTCGAAAGATTCCACAGGCCAGATAGAGCGGGTTTTCCCGTGGGCGATTCAGCTCGTAACGCACCCAGTCCACTAACTGGTGATCGATCATCTTTTCATCTTCCGCTTGAATCGGTCCCCAGGTGAACCACTTGTGTCGACCACCTTCAAATTGCTCTGGATTGATAACATTCTCCGGCGCACTAATTTGATGCCCCATGGGAACAGAAATACTCGGGTAGTAGAAATCCCACCCAGCCGGATCCGCCTGATTGGAGGTTAGCCAAGGTGGAGCGAGTGAATGGTAAATTTTTCCTCCTGCTAATGTTTCGTAACCACGGTTCTTAAAGAACTGCTCAACCGTTTCGATATTTTTGAGAATCGGAATCTCCCGCCACTTAGGTCCATCAAACCATACATTCTGCATGATGCCCGACTTTGACGGTTGAACCCCAGTCATATTGGCCAAACGTGACGAAGCACACGCTGGTGATGCGCAATGCGCATTGGCAAAGGTTACCCCTTCCGCAGCCAAACGATCCAGTCCAGGAGTCTGAGCGATATCCAATCCTCCTAGTGGCCCGATCCAATCATTCATATCATCGACTGCGATGAATAGGATGTTAGGCATAGAGGCTGAAAGTATAGACGAAGTGAATATAGATAGAAACAGAATGACCGTTAATGCCTTTTTGTAATAACCGATGTAATTGTTCATTCTATTCCTATCATAATCGGAGTCGTGAAGTAGCACAGGCATCTTGCCTGTGTTTATTACCAGAGCTTACACAGGCAAGATGCCTGTGCTACTTTAATCCAAGCAACAAAACCTGACACGCGACACCTGAATACTGAAACCTTATTCACTGAAGGTCTCATCCGGCAGCCTGGTCAACTCTCCACCTTTCAATGCGGAATCGTGTGCTAGAATGCCGGTGCAGGTCCAGTTGGCCGATTGCTTGGCGTTGGGCCATGGATCGCGTCCCTGGATGAGTGCATCAATAAATTCATGAGCCAAGTGAGGGTGAGAACCACCATGACCGGCACCTTGAGTGAAAGACAAATGTTCTTCATCGCCTTCGTCACCGCCGTAGACGCCGCCGAGAGTAAAGGGAGCTACTTCATCGGGGAGTAAATGACCGAAGTCAGGGCATTGCACCTTCTCAGGAATTTTCGCTTCGGGTTTCTTTGCCGTATGTACGACCAAAGGCTCTCCTTCGATCAACGGCCATTCAACGGATTTATCTACGCCATAGACATCAATACTTTCGCGGTACTGACGTGCGACATCAAATAAAGAACGAATGATACGTGCAGTCAGATCACTGTCCCGCATTTTGATATGCGTCGTCTCAATGGCGAAAGGAGAGTTGTAATGATGATGCATTTCTTCGCGGATGGTGCCGGATGGGAAACAGCTCACATACTCAGCGTCCTTCTTTGGCAATCCGAGAACAGGACCTACGCAGTGAGTCGCATAATACATCGGTGGGAGTCCCGGCCAGTAACCGGGCCATCCATCCATGTCTTGCTGGTGGGAAGCCTGGAGGAACTGTAGCTTTCCAAGCTCGCCATCTTCATAAAGTTTTTTCATGTAAAGGAACTCACGCGAGTAAACCACGGTTTCCATCATCATGTATTTCAACCCCGTTTCATTCACCAAACGAATGATTTCCAAACAGTCTTCTACCGAGGTTGCCATAGGTACGGTGCAGGCGACGTGCTTGCCAGCCTTCAATGCAGCGATGGATTGCTCCGCGTGATTAGGGATGGGTGAGTTGATATGCACAGCATCC
>CALJGU010000210.1 GCA_938075565.1 uncultured Opitutales bacterium | reverse complement strand
TGCTTCTATATGTTTAAGAAACAGATCAGAATGTAGGACTTCTACATCGTCTTCGATGAAAAAGTAGAAGCCGTATTCAGGTAGCAATGACAACACGCGGTTTTTTGAAATGCCAACCCCTTCAGGTTGGTCGGCAACGATACAATCGACTCCTAGGTCGTTTGCGAGAGATAGTGACTCTTGATTGCTGTGCGTACTTAGACCGTCTATGGAAACGACCAGATCAAACCCAACTAAGCCTTCCAGGGCATCTTGGATGCTAGTCAGGTTCTTAGTGAGCAAGTGGGGGCGCTCGCAGGTAGTAAAAACTACCAAGGATTTTTTTGGGTCGTTTATCCCCATGGTTATGGGTGAGATTTCGAAGAGTTTACTTTGTCGGATTGGGATGATAGTCAAATTTGACTCTCCATTGAATGGACAGGTATGAGTTGATGAAATTAATCCCACTATTGAGTAAATGGTTGGTTACGTCTGTCAGTTATCAAATTCGACCCCTGATATTTACGTTATCTTTTCAACTATTTGCGAAAAACAACCCTGGTTTGGGGCGGCATTTGGAATGAATTGAGGAAAACAAGGCGTTTGAATCCTGCTTGTTATGAAAGCAATCCCCAGATCCTTCTTTCTATTCAGTCTATTTATATTTCTTCTTACCAGCACCGGAGGATTGCAGGGAGATTGGACTCAACAGTTCCCGCGGGAGGAAATTGCTCCTCGGTTTTCTAAAACGAAAGAAGGCTATCTGGTCCTTCACTCTGAACAATCTGGCACCAATGGCCATTGGAGAAATGTATTTCCTGTTGAGGGCGGAAAAAGTTATCAATTTTCTGCCTGGCGATTGGCTGAGAATATTTTGCATGAACGTCGCAGCTGTGTGGTGCGTATCAAATGGTATGGCTCGAACGGCGAGCTAGTCAAAAGCCCTCATAAGGTGAATCCGGCTTATTTAGGGAAAGACACTGATATGGCCCGGCCGGATTACCCACGGGATTGGGAGCGACGGAAAGATGGCGCTGTATTAGTCAAGGACACTTACATCGCTCCGGCTGATGCCACGGAAGCGCAGGTCCAGCTTCATTTGCGTTGGACGGATAGCGGTAAGGTAACTTGGAAGGAGGTCTCTTTTGTGAAAGCGAAACCTTTACCCCCGTGACTGGTCAAGCTGGCCGCGGTGCATCACAATCTGTCAGGCGATGGAAAAAACACCATCGAATCGAATCGTCAGAAGGTGGTGCCATTGATCGAAGAGGCTGCTAACAAAGGTGCGGACTTGGTTGTCTTGGGGGAAATGGTTTCCTGCAAAGGCGTAACGAATATATTTGCTGAAGAGGCTGAATCGATCCCAGGTCCGACGACTGATTTTTATGCAGCGATCGCAAAGGAGATTGACTGTTATATCGTCGTGGGTCTCCCGGAGCGAGATGGTAACGAGGTATATAATGTATCCGTTATGCTGGGACCCCAAGGAGAGCTTGTGGGGAAGTATCGCAAAGTCACCCTGCCGCGTGAAGAGATTCAGCAAGGGATCTCACCCGGTTACTAGTATCCGGTTTTCAATACGCGTTTTGGAAAAGTGGGCATGATGATCTGCTACGATGTGTTCTTTCCCGAGGTGGCTCGTGAACTGGCCATGAATGGCGCCGAAGTTATCGCCTTACCCATTTGGGGAGGTAACCCAATGCTGGCTGCTGCGCGTTGTGCCGAGAACGGAGTATTTCTTGTGAGCTCTACCTACACCAATCATGAATCGAATTGGATGAAGACGGCTATTTGGGACCGTGAGGGAAATCGCCTTGCCGAAGCAGATGAATGGGGAACGGTGACAATAGCGGAGGTCGATTTGAATAAGCCGACATACTGGCCCTTCATGGGCGATTTCAAATCACGGATTCAGCGGGAGTCACCGATTCGGAATTCCGAGGAAAATGGGTGAAGGGATTTTACTTGGATTTCTTGCCAGTTGCTGGGCCACGACCACTTTTCCAAAGCACGATTTCCTCGACATCATTCTTTGAATCAGGTCCAGAGGTGCTTCTCCCTGCGTTAACATCTTCGGTCATGAGTGTGAGTAAGCGATTCGCGATTTTTGGATGGCTGGTATAAAGATTAGTTTTCTCACCTGCGTCGTTTTCCATGTCGTAGAGTTGGGCTTCCAGGGTGCCTGCTTCAACTTGCTTTTCGCCAGGAGATGACCATCCGCCGGATCCTCTAGCTAACAGCAGTTTCCATTTGCCATGACGATAGGCGAAGTGACCCGTGTTGGAATGGTGGATGACACCATTGCGGGTGGATTGAATCGGTTTTCCCGAAAGGGCTGAAAGAAAACTGACGCTGTCTTCGCCACTTCCCGAAGGTATTTTTACTCCGAGAAAATCCGCAGTGGTGGAAAGTAGATCTATCAGGCAGATCAATTGATTACTTTGCGATCCTGGTTTCACTTTGCCCGGCCAGCGAACGATGAATGGGATACGATGACCACCATCCCAGAGATCTGCCTTGGAGCCACGCAAGTGAGCTGAAGGAAAATGACCTTGTTCTTCCAGTTTTTCAATGCCGGCAGCTTTCGAGGTTCCGTTGTCGCTGGTAAAGATGACCAGGGTGTTGTCTGTCAGGCCTTGTCGTTCGAGCGCTTTTGATACTTCCACTGCGACGTGGTCTGTCTGCATCACAAAATCGGCATGCGGACTAAGGCCGCTTTTTCCCTGCCACTTAGGGCCAGGCACAATGGGATTGTGGGGCGATCCAAGTGGGATGTAGAGAAAGAAAGGTTTCTCATTACCTGCTCTTGAATCGATGTATTCGACCGACTTCTCTGTGAGCCGTGGCAACATATTGATCTCATCGTCATGTTCAATGACTCGATCATTCTCAATGACCGCCTTCATATTTCGCGCATGATGAAAACCGTGATAGAAATCGAATCCGCGGGTAAGCGGTCCGTCTGGGATTTTTGCGCCAACGGGTGGGGTTTTGTGATCCTTTTTTTGGTATGGTTCTCCTGATACGGGATCGTGATACTCGAAATTTAAATGCCACTTTCCGATAATCGCCGTATCGTAACCTTCGTTCTTTAGAAAACTCGCCACGGTTGGGCGATCTTCTGCGATCAGGTTGGGAGCGTATCCTGTTACCACTCCTTTCTGTAATCTTGTCCGCCAACTGTATCGACCGGTCATGATGCCGTATCGTGTCGGAGTGCATACGGCTGAGCCACTGTGCGCATCGGTAAAGATCATTCCCTGGGCTGCCAGCTGGTCGGCGCCAGGAGTAGGGATCTTAGACGTTTTGGGAGCCAGTGCATGAATCTCACCGTAGCCAAGATCGTCGCAGATGATGTAGACGATATTTGGTTTTGAGTTTTCGGCAGCGATTATCGTTGAGGAGAAAACAGTAAACAGAGAGGTAAGGAGACGGGTAGTGGGGCGCATCAATTTCATTTATAAAGACAAGCTATCGGTTTTTCGAACCCTAAGAAAAGAGCAAATACTATATTCTAGGTTTCTGGGGCATAGGAATACAATCGGCTGACTATTATTTGTTAGCATGTTCTTAAGTCTCGGTAAGGTATGTCGTTGATTCTTTTTCTACAATGATCACCTTAGTCATTTTCAGAAATCGGTATCACGGCGCGATTGTGTCGATGAAGACCCTGGTTTAATATGATTGATCAAGCGCTAAGAGACACATTTCCAACTATAACTGACGATACTTGGGTCGTATTGACTGAGTGGGCGGTACTGTTGCGTGAATGGAATGAGAAGATCAATTTGATCTCAAGGAAGGACATTGATCACCTTGAGGATCGGCATCTGTCGCACTGTTTGGCGATTACGAATCACCTAAAGCTTAGGAAAGGCGCTCGGGTAATGGACGTTGGCACAGGCGGAGGCTTTCCAGGGATATTGATGGCTATCTGCTACCCAGAGGCACGCTTTACCTTGATCGATTCAATCGGCAAGAAGATCACCGTCGTTCAGGATATAGCAGATAAGCTTGGATTGAAGAATGTTGAGACGCGGCATTGCCGAGCCGAGGCGGTGAAGAAGGAGTTTGATTTTATTACAGGAAGGGCCGTGAAAAACTTACCTGAGTTTTTCAGTTGGATCCGAAAAAATCTTCGCCATGGAGATCGATGTTCCATTCGCAATGGTGTGCTTTATTGGAAAGGCGGCGATTTAGATGACGAGTTTGACCGATTAGGTTTTCGACCACGCATGACGATTCGTTTGCAGGATGAGTTGGCTGATACGTTTTTCGAGGAGAAGTACATTCTTCATTTTGATGTAAGGAATGTGCGGGCTGGAAGGTAGACTGAAATCTCCATTTGGTTGGAGCTCATAATCCATCTAAACTTCAAGATTCGACTGGATTGAATTCTAGAACCTCACCAATATCGTCCTCAAAATTTCAAATGCATCTCTATGAGTGATCAGGCATTGCAAGAAGAAGGAGGGAAAGCCTCCAAAAAACGTGATACGTGGAATCACACCACGCCCGTGGTATTTTCACCTTTGTTCGATTGGCCTCCCAATCTGAAGGGTTCCATTCTGGCGTTAACCAAACGTTGGGTGACTATCTCGAGGAATGTATTGTTCTTATTGATGGCATGGCTCGTCTTTCGTTTCTTCTACCCTGATATGACGCACGTGCAGACCTTATCAGTAGGATGGGTAGGAGCCATTTTTCTGCGCAACATACTATTCATGTTAGTGATTACGGGTGGATTGCATCTTTACCTTTTCACCTTTCGGGTACAGGGAAAGCGACTCAAATACGACCATAAAGAACAGTTGGATAAGAGTCGTAAGTTCTCATTTAAGAACCAGGTCTGGGATAACATGTTCTGCTCCTTGGCCGGAGGAGCAACCATCTGGTCGGCCTATGAGGTGTTTTATTTTTGGGGTCTGGCCAACGGAATTATTCCAAGTATTGGATTTCTTGATCACCCGGTTATTTTTGTACTATGGTTGTTGGTGATTCCGGTTCTGACGTCCTCTCACTTTTATTTAATTCACCGGTTGCTTCATTGGCCACCACTCTATCGGAGAGTCCACAGTGTGCACCATCGCAATATCCACATTGGTCCTTGGTCCGGCATGTCGATGCATCCTGTTGAGCAGCTCATCTATATTTCATCTGTGCTGATTCATTTTGTAATCCCATCTCACCCAGTCATATTTTTGGTGCATATATATGGTCGGTGTTTGGGGCCTTCCTTCTCTCACTCAGGATTTGAGAAGTTGCTGGTGAAGGATAAAAGCGTATTAGAGGCTGCCGATTTTCACCACCAGTTGCACCACCGTTTTTTCGAATGTAACTACGGCACTGTCGATGCTCCCTGGGACCGTTGGTTCGGTTCCTATCATAATGGATCTGATGAGGACACCGTTCGAGTTCGGGAACAGCGCAAGCGAATGTATCGAAACAAGCCGCCTGCTTAACTCAGTCAAGAATCGGATTGAAATAAAAGTGGGAGTGGCCAATCTCTCGCTTAACCATGAAAAATTCCCCTCTGTCTGTTTCGACTGGTCAACGGTCGCAAGGTTTTACCCCCTATCCAAGATCAGCCTGTAAGTCATTTGCTCATCTGCTATTTATTGCATTATCGCTCTGCCTTTCGGGGGTTACTGCAAGCGGAGATCTTAATGCGTTAGCAGCTACCGATATCACGGATACATCCTTTACGGCTAATTGGGAATTAGCCGATGACGCGATTTCGCACCGTTTGGATGTAGCGACTGATGAATCTTTTGAGCTATTCATAGTTGGCTACGAAGATTTAAATGTGGGGAATGCAACTACATGGTTAGTCGATGGTCTCGCCTCTGGGGTTACTTACTATTATCGAATTCGAGCGTTATTCTCTGAAGGGGAACCTACACAATCGAATGTCGTGGTAGCTGAGACTCCCTTGGTTCCTGGTGAACAAAAGTGGCGGTTTGAAACAGATGAGACAACGCTCGGAGCCTTAGCCCTTACTGAAGGTGGTGCTATTATCTTTGCTGGGGGAAACGGGTTTTTATATTCAGTGGATAGTGAGAGTGGTACCCAGAATTGGAGAAAAGATTTGAGGCTTTCATCCAAGGTTCGACCTTCCATATCAGTTGATGGGATTATCTATGTTTCTGGTTATGCTATAAACGCTGAAACCGGTGATGTGATATTGGAGAATGGACTTTCAGGAAACACAATTAGTATCGGACCGAGTAACATTCTGATTCTCAATACATCCGACTCTATGGTGGCCATTGATTCGGAGTCAGGAAATCCTCTATGGGCTTTAAATCAGGCTTTCGAGTTAGCCGGGCCGGTAATTAGTGAACAACTAGTGGTATATTTCGCTGGAAGGCATAGGGATGCGGACAATGTAACGACCAATAATATCTACGCGGTCGACTATCTGACTGGGAAAAAATTGTGGGAATATGATCTCGGGGTGAGATACTATTGAACACCGATCATTGGGCAGAATGGAGATATTTATTGTGCGATAGATGGTAAACTGGTTGTGCTTAACGCCTCTGGGGTTTTTAGCTGGGAAATAAATAGTTTTTATTCTTACCCCTTATTACTGAGGCAGGTGACTTGGTTGGTGGCAGTATAAGTTCTATCAATATTGAAACACGCACAGAGAATTGGGCCAGGGTATCCGGGGGAGATTTACCAGAAAGTGTTTTTGAACCAGTCATTGGATATGATGGAATCATCTATGTCCCTATGTTGGCTGGAGGCTTATGGGCCTTTGATTCTGTTGATGGCTCCACCAAATGGTCTTTCTCTCAATTCACGAATGATTGGCCCATTAATGGCGCTTTAGTTGGTCACGATGGAACCGTATTCTTTGGAACTTCCAAGGGTGAGATTTATGCCATAAATACGAGTAGCACGGGCCTCCAGGATAGCCACTGGCCCAAACAGGCACGGAACAATGGGAATACAGGTTATGGACCTAATGACTTTTTCTTTTATTCTCCAAATTCAATTGAGGCAGATAATACCTTTCAGTGGATAGACCTCAATATTACTTCGAATAAAGAGTGGGAATTATCGGAAAATATCCCATGGGTCTTCCTTTCTGGTCAAAGTGGTGACGGGGAGGGAAGCGTCTCCATTGTTGTTGAGGAAAATCAATCGGGTACAGAACGTGTCGGGACGATTACGGTTGGAGGATTTGAAATCCCAATTAGGCTGTCTCTCGAGGCTTTGATACAGGAAGATGACTGATCCAATACACAGTAGTTCACGGCGCCATTGGGGGCGTGCTAAGAAACAAGCGAACAAGGGAGAGAGCCAAATTACTTGTTGTGTTTGCCAAAGTAGGGTGGTTGCAATCAACCACAGTATGACCCGTCCCCAGAAGGTCATGGCGAACTCAACTAATTTTGGATGCTTGTGAATTTCGCGGAACATCAGAATTTTCTCAGTAGCTTCGTTTACTCTTTCGATCCCTGGACCAGGTCGAGGATTGAATCTACTGAACGTAATCGTCCCGGATCGGTGCCGGAGGCTGCGAAATCGAATTCAAATTCCTGTTCTAGAAAAGTCACGATTTGCAGGATTGCCAGTGAATCGATAAGTCCTGCTTCGACTAAATCTGCGTTTCCATCTATGGAGTTGGTTTGAACATCCGGGCATGTAATCGTAGCCAGGAATGACAATAGCTTCTGTTTGTTTATCTCTTTACTCACGATTCTTCTCTCAAAAGTTTTCTTAAATCAACTGGATCACAGGATTCGCAATGCTCCGCCACTGTATCGCGATTGACCTTACCTCTGGATGTTCGAGGAATTTCTTCCAGTAAGAACCATTGGACTGGCATTTGATGTTCGGCTAGGTGATCACTCAACCAGCTATGCAATTTACGAAGTGTTTCAGGTTCTTGATCGTCCATCACTAAAGCGAGTCCAATATTTTGCCCGTAGAATTCGTCCTTCACCTGGAAACAGCACATGTCCCGGACCGCAGGAAATTGTTCGGCCATGGCATCGATATCTGCGGGGTATATCTTGGCACCGCCTTTGTTAATCTCCTCACGGACGCGGCTTCTCAGGTAGAGATGTCTGTTTTCGTCTATCGCACCGAGATCGCCGGTCATGAACCAGCCCTGGTTCGCGGCTGCTGCTGTAAGATCGTCACGCTGATAATAACCACACATAAGAGCCGGTGTATTGAGCCATACAAATCCAGTTTCACCAACTTCACAGGCTTCAAGTTGCTGGGGCGGAACTTCGGTGGTCCCGGTCTTGGTGATTAGAATCTCTGCTCCCCAAGGAACACCCACCAAACCATCTCTAGGTTCAAACTTCCCTATGGATGTGCCTGCAACCCAACTGCCCGTTTCAGTAATTCCGCAGGCATTCAACACTTCCGGTGCATTGCTCCAGTCAAGGATCTGCTGCCAGAGGTGTGCGCTGAGAGGAGCTGATCCACACGATATTCTGCGTATTGAACCTTTTGTCGGCGGCTTCGAAGTTTTTAGTGTCATACGCCACATGGAAGGAACTGATGACATGAAGGTGATTTCATGTTCGTCCAATATGCTTCCAAGTTTCATCAGGACGGTTGGATCGAGGGAGGGAGAATGTATAGGTCGCAGCCAGCAAGCCAGGGGAAGAGGCAATTGCAGATCAGGCCGTGACCAAAATGGGTGGGTAGTAGGCAGAGTGTGCGTTCGTAAGCCTCGAGGCCCAGACTCTGGCGTAGAGTTATCCATCTGGCTCGTAATGATCTGTGGGAGTGAACTACGCCCTTGGGGTCACCCGTCGTACCCGAAGTGAATAAGATAAGGGCTTTATCATCGAGGCTATAGGATATTGATGAGGCACTTGGTCCTGAGCTAGCTTCAATGGCAGCCGAATCGATCAAAGTGACTTTACGCTCGGTAAGTTTGCCTTTCAGTTCAGTGTCCAAGGATTCATAATAAAGATAGAGCCGAGGTTCCGCTACACGGGCCAGGTTATCTACCTCAAAGCTCGTTAACCTCGCATCCATGGGAATTGCACAAGCACCGAGTTGCCAGATTGCTAGCAGATCTGCAAAAAACTCTAGTTTGTTACCATAGCCAATGACCACTCGTTCACCGGGCTGAAGTCCTGCTTCGTAGAAATGTGACATTCGTCGCTCAACTTGCGCTGAAATTTCTTCTTTTGACCAATGACGTTTTGTAAGAGCTCCTGTTCCTTTAGTTGACAGCATTACTAAGTAATCGTGGGTAGATAGAAAAGAGTTACGGGGATATGATAGTTAAGATGACAAGAGGGGTTCGTTCATTAACGGGCAGATTAACTTTAATGTGAAACCCATTTTTGATTCACTGCCCGAGATTGAAATTCGCTGAGTAACCCATTTATGTTATTTTTAACGCAGAATATGGACATTATTAAAGAAAACATCCGCATCGGGATGATCCACAACGATCTTGCAAAGGCTCCGCGGTATTCGCTTCCGGAAAGGTTCTCTCTACGTTTCTGTCAACAGGGAGACCAAAAAGTATGGGTCGACATTCACAAGGAAGCAGACCAATCGAACGATATCGATCTCCATAAATTCGAAGAAGTCTTTAGTGAGCATCCATTGCCTTTGGAAGAACGGCAGCTCTATCTGCTCAATTCAGATAATGAACCCATCGGCACAGCCACGGCCTGGGAGCGAGAACGGGAGGGGAGCATACGTGGTCTGGTGCATTGGGTAGCCATTCACCCCGGCTATCAGGGTAGAGGCCTTGCGAAACCTTTACTCAGTGCAACGCTCTCGCGTCTTATGGAGCTCGGTTATGAGGATGCCTTTCTTTATTCTTCTACCGCTCGTATGCCTGCTATTAATTTGTATTGGAAATTCGGATTCAGGCCGCTAATCACTGATCGGAAGGAAGTCGAAACCTGGGGCAGAGTGACTTCTCGCTTACACCTTAAATAGGGTAGGGGATATTTGATCACCTCAATTTCGTTTTGTAGCATTCTTCTATCGCCAGTTTGCTAAATAGAGGTAGAAATACCTTTGTTATGCTAATTGATATACGAATCTACCAAACCAAGCCAGGGATGCGAGAAGAGCATTTTGATCTGTATGAGAAATACGGTCTGGCTCCGCAAAGCCGCATATTGGGAGAACCATACTCCTACGTGAAGTCGATTGAAGATCCCAATGAATTTATTCTCATGTGGAGCTATGAAGATCTGGCTGATCGTGAGGCCAAACGTGTGCTCATGTGGGATGATCCTGAATGGCAAGTATATGTAACCCACAGCAAAGCCTTAGGAGCGGTGGTGTCGCAGTATAACAAGTTGGTGGAAACGGTTTAAGTTTGCTGCACTTTCACCCTGAATTGCTGAACTCTTCTTCTCACCTGAATGTCCGAGGCAAGAGCTGTTGGCGTATTAAACTTCCGCCAAGGTATGGCTGCTACCACCAAAACTATCGGTCTCGACTCCGAGCTTGTGAAGCATGGTTAGGTAGAGGTCTGAGAGGGGGAGTTCTTTAAAGTCCATTTCGCCGCGCCAACCTACGTCGGTTCGGATACCGGAGGTGGCTTGGTTGTCTTCGTTGCCGGAGCCGTATTTGAGATACTGGCCGTGCTTGAAGCCCATGTTCTTTCCACCGGCGAGAATCAATGGATAGTTCCGGGAGAGGTGAAATGCGCTTGAGGCGGATCCGAAGAGTAGAACGGTGTTGTCCAGCATGTTGCCGGTGCCCCCAACTTCGGGAGTTGATTTCAGCTTGGTCAGGAATCGTCCGTATTCTTCACTGAGGAAATTGCAGTAGGTGCCGAAATTTTTATAACCATCCGGCTCCTTGGTCTTGTGACTAAGCTGGTGGGTCAGGTTGAAGCCGACGGCTCGTGCAAGGTAGTCACTTGCGCCAACTCCGTTTTCCCGTCCCAACTGGTAGGTGACGGTGCGAGTGGAGTCAGTTTTAAATGCCAGGTAGATAAGCTCGTACATCGTTTGCAGATAGACACGTGGATCTTCTGGTGTGATATCGAGGGTCAGATGATCGACATCCACTTGAGGAAGCGGAATGTCCATCCAGCGCTTGGCCTTTTCGATTTTGATTTCGGTATCGCGAACCGAATCAAGGTACTCTTGCAGCGTTTCCTGATCATGCTTGGACAAGCTTCTTTTTAGAGAGCGTGCATCGGCAACGAGATCATCCAAAGCCGACTTACTCATGGCCAGCCGACGAGCGGCATCCTTACTGCTCTTAACGAAGAGCATGTCGAATATATGCTTCGGTTTGTGTTCCGCCGGAATGGGGCGCCCTTGTTCGTTGAATGAAATGGTGTGCGTACCTCGTGGAGAGCCAGTGCCTCCATCGGTGGATAGAACCATGGAAGAGAAGCGAGTATGCTCTCCTTCTTGGGCGGCAAATAGTTGATCGAGAGAAATACTGTTCTCGTAATCGCCATAGTCTCCGGTATCGGCTCCTGTAAGAAACTGATCCGCATTTGAGTGACCATGGACACTTCTGGCCGCCGGGTGGGATAATCCGCCAAACACGGTTACCTCATCGCGCAAGGGCTCGAGTGGATCGAGGCACTTGGTAAAGGTAAAATCTTTTCCTCTTCCGTGAGGGAACCAACTCCAATCCTTATAGGATGGATCCTCCTTCAGTGGCATGGGCACACCATCTGGCATGTAGAAGGCAGCAAAACGTTTCTTGTTCTTCGGCTTTGCGGCATGTGCCAATCCTGAAAAGGTTTCGAAGACGGGTAGGGCAAGCGCGAAGCCGCCCAGACCTCTAAGGAATTTGCGGCGGTCGAGAGTTGCTAAATTTACTTTCATGACAAATGGGGCGAAGGGCGTGGGATTAGGGTATAGTTGGTATCAGGTTTCTTTGGTCAGGTATAAAAATTACTTTGTGAGGAAAAGATCGCTGGTAACGATAAGTGAAACGAGGTCCGCAAGTCCATCTCCTTTATTGCGGAGCTTGGCGGTGATTTCTTCGATGCTGGCGCGGTCGGAAAAACTGAGCGGTCGACCCAGGGCGTAGGTGGTTAGCTTATGCGCCATGGCTCGGGCAAATTGGTCTTGTCGATTCTCAAGCAAGAAGCGTTTTAGGCCGTCGATACCATTTAGTTCCTGCTTGTTGAAAAGCTTGCTTGAAGCATCGACTGGTTTTTCTCCAATGGTTTCGCGCCAGCTACCGGTGGCATCAAAGTTCTCAAATGCAATTCCCCAGGGATCGATCTTGGCATGGCATGAGAAGCAGGCCGGGTCGTTACGGTGATCTTCCATGCGTTCTTTGAGTGTCATTTTCAGAATCTCAGGATCGCTTAGGTCAATTTCAGGTACAGCTGCCGGCGGGGGAGGTGGGGGATCGTTGAGCAGGCTCTCTAATAACCAAATGCCACGTTTAAGTGGATGAGAATCTTTGCCATCGGAGTTCATCGCAAGCAGCCCTGCCTGCGTTAGTAGGCCGCCTCTGACATCTTCTGGCTGCAGTGTTACTTTTTGAAAATCAGTTCCATAGACTCCGGAGATTTCATAGTGTTGAGCCAGTCGTTCATTGACCATCGCATAGTCAGCATGAATGAAATCCATTACACTGCGATTTTCGCTCATCACTTCTTGGAAAAGAGCGATCGACTCGTTTTGCATGGCCTCCTTCAAGTAGTTATCAAAGTCAGCATACAGGTCTTCGTCCACATCCAGGTAATCCAGTAATTGCATGCCTAGCCATTGATGGACGAAGTGTTTGGAAAACCGTTTGGCTCTAGGATCGTTTAGAAGACGTTCCGTTTGAGCAGCGAGGACGCGGGGATCGCTGAGCTTTCCCCTCTTAGCCAAAGTGAGGAGTTCTTTATCTGGTACGCTAGACCAGAGGAACATCGAAAGACGTGTCGCTAAATCATAGCCACTTAAGTTTGTTTCGCCCTTCTTATCTTTGGCCGGTTCTGATTGGACAAGGTAAAGAAATTGAGGGGAGGAGATGACGCCAGCCAGCACTTCAATCATAGCTTCCTGAAAATCATTACAGACAGGACGGACTTCTTTGAAGAGTTTGAGCTTCTGATCAATCTCCGACTTCGTAATGGAACGCCTCCAGGCACGTGGCATAAATGATGCCAAAACTTCCTTGGCATATTTGCTCTCGTTACTCTTGTTTCTGCTGTCTAAGAAAATTTGATTGTGAGATTCCGGGGGCCATTGTGCGTGCACAGGAGCCGTCACCTCTACATAGTCGATTTGAATGCCGCTAGTAGATTGCTTGGAGTCATCCTGGTGGATGTTCTGGAATTCCAAAAACTCGGTTGGGTTCGGGATTTGCCCCATTTTCTGAATACCGCGAAATAGATTCCGCGGCGTCTCGCCTAAAGGTATAGTCCACTCATGAATTTGTGGATCTCCGGGAGTAGCTTTGATTGCCGTATCCTTAGTGCCGATACGCCGAATGCCTTCGGAGTTATTGCTCGCTTGAAATCCGAAGAATAGTCGTAGGCTGGGAAAATTCTCTCCTTCTGCGGAAGTTCGTGAAGCGCGAACGCGAACCCGAAGATCCCCCGTGTCCGGTAGGTAGTCTCCTAGATCAAATTTGACTTCCTGCTGTGCTGGAACGATCACGACATGAGAAGAGAGAGGTGGAACTGTCGGTGTTTTTGAGGAAGGGGAGTGTGCCTGTCTACCACCGCTGTAGCGATAAGCGGCTCTGAACCCTTCGCCGGTTACTAGATCCAAGTAATGGGACTGACTTGTGTTCTTGGCGTATCTTTGGGTCTGCTTATCAAACTCTGCTTGGAAATCTTCTGGTGCGAGTTGATCTCGTTCAATTCGTTTTTGGATATCATCAACTAAGCGCTTTCTCAGCTTTTCCATGGCGTCATCCATGGTGATACTGTAATAAACAACCTCCGGCATGTCTCCGCGAACCGTTGCTTTTTCTAAAGCATTCCGCCCCAATTCGCGGTATTGCTCAAATTGCTTTACCGACATTTGCAGCATTTCTGAGCTGTTCTGAAAACCATCTTCCGATGCTGTTTCCGGAGGTAGGTTCTTAGCGAAATCGTAGGGGAGCCCCAGAAGGTCCTGTAAGGCATAGTTATATTCGTAGCGTGTCATACGCCGGAAAGAAGAGTGTCCTTCTTCACTGCGACGAACCTGCGAAGCGACTTGAACCTCCTTTGTGAGCCAGTTGACGATCGTTCCACGGTCTTCATCGGCCATTTCAAAGTCCGCATCCTCCGGCGGCATTTCGCCATTTGTGATGACATCCATGACATCCAGCCACCACAGTTCGTCCCCACTGTTGATCAGGTCTGGATTCAGTGTGTCTATGCGGAAATCTCCCTTTTGTTTATCGGGGCCATGGCATTGGTAGCAGTTATTGCTTAGCAATGGCTCAATCTCATTGTGAAAAGCATCCAAGTTGGCCTGAGGTGTATCGCTGGATACCGACTGCGACGTCTGGTTGAGGTAGCTAGATCGAAGAGCACCTTTGGCTCTCGCGTCTTGGAGGGACGAGGCAGCAGCATGAGCGTGCGAGGCACAGGCACTCAGCAATGCACTGAAAATAATAAGGGTTCTGAACATACTTAGGGTGGCAGGGTAGTCTGGGGATTATTGGAATACCCATCTTAGAATGTCTAACCTTAAGTTAGGGTATCGCTTTTAGGGCTAAGGCGCTGCAGCAGTATCAAGAGTTCAGTTCTGCGCATACATATAGATCCAACCTAAATATGCTACAATTGCGACTGCTCCGAATAAAATAACCCATCCATACCAAGCTGTTTTAGGCCTTGGGGCATTGGTCATTTCTGCTTCGAAGTTTGGATTAGTTTCTTGGTTGATGGTTACAATCTCCTCAAAACAGGTGGCTATTTCTTCTATATCTGAATATCCACCGATAATGACTCCTCCGAGTTCAGTTGTGAGTTCTATAAATGCATCACCTTGAGTACGGTTTAAATAAGATTTATAGAAATCTTTAAAGGGTAACTCTACCTTCTCTTTAGCTTTGTTTCCTCTGAAGTCTTTAAAAAATGTGTATTTTCTGAACTTAATGACCCCCAGATCATAATCTAATTCGATGCTCCTGGCTCCCCTATGTTTATCTAATGAATGTAGCGCGAGTGCGAATGCTCCAAAAACAATGATGGATAAGATGGTACAAATTAGATCGAATATGCTTACAGGCTCGGATACAAAATCAATGAGCCCGAGAAACATAACGGTGGGTGCAATAAAGAAACCGCTTATCCAGTGGTTCCATTTGAACTTCTTGTTTTGAGGATCACGCAAATCCCAGCGCTTATTTCTGGTCATTTGTTTTTAGAGTACAATGCTTTCTGGTTCACCTTTTCGCCTTCTGGTATTACTCTGCCTTTGCGAATTTTGACTATAAAGCTAATTACTCATTCTCCCATCAAACGACTCAAGGTCAGTAGCATCGCCTCAGACCAGAGTTCATAGCCATAGGCATTGGGATGTAATAGATCAGGCATGATGTCGCGGCTTAGGATCTGTTTGTCATCGAGAAAAGCTGGTCCAATATCCAGGTAGGTAACCCAGTCGGGGAACTCATGTTTCTCCAGAATGGCATTCGTATTGTCGACAATGGCGCGTTTTTCTTCGCCCGGATTGTTTCGTGGAAAGACAGCCAAGAGTAGCACTTCGGTCTTAGGCAGTTTGTTGTGAATCGCATCGCATACGGCGACCACACCTTCTGCAATCTCAGCAGGTTTGTTTACGCTCCAATTATTTGTGCCGATCATAACAACGGCCACCCTGGGTGAGATGCCATCCAAGGCTCCATGGTCGATCCTCCATAAGACATGTTCTGTTTTGTCGCCACCGAAGCCCATGTTAACTGGATTCCATTTTGCAAAGTCTCGCTCCCAAACGGTGTTGCCCGATTTGGGGTTTTCGAAACCGTGTGTAATAGAGTCACCTATAAAAACGAGATCTACCGGATTCTTCTGTATCTCTACCAGGATCTTTCCGTGCCGCTCCATCCAACCAAGGTCGTCCCGGTTCTTCCAGTAGTGAGTCAAACGCGGTGCCGGTTCGATGGCTGTGTTGGCCCATGTTGTTTGTTGAATAGCGAAGCATGAAAAAAGAATGCCAAGGGCGAGTAAGAGTCGTATTGTTTTCATAATGAATATTGGGGTAGTTGGATTTAATTCTGGGATAACAATGAGGGAAGTCTAACTTTAAGTTTTGGTTCTCTCGAAACGACCAGTATGTTCTAGGTAGAACTTATTTCATAAATCAGATTACTTAACGTTATTCTTATGGCTAGTTATCCTATTGAAATTCTTGGATTGTATATCGCTCCTGAGCATCGGGTGTTTGGTAAAAACAACGAGGATGTTGGAGGTGAAGACTTGCTGTCTAAAGAGGAGGTCAAATTAGTCTCCGATACGGGTATTGAAGGAGACCGCTTCTTTAAGCTTCGCCCCGATTACAATGGTCACGTTACTTTCTTTAGCCAGGAGGTTTGGGATGAGGTTGTGAATGAATTGGACCTGCCTGATTCTATGGGACCAGAGCTGATCCGACGAAATATCATTGTATCGGGAGTGGACTTAAAGTCTCTTTATGGCGCTGCCTTTGAAATCAATGGTATTCAATTCGTAGGTACTGTTCATTGTTCTCCCTGTCCTGCTATGAATCGTGCGATTGATCCAGCTGCGACTAAGGCACTGCGCGGCCGAGGCGGTTTGCGGGCACAGGTAAAAAGTAATGGTTCTCTTCAAAAGGAATCTGCAGTGTTGATTGCCGATGTTTTGTTCGATCAAGAGAATGCTGGAACGCAACCCATTTTACCAAGATTGCCATAAGTAAACTGCGTCAACCTAACCGATTTTCACCGCGATTTTCCTTCTGGTGAATCGTGACAGGCCAGCCCGGATATTGGTTGGAAGATTTGCCATCGGTTGCATCGATCATGAATTTGAAACAGTCTAGATGGTAAGTGCGAGCTCCGGTATCGATGGTGACTAGTCCAAACCCACTCGCTTTTTGATGAGCGAGCTCATACCGGTTCTTTTTTTTGCCGACTTGTGGATTCCCTACGGCGTAGACATACACTTTGTTGCCCAGTCCGTCCTTCATTTCCCCTGTATCGGAATTGCCATGACGGGGTCGGTTCTTGTTAGGCATGCCCAGTTCATCGGGTCGCCACCACCGTGGATAACCGGCCGAGATGGCAGGCACGCAAAACGACCAGTTGCTGTCGCGTTGTTTGTCGACTCCATATTGAACCAGTGAGGTGAGATGCTGATCACCGTTCACGTGTAAGGGCATGGCTTCGCGCAAAATATCGATGGCATTGTTACGTGCCGTCTGTGGCCAGCCGCCACTGTCGAGATCGGCTTTGAGGTAGTTGTTAACCTTGCCATGGTGCGTGGCCATACCGGCGAACACGGTTTGGCTGAGCAGGACCTTCATTTCATGACCGCGCCAATCCTTAGCCCAATGCTTGAGGAAGGTTTCCTGGCGATCCCCCAGTAATTCCAGGCCTGGTTTATCGAGTGTAGACGTATCGAAGTCAGGATCAGGCACATGGTCCGCACGTCCGGGCCCCGTATCAACATTTTCAGGCCCATTCTTGAATTGCCGATCTCCGAGAATAGCGAAGCTCACATTTCCGTAGACCATATCTCCGTAATAGACACTGATGTCCTGCTTAACTGGAGTTGGATCAAAGTAATCAGGGTGGTGCCCTGCGTTGGTGCGATGAACGGCATTTACCATACGAGCCGGTTCAATATAGCCACCCTTGCTGGAGGTTCCTCCTGCGGTATCCTTCATGGCTGCGCCGCTTTCTCCCCAGATGTTTCCATGGAAGACATCATGATCGTCAGGAATGCACAGGGTAGGGCGATCTCGCAACGATTCGCCAAAGGCCCAACCAAACATGTAGAACTTCCGAAGGTAGTTATGAATGGCCAAACCAGCGGGGTTGCGAATCAGCCCATAACCTCCGTGGTTTTCATAAAGCTGATCCCCGGAAAAGTAGAGTAGGTCAGGATCGAGATTAACCAAATTGTTAGCCACTGGTTCGTAGGGAAATCCATAGTCCTTTTGGCAAGTGAGTGCACCGAGGCGCAGCGGTCGGCCTTCGGGGTTGGCTTTGATGGTGCCGGAACGAACATGATTACTGCTGGACCCGTCTGTATGATCCTCGCGGTAAACCAATTGAAAAGCTGTTTCCTCTTTTTCATTCCAGTTAGGAATACGAAAGATTGCGGTCCAGGCATCTTCATCTAATTCAGCTGTATCGATGGTCGTCCAGTGACCGTTTCTTTGAACCTGAAGTTCGACTCCCTTGTTACTGTCTGGTCCCAGGGGACCTGAAAGTGCACTCAACTTGAGGACAAACCCTTCGTTACTGCGAGAATCGCTGAGCGAATACATCGACCAAAGGATCGGACCAAACTTGCGTTCCGGACGAACGGTGAAAGCATCGCCGCTAACCGTCCATTGTTTGAAGGCATAGCGAGCTCCTTGCTCATTTTTCAGTTTTGCATCGTAATTGCTGACCAGAGACACGTTGCCAAGAACGGCTTCTGACTCAACCGTTGTGGAGAGGCTTGCGATCTGTGAGCCTCGAGCATTGGAAACGCTTAGAGTCAGCTTGTATGCATTGTTTTGCGGTTCACCTTTAAGATGAAGTTGATAGCCGGCAGAAGGATCAACGCGAACAGCCTTGGTTGCTTTTCCCAGTGTGAGTTGGCCGTTGATGACTCCTGCATCGACGCCACCGTTAGCAAAGCTATTGGAGCGGTATTCGTTAAGCTCGCTTTTTCTTCCAACTCGAAAACCGGCGCCCCCGTCCTTGTTGCCACTTTCAACCCGTTGGATGTGAACAGACATATCAAACTCGCCCATGGTATTTTCCAATTGATGAGTGATGAGTTGGATATTCCGATCGCCACCACCGGTCCTGGTTTCAGCGGCGCCATTTGAAACGCTCCAATCCTCCATCGGATTGGCCCAGAAGGACTCTCCCAAAAAGGTCCTGTCTTTGGTTCGTTGCCAATTACTTTTGAAAGTGCTCGAAGAAGAGGAAGTATTATTCTGTGCCTGACTGGTCCGTGCCCAAGTGAAGGGTAAGGACGCAAGGCCTAGCAACTTGATGAATAATCGACGGGGTAGTTTAGGTATGCTCATAGGCTAACTATAGAAATGTATTCTGAGTAGAAGGTTCAGACAAAAAGGAAAATCTTTCTGAGAAGCAAGCGGTCACAGCAGTCTGATTGAAGAAAGTCCAGTTGTCCATCGGAACGTTCTTCCCTCAAAACGGTCGTGAGACTCTGAACTCTTTCCTTCTAAATCATGAAATTGCCTACCTCACTGATTCTTATCCTAATTGCCCTTCCTCTTTCCGCCATAGAGGAATCTAAAGGCAGCGCCGGTAACTTTAACCGCGATTTTGACTTCTGGATCGGCGAGTGGGAGACAGAGGCCTCGGTCATGCAGGATTGGACCGCTATAAAACAGGGCACCGATTCGGTCCGTTGTACGCTCAACGGCCGCTTGATAGAGGAGGTCTTTTTTAAGGAGGAAGGCGTGAGTTTTCAGCGCGGTTATCTCAGTTACCTGCAAGGCCAGAACTTGTGGCACCATGTCATCTATGACGAGAAGTGGGGTATGTATATTTTTGAAGGGAAAATGGAGGATGGAAAAATGGTCCTCACTTCAACGGACAAACGTCCCGGGCTCCGGCGTGAAACATTTTATAACATCACCGACGATTCCTTCGACTATCTCTGGGAAGGGTCCAGTGACGGCGAAACCTGGTCACCAGTATGGAGAGTGAAATATAAGCGAAAAGTAACTGGTTGAGATTACTCTGCTACACTTTTTCAGATACAACAAACGGACCGCGGTAGTTCCTTGGAGCAAATAAAGACTGTGCCACCAGGTCGCTGTCGGAGTCGTGAACGTTCAAGCGTGTTCCTTTCTTTTTCAGCGACATCCATGAGCCCAGTGTGAGTGGGTCTTTCTCCAGGTCGATTCCTTTCAATTGGAAATTACTTTGCAAGGTTGACCAGGCGGCTTCACCGACTTCGGTGCCAGCGAATAGGGGTTCGATTTCTTTGGGGGATGCGGGGAATCCTGACCGGTGATAGAGATTGGCTTGGTGAAATAGTTCACCGGCTTTAACCCCGATCTCCAACGGGCAATTTAGTAGCTTACGATTCTGATTTCGGACGGCTTCTATGAAATTGGATGTGTGGCCCTTGCCCGCATCACTTTGCTAGGATTTGATGCGTTTCCATTCTTTGGAGTAAACAGTCGCGCCCCCACGGCCCATGGAAAGATATCCGCCTTCGCAATATACGATGTTACCCTGTCGTGAGTTTTTGATATGATCCATTTGTTTCAGTCCGGTTTTGTGAGGCAGGTTCCGAGTTTCGACAAACACTGGGAAATCACCATAATCTAGAATGGCCAGGTGCTGATTTGCGGTTTCACCGTCGTCATCATACAGGAAACGTCCACCTATGCTCTTCACACGGTTGGGTTGGCGATCGTCGCCCATCATTCGGCGAACGTCGTCGGTGGTATGCGCAGCGAGGTTGCCCATTTCTCCACTGCCGGTTTGCCATTGCCAGTCATAATGAAGGTTAACTCTGTTTAGTCCGGTCATGGGGGCAGGGCCCTGGTATAGATCGAAGTCAACTGAGGCTGGAATTCTTTGAGGCCCTCTTACTTTGCCTATGGATTCTCGGTATTTGTAGTAAATACCATGAATACCTTTAATAGCTCCGATGTGTCCTTCTCTGAGGTATTCAGTATCTCGGTCAAATTCAGGGTTGGACCGGTTTTGAGTGCCTGCCTGAATAATTCGGCCATACTTCTTCTCGGCCTCAAGCATGCGTTGTCCTTCCCAGATACTGTGACACACCGGCTTTTCCACAAAGACATCCTTCCCCGCCTGACAGGCCCAAATGGTCATCAATGCATGCCAGTGGTTGGGAGTGGCGATTACAACTGCGTCGATATCCTTATCCTCTAATAGCTTTCTATAATCTTAATACACCGTCACCTTCTGGTGTGCCTCCCGGAGTTTGGTAGCTGCTTCGTTCGCCCGATCGAGGTCTGCATCGCAAAGGGCTGCGACCTGCACACCCGGAATCTTGCTGAATTCTTCAACGTGCTGACCTCCTTTCCAACCGACACCCACTACGGCTACTCGAATTAGATCGTTCGCTTCTTTGGGTTGGGACCAAGCACTCTGAGGTAGTAGTGAGGCAAC
>CALJGU010000209.1 GCA_938075565.1 uncultured Opitutales bacterium | reverse complement strand
AGAACACCTTTTCTCTTCGAAGAGATTGCATTCCTAGAATCTTCAGCGGCTCTGGAAGGAGGCAATTTTACCGTCAAAGATCAGCTACCAGAATCACCTTTAAAATTCTGCTACCTCGAATCGAAAGATGCCAAAGCGATCAACAACCTTTCCGCAAAGGAAACCATTCGTACAGCGGTAACCCAAGAAATACTCAGATTGCTAAACGGATCAGCTCAATTGAAAGGGAAAAAAGTAGAGCCTTCAGACATCGCCATCCTCTCCAGATCCAATCGAGAAGCACATGAACTGAGAATGGTATTATCCGAAAGTGGAATACCTTCTGTAATATATTCGGATCAGACCGTGTTTGAAACCGAGGACGCTTCGATCTTTCAGATATTGCTCAACTGCCTTCTAGAACCCAGTCGATTGGATTGGATCAGAAGTCTCTACGTAACGTCCTGGTTTAATTGGTCAGCCAAGACCATATCGGAGCATGACTGGACGGAAATCCAAGAACACTTTTTTGCACTGAATTTGCGCTGGCAAGAAGTCGGCATTTTGAAAGCGCTAGATGAATGGATCAGCTGGAGTGGAATTAAACCTACTCTACTAAGTCAGATTGGAGGGGAAAGAAACCTGACTAATCTTTTGCATTTGGTAGAACTGGTGAGCAAAGCCGAGTTGGAAATGAAACTCAGCCCAATGCCACTGCTTCAATGGATTTCAGAATCGATGTCGGATCCAGACAAAGAACGCGATGACTTCATCACCCGCTTAGAAAGCGATGACCAAGCGGTGCAAATTGTCACCATTCACAAAAGCAAGGGACTTCAATACCCCATCGTATTCGTACCCTTTGCATGGAATGTTCCTTTCAGCCGCAGTAATGATGCTTGTATTTACCACAAACAAAACCATGAGGACCGGCTAGTCTATGACAACAGGTCAGACCCCGAAGAAGAGGATGAAATTCAGTATAGAAAAGAAGAGCTCTCAGATGCTGTTCGACTACTCTACGTAGCCCTTACACGAGCCGAGAACAGCTGCTACTTATTTTGGGGACATTTCAAAAACCAGGAGAACTCATCGATCGGCCACTTGCTGGGTTTAGGCAATCTGACAGCCGACCCACAACACGGGAGCCCGAATGAAGCCCTGGAGGCCTTAAAATCAAAATCGCTACCTAGACTGGAAATACTAGACGCGGAAGCAATGGCTGAACCATCATCTTCAAACTTCAGTCGCTTTGAAGAAGTGGGTAAATTGAAATGCAATAAACTTAGCAGGAGTATTGATCGGGGTTTTCAAATCTCCAGCTTCTCCTCCCTGGCAACCGGTTTCAGAGAGGCGATTGACGAGGGAGTCACTGAAGATGAAGAAGGTATCAAATTAACTGAAGATGATGAGAGCACGCCTTCAATATATTCCCTACCTAAAGGAACCGTTGCAGGGAACCTAGTGCACGATGCCTTGGAGCTTTGTGACTTTACGAATCCAGCTACTTTAAAATCAGCCATAAAAACAGTCGGGCAATCCTCCCTAATCAAGGAGCAATGGTTACCCATTCTGGAGTCACATCTTGCCCAACTTCTCAAAACACCTCTTCCGCATCCACAGGGTGACATTCAATTATCTAAAATAGAGCCCCACCAATGTTTGAAAGAAAGTGAATTTCATTTTCCTACTCGAACCACCTCTACCCGTGAACTGCTTAACTACTTTAAATCGAAAGCTGGCGATGATTTTGGATCCTCACTTCCTGAAATAGAAAACTGGAACGAATACCGTCTCAATGGTTTTCTCCGAGGCTTCATTGATCTCCTTTTCGAATGGGAAGGAAAATACTACATACTCGACTGGAAATCGAATTGGTTGGGCAACCAGGCTGAGGACTATGATCAAGAAGCCATGACTCATGCCATCGCCCAACACGCTTACTTCCTACAGTATTATCTCTATACCCTCGCCACCGTAAGATACCTTCAGGTTCGGCTTCCAGACTTCCAATATGAGAAAGACTTTGGCGGAATCTTTTACCTCTTCGTTCGGGGCATAGACCCCAATCACCCAGGATCAGGCGTATACTTTGACCGGCCAGAGTTCACTGCTATTCAAGAACTGGATACTCTATTCCAAAAGAAATAAATCGTGGCTACTTTTGATCTCAATCCATCGTTTAATACGCTCGACCTATCAGTAGGACGACTACTCAGAGCACGTTCGAAAGATGATTCTGAAATTGTGGAATTAGCCGGATCACTTACAAGTCATGCACTAAGACAGGGACACGTATGCTTGGATCTAGCCGAGTTGCAGAATTCAATCCCGACCGAGCTATATAAATCAAATACCTTAGAAGATATATCCTCTAAGCTCCGAAATCATACTACCGTCGGAAGCGAAAGCCAAACTACACGTCCCCTCATATTATCCAAAGCGAACAAACTTTATTTCCATCGTTATTGGCACTATGAACAAAAACTCATCAAAGCCATTCAGGATCGTATCCAAAGCACATCCGAAAAGGACTCAAAAGAGATAGATATTACGGATTCGTTAGGAAGTGATCAAAAGCGTGCAGTCAATTTAGCAACCCAATCCCTTCTCACTCTAATCTCCGGTGGTCCAGGTACAGGCAAAACTACGACGGTCCTGTACATTCTCGCATCCCTCCAAGAAAGAAATAAGGAAGAGCCTTTGAAGATCGCCCTGGCTGCCCCCACCGGAAAAGCCGCTCAGCGTATCCAAGAATCACTCGACTCGGGATTGGAAAAGCTACCGCTATCAAAAGCTTCCAAGAAACAAATCAGTACAAGCGCATCAACTATTCATCGACTACTTGGGTTCAAAAGAAACTCCTCCCAGTTTCACCACAATGAAAACAACCCTCTCCCCTTCGATGTGGTAGTTGTGGACGAGGCATCAATGCTCGATCTTCTTTTGTTCACAAAACTGTTGGGCGCCCTTAAGCCAGAGACGCGCCTGATTTTGCTGGGAGACAGTCATCAACTTTCCAGCGTAGAAGCAGGATCGATCTTCGGAGATCTCATTGTAGCCAGTCATTCCAACAAGACTCTTGGGAAGCACACCGTGGAATTGAAAGAAAACTTTCGGTTCGGCAATGACAGCATACTGTACCAGACCTGCGAATACATTAAGGACGGGGAAAGCGAACAGACCCTGGCCCTCTTAGAAAATGGTTCTGAAAATCTAGAATCGAAAGCACTCCCTTCTAACAATCGATTGATATCTGAGTTGGAGCAGTCCTTTGCAGATCACTTCGTGTCTCTTACGCAGTTAACAGATCCTCAAGAAGCATTACATTCATTGTCAAACACCTGCCTTCTGACACCTCTACGAAAAGGTACTTATGGCGTAGAAGGATTAAACAAGGTCATGGAGACCATCGTTAGGAATCGCGTTCAAACGATGGATAAGCAACGGCACTTCAATGGACAACCGATTCTTGTAACAGCAAACAGTTACACGCAGGGCCTTTTCAATGGGGATCTTGGAATCATTATGAAGGCGGAAGACGAACCAGACTCTTTATTCGCTTATTTCCCGGACGAAAACGAAGGAACTGAAAGATATCCGCTCTCGGCCCTTCCGGCATTTGAATCCGCTTACGCTTTTACGGTTCACAAATCCCAAGGATCAGAATACGAAAACGTAATCCTCATACTCCCGGCGATTGATTCTCCAATCCTCAGTCAGGAGTTGATTTACACGGCTATTTCTCGCAGTCGAAATAGAGCAGAGATTTGGGGAGAAACAGCGTCCTTAGAATCGGCCATTAATAATCCGACCAGACGAACCTCTGGCATACTGGACTATTTAACTGGCCAGTAAGGTTAGGAAACTCGTTTAAGGATCTGAGCGAAATCCGGATGATCCTTTATCCTCTGAAGTGCCTTTTGAGTAAGTGTTTTCCCGGGCTCCATTCGATGCCATGTCGAAGCACCCGATGGATGAGGCAACGGAATTAGAGTAAATGAGGCTCCGTACTTTTCAGCCTGAAATGATTGCCCGATGACCTCAGTTAGTTTTCCAAAATCAAGAAATTGCTGAATGGCCAATTTTCCTACCGGAATTAGTAAACTAGGTTTCAATATCTGGAGTTCTTCCTTTAACCACTGAGCGCAACTCTCGATTTCTGTCGCATCGGGAACGCGATCTCCACCCTTAGGGTTCTTTCCAGGATAGCAGCGACAGACTGAAGCTATATACACTTGCTGACGAAAGTCCGCCTCCTCAATTCCAGTAGCTTCCCGAAACCAACGAAACAGAGTCTTACCTGCCGTCCAGGCAAAGGGTCTTTGCAACACCGGTTCTTTGACTCCGGGCGCCTGTCCAATTAGCATCACCTTACTCAGGCTGGGTTCGCCTATTATGGAAGGTGGATGCATACGCGGACAGAGACGACAGTGCTGCAGTTTCGATAAATGATCATCTAGTAGTTTTCGGGACATAGAAGAAAGTGAAAGGAATCGTGAGCCGATGACACTAAACCTGCAAAACCAAATAAATATTATGTCATACGAAGTAACAAATTTTCAAAGCGACGTTATCTATCGCAGCCGGGAAGTCCCAGTTGTAGTTGATTTTTGGGCACCCTGGTGCGGCCCCTGCCGTATGCTCGGTCCGACTATCGAAAAACTCGCATCCGAAGCCGAAGGCAAATGGGCGCTAGTAAAAGTCGATACCGACCAGAATCCAGATATTGCTGCTCATTATCAAATTCGCGGTATTCCCAATCTAAAGCTGTTTATTGATGGCGAGGTTGTTAGCGAACAAGTGGGGGCTCAGCCCGAGCCTGTTCTGAAACAGTGGATTGAAAGCCATCTGGCTACCGCTAAATAAGTTTAGTATTCATTCATATAGTCTGGCCCCCGGTGTAATGCCGGGGGCTTCTTTTTCATAGAGCACATTTCGCCTTGCTCAGACTAGCGGTCGACTTAGCGTTTTCTTCAATGCCATGTATACCCCTAGCTTTTTCGAAGTTGATGACCCAGAACTGATTCGAACCTTTATTGAGGAGAACAACTTTGGGCTCATAGTATCCTCTAAGGATGGATCATCCATTCAAGAGACGCTTACCCCGTTCCTCTTTTCATCAGACGAAAATATCGTCTTAGGTCACATCGCTCGCGCAAATCCTCATTGGAAGGAATGGAATGAAAACAAGCGCGTAAAAATTATTTTCCAAGGGCCTCACTGCTACATATCTCCGAATTACTACCAATCCTCAATTAATGTACCCACTTGGAATTATACAGCGGTGTCTATGGAAGGAGAGATAGTAGAAGACTTGTCTGAACAAAAAGCTTTCATGCATTGGCTCGTCGACAAACATGAACAAAGCCTCCCTCATCCCTGGCGTTTTGATGAAGCAAACGAGCAATTCTTAAAGCTGTTTGATGCGGTGGTATTTTTCAAAGTCCGCATAACCAAAACGACAGCCAAATTTAAGCTTAACCAAAATAAAGCGGATCCGATCGACTTGCCGTGGTTAACCAACTCTCAAAGAGCGATTCACCCTTTGAAAGAAAAGTTGCGGCCTTAATCCAGGCCAACCTAGAGGCCCATGAGTAAACTCAATAGGCTGCAATCGATCGTTATTAAAACAACCATCGTTCTTTGTGTCTTATTTGCGCCCTACTTCTTTAGCCGACTAATGAGTCCGACCCGGTTGGTGCAACAAAAGGAGCTCTCCCACATCTCGGAATATGATCTAGGCCAAAAAAACTTAACCGTTGCGGCCTACAACATTGCTCATGGTCGCGGTACAGCAGCATCCGACTCAGAAGGCGGAAACAAAGAAGAACGCGAAAAGAGGCTCGAAGACATTGCAGAGCTTCTCAAAGAAACAGATGCAGATGTCTTGATTCTAAACGAAGTGGATTTTGATTCCAGCTGGAGTTACGGAGTGAATCAGGCGGAGTATCTCGCTCTAGAAGCTGGTTATCCTTACTGGGTAGAACAACGCAATCTGGACTTTCGCTTTCTCTGGATGACCTGGAGATTTGGGAATGCCATATTGTCCAAGTATCCTCTTACCGACGTTCAGCTAGTTAAACTTCCTGCTCACTCAACTTGGGAACTTATTCTTGCAGGCAAAAAGCAGGCCGTCAGTTCGGTTATAAATTTTGACGGGCAACGAGTCCGTATCATTTCAGCTCACCTCTCCCATCGCAGCTCAACTCTCCGGATTCAATCAGCCAAGGACATCTTGGAGCACATGCAGGAAAAACCACTTCCGACAATCCTTGCAGGAGATATGAACTCGATGCCAATTCAGCTGGTCCAACCGGAAGTAAAGTCAGTTCAGCAAACAGCCATCAAAGTTTTTAAGGACTCCGGTCAATTTACTTTCCCGCCGATTAAAGTCCCATTAACAAAGCCTGAAATGACTTTTCATTCCGAGGATCCTAAATTGATGATTGATTGGATCTTCATTCCGAAGAATTGGACCTTTGACAGCTTCGAGGTTGAAGCCTCCACTCTATCCGATCACCGTCTGATCAAAGCCAACTTAGGCCTATCACCTGTTGAGCCATGACAATACGCACAGCACTTGAAACCGATCTCCAAGCGATTGTAGATATCTACAACCAAGCAGTTAGCATGGGCAATGCAACTGCAGATACTGAGCCAACAAACATTGAGTCTAGACGAAGTTGGCTCGCTGCACATTCAATCGACCAACATCCGGTTTATGTAGAGGAAGATAACGGAACCGTTCGGGGCTGGTGCAGCTTGAGTCCGTATCGAGCCGGAAGGAAAGCCCTTCGACACACCGCAGAGATCAGCTACTACGTAGACAACCAATGTCAAAGACAGGGCATTGCATCCCGCCTGGTTAAACACGCCATGCAAGATTGCTCACGACTGAATCTTAAAACGCTCTTTGCAATCATCCTCGATACGAACCAAGGAAGTATTTCCCTCCTAAAGAAGTTCGGATTTGAAGAATGGGGTTACATGCCCGGAGTCGCCGATTTCGACGGGACCGAATGCGGCCACACTTACCTGGGAAAACGAGTCGAGAGTATCTAGCGACTAATTAGTGACTTACCTTCGAACCTTTAGCTTGCCCAATGGCAGCTAGGAGGTCTTCAAACCAAGCTTGATCAATATCAAAAGGTTTCCCGCCTGCGATACGATCAAACTCAATGGCCCGCAGAATGTCATTTTGGTCCTCATCATGCCCGATTACACCACCGTCCCGACGTATGGCACAATCAACAGCCAAGTCAGTGCATGACTTGATAAGACGAAGATCTTCTGCATTAGCTGCTGCTGCTCGGCTGTAGTACCCACTTTTCTGGACGAGCACTTTTTCGGCATTGAGTTTGGCAGCAAATTGTTTGGCAAACCACTGGCCAGGATTCACGGCATCGAGTTTCGGATGACCGAATGCATCGCGCGGAACTTCTTCTCCACGTGCTTCCATCTCAGCAATGATAGAATCCACACCAGCGCCTTCGCTGATGAAAATGTTAACATTGTCGATGCGATCCATGATCTCACCGAGCCGTTTCACCTCGACATCAATATCCAAATCCATTTCGGGAACAAAGACTGCGTGAACATCCTTCCGTTCTGAGGAAAGACCTGCATCAGGAACAAAGTCCATTCGCTCCAATCCCTTGCGGTAGTCGACTGCCGTTGCCGCGGTTAGCCAACCACAATGGCGCCCCATAACTTCGTGAATGATCAGCATGCGAGGGTTCGCATTGTGCTCAGCAACTACGTTTTCAAAAAACCGTGCGCCTTCCTCGGCAGCTGTCCAAGCTCCGAGACTCTGACGAATAGGAATTACGTCGTTATCGATGGTCTTAGGAAGCCCAACTACAGTCAGGTCATAATCATGCTTCGCTAAGAAGGCGGCTAAATCAGCAGCGGTCGTATTGGTATCATCTCCACCAATTGTATGCAGCACATCGACATCATCTTTCTCCAGTTGCTGGGCAGCAACTTCCAGTGGGTTCTGCCCTTCCTGAATCAATCCGCGCTTCAAACAATCTTCCACATTCGTCAATTTAACGCGGCTATTGCCAATAGGGCTTCCTCCGTGACGGTGCAGGATGCCCGCGTTTTTGCGAATATCAGGTGCTACGATAAAGCTATCGCCAAGAAGTAATCCTTTGTAGCCCGATCGATAGCACAGAATTTCAATATCTGGTGCTAACTCAGAATAACGTTCAATCAATCCGCCCACGGATGATGATAAGCAAGGTGCAAGACCTCCGGCGGTAAGTAGTGCGACTTTTTTTACTGGCATAAGAAATGAAGTTCTAAATCTAAAAGTGGATAAAAAACAAGCAGAGCAATTGAGAAAGCTCAGACAATGAAATTCTGGCTACCAATTGGGTGCCCTCATGAGAGGACACAGATGAGATACGATCAAACGATGCTTATGCTATAGGAATACGAATCGTAAAGGTGGTTCCTTTTCCGGTTTCGGATGCGTAGGTCAGGCGACCATTGTGAGCCTCAACAACTGACTTAGCAATCGCTGCGCGAAGACCTGATCCCTCTTTACCCCCTGGAGGAGCAGCAAAAGGTTCGAAAAGAAACTCGCGCACATCTTCAGGAATTCCGCGACCGTTATCAGCAACCGAGAGAGCAAGTTCGTCATCCTTTGCACGAGCGAGCACCCGAATTCGGCCATTGGTCTTAGTATCAACGGATTCAATCGCATTTTCGACGAGGTTCTTGAGCACACGGATCATCTTGTCTTGATCCATGGTAGCAGAAAGGTCGTTGTCGATGTATTCGATCGGACAGGTTGCGATGGATAGCATTTGTTCGTGCTTAGCCTGAAATTTATCAAAGACATCTTTGAGAGGAACCATGATCTTCTTCAGGCTCTTGTAACCGTCAGAAAACGCTGTGATGTCCTCGGCCAAAGCCATGACATAATTTGTTTGGTCCCTAATCAGATCACACTGCTCTTGGGTTTTCTCATCATCGTGCTGCTCTCCAATCATATAGGTAGCGAGCGAGATAATAGAAAAGGGATTACGTAGGTCGTGGACGATGGATCGGACCATTTGTCCTACAGCCTGTAACTTTTCCTTTTGGATACGCTCCTGAAGATAATGATCAGTCGTCGTCTTCAGGTGAGTAGTTACATTGTTGAGGACCTCCAACAGGAACGGTGAGGATTTCTTCAGAAAATCCATCAGCAATGCTCCAGGGACTTCCCCGACTCGAACGTCGTTACGTGCTTTGGCGCGCAATTTGCGGCTCTCGCCAGTGAGAATACCAAGTTCACCAAAAAAGGATCCCGCTTCAGCGGAACTCACCGGACTGTATTTTCCGGTATTGGTCTTCTTGAGAAAATCGACATCGCCTTCCAATAATAGATACAAAAGATTTGAAACGCTGTCTTCTTCGAAGATTACGGTTCCAGCCTTGTAGACTTGGATTTTTGAGGAAGCGACAATTTGCTCAGCTTCGGATTTAGGGAACTTGGTAACGAAAGGATGCTTACGGATTTCCATGCGTTCTGCAGGTTTCTCTAAGGTGTTTGACGGGATGAATTTATGTATGAAAACCAGGTTGCCTGGTTGGGTGCATACTAATTAGGACATTATTGTAAATTCCGAGACATTTCTTTAAATCTAATAATTTGTTTTTTTTGAATAAAATACCACCAATCTGGGATAGTCATGTTCACCTCTTTACGAAGGAGATGGCCGAAGATCCTGCCAACTGGGCAAAACAGCACCGGGAAGCGGTCTGGAGCGCATGCGTCGCCCCACCCGATTGTCCTTCGATTCAAGGATGGTCTACCCCCGAACAGCTGATTCGGGATATGGATGAGGTAGGTATCGAAAGGGTTATCCTTCAAGGCTGGTACTGGGAGACCATGGATAGCTGCCGTCTGCAAAACCAGTTTTATGCGCAGCTTATCCAACAATATCCGGATCGCATTCAGGCATTCGCTACCCTGCTCCCAAACGCTGAAGACCTTGAAGATGAGCTGAAGTGGATCCAAGAGAACGGATTCATAGGAATCGGCGAGCTTCACCCACAAGCCCAGGGATTTACTCTGCAGGATGAGAGTTGGCTAAACCTGCTCGAACTCATTCGCGATTGGAATTTCGTGATCAATTTTCACGTAACTGATCCCGACGTAGCAGAACATCCGGGAAAAATAGAAACTCCGCTGCAGGATTATGTTAGCCTGGCTTCCAACTGGCCTGACCAAACATTTATATTATCCCACCTGGGTGCACTCATCCCCTTGCGCGACGAATTTTCTCATCAATTCGAATCGCTAAACAATCTATACTACGATTGTGCTGCTGTACCCCTTCTATACGAAAAGAACGTCATACGAGAGATATCTGAAAGAGTCGGAGCCGAGCGTTTGCTATTTGGCTCAGACTATCCGCTGCGAGTCTTTCCCAGATTGCAGAAGATGCCAGAATTTACCCGGAGTATTGATTTTGTTTGCGAGTCGGGATTGACAGATGAACAACTCCAGCTCGTGTTGTCCCTCAATGCAAAACGGCTCTTCAGAGTTTGAGGAAGCAGAGCTTTGGGCCGAAGACGGGCCCAGGGCCATCATCGCACTATTCCCCAACGTCCAAAAAGCCCATGAGGCGGGCCTCGCTATTCTGGCAGCTGGAAGTGTCTACTGGGTTTATCCTTATGAAGGTCAATATGCGCTCGTTGTTAAAAACGAAGAAGCCGTCCACCTGAAAAGGGAAATATCGATCTTCCAGGACAAGAATCGGTTTTGGCCCACTGTCTCCCCTGACCTGGCAGAGAAGACGATTAGCGCATTACCCACCTGGGCCTTTTTATTTTTCCTGAGCTGTATATTCTACCTGCAAGGTAATTTTCCTCATCTGAAGGATCTCGGAATGAATAGCAGTATCGCATTTCACGAAAGCGCTCAGTGGTGGAGAATATTCACCGCTGCTACCTTACACGCTGACTTAGGTCACCTAGTGGGAAATTTGTTCGGCCTCGGTTTGTTTGGCTACTTTGCGGCGCGGTATTTGGGTAATGGATTAGGTTGGCTAAGTATTCTTACCACGGCCGCGCTCTCAAACCTGACCAATGTCTTTATACATTGGGACCATGCATTTTTATCGCTGGGCGCATCCACCGCAGTATTTTCAGCCCTTGGAATCGTAACCGGTTTTCCCATTGGCAATTATTTAAAATCCGGAAGTAAGATTGATCGTCGCCAATGGCTGATCCCCTTGTCTGGCGGACTGATGCTTCTGGCATGGATGGGAGGCGGAAATTATCTGACCGATGTAGCCGGACACCTTTGGAGTTTTCTCTGGGGCTTGTTAGCAGCGACGGCCATGGGTAAAATTGGAACTCAAGCTGGCTTAAAGAAAACAGGACAATCCATCCTCCTCAGCTTCACGTGGGTACTTTTGAGTGCCTGCTGGCTACTTGCCCTAACCATCTCAGGGCAATAGAGCATTCAATTCTTCAACAGACTCAATTCCATACGCAGGTTTGGGAAATTGAAACGGCATGGTGGCATGGACCGGCCTGACCCAGCAAAAATCAATCTCGGCATTGATGGCCCCTTGGAAATCTGAACGCACGGAATCCCCCACCATCAAAGTCTTATCCGCTGAGCAACCAGCCTCTTTCAACGCTTTCTCAAATATTCCTATCCGCGGCTTCATGATCCCCGCCTCTTCTGAAATCTGAAATGTGCTCAACAGGGGCTTTATCTCCAACGCATCGGCACGCGGATGTTGGACCGTGGTGAGTCCATTGGTTACCAAGCCAACCTTGTAGCGTTTGGCCAAGGTCCGAAACGTTGTTTCTGCACCAGGTAACCATTTGGCAACGGCAGCCAGGCCTTCGGCGAAACGTCTACCCAGCTTGGCAGCATCCCCGCCTCTTAAACCAAAATGCCGGAGCACCCTTCTGGCTCGCTCTTGGCTCACATGAACAGGCTTCAGCTTTCCTGCTTCAACCTCATGCCAAATGCCTAAATTGATTTTTCGAAAGGCGGCTGCGTAGGTTCCAAAGTCAACCGCCTGACGGAAATACTCCTCCCAGCAGATTTCCAGCGCATTTTCCTCTGAAGCCTCGAAATCGAGCAGCGTATGATCTACGTCAAAAAGGATTAGCTCATATGGAAGATCTGCCATTGCCAGAACCTTGATTCGGTCTCCGACGACACAGCAAGAATTTTCCATAAACGCGGCCCAGAGAACTAACCGAAAACAGAGTGGATAGTTAATTGAGAACGAGAGCTCCATAAGCACTTGCTTTTAAGAAATGGACTCGTTTAGTTCCTTCCTTCGCTCTCGAAGAGAATCCATTAATGAATATCCACGAATACCAGGCAAAAGAACTATTTGCCGCCTATGGCGTTCCCGTCTCGAAAGGCGTGGCCGTACAATCTGAAGGCGATTTCGACGATGCACTCAGCCAATTTCCTGAAAATGAAATGGTCGTCGTCAAATCCCAAATTCACGCCGGAGGACGTGGCAAAGGAACATTTACCGATGGTTTCCAGGGAGGCGTCAAGTTGGCGCCGAACCGTGCAGAAGCCAAAGAAGTAGCTGGTAAAATGTTGGGTAACACTTTGGTGACCCACCAAACCGGTCCGGTTGGCCGTAAGGTTCAGACGATTTATTTCACCGAAGCCGCAACCATCGAGCACGAATACTACCTGGCAATCCTGATGGATAGAGAGACATCCATGCCAGTCATCATTGCCTCTACAGAAGGTGGCGTTGATATCGAGCAAGTTGCTGAAGCGACACCGGAAAAGATCACCAAAGTATTTGTGGATCCAGCGATTGGCCTTCAGCCATACCATATGCGAGAAGTCGCGTTTGGTCTCGGGTTTTCAGGCCAGGCTTTCAAAGATATGGTCAAGGCACTCGACGGTCTCTACAAATTCTTTTGGGAAAAGGATACTTCTATGGTCGAAGTCAACCCGCTCATTCTGACAGAAGAAGGAAACGTAATCGCTCTGGATGCCAAAGTGGGATTCGACGACAACGCCCTCTTCCGCCATCCGGATATCGTGGAACTCCGCGATATGAATGAAGAAGATGAGAAGGAAATCGAAGCTTCCAAATTCGGACTGAGCTACATCGCCCTGGACGGAAACATTGCCTGTCTCGTCAACGGTGCTGGTCTGGCCATGTCCACCATGGACATCATCAAACATTTTGGTGGAGATCCTGCCAACTTCCTCGACGTAGGTGGAGGTGCGCAAGTAGAGCAAGTAACTGCGGCCTTTAAAATCATCTTAAGTGATCCGAATGTAGAAGGTATTCTCGTGAATATCTTTGGAGGCATCATGAAGTGCGATACCATCGCAGAAGGAATCATCGAAGCAGCCAAGAATGTGGAGATCACAGTTCCGTTGGTCGTTCGTCTCGAAGGCACTAACGTAGAGCTTGGTAAAAAGTTGCTTGATGAAAGTGGACTGGCTCTAACCTCAGCAGACTCGCTTTCAGATGCAGCTGAGAAAATCGTCAATTTAGTAAAAGAGGCCTAAAAATGAGTGTTCTCGTTGATAAAAATACACGTTTATTAGTACAAGGCATCACCGGAAGATTCGGTGGTTTTCACGCCGGACTTTCCATTGAGTATGGTACCACTGTAGCTGCTGGAGTGACTCCAGGCAAAGGTGGGCTTATCTGGGAAGATAAGGTACCTGTCTTTAACACGGTTAAAGAGGCAGTCGAAAATGAAGGCGTCAATGCGACCGCCATTTTCGTTCCTCCGCCATTTGCAGCGGATTCCATTTTGGAGGCTATCGATGCGGAAGTTCCATTAATTGTAGCCATCACGGAAGGAGTTCCCGTTCGCGACATGGCGCAGGTAAGAGCTGCTCTTAAGGGCAGCAAATGCCGCTTAATTGGCCCGAACTGCCCAGGTATTATTACACCTGACCAGTGCCGCATCGGCATCATGCCAGGATATATTCATAAACCAGGTCGGGTCGGTGTTCTTTCACGCTCCGGTACATTGACGTACGAGGCCGTATGGCAACTCACTGTGCGCGGTCATGGTCAATCTACCTGTATTGGTATTGGTGGCGATCCTATCAATGGAACAAGCCATCTAGATGCCATAAAGCTCTTCAATGAAGATCCTGACACCGATGCGATCATTATGATTGGAGAAATCGGTGGATCAGCCGAGGAAGAAGCTGCTGCCTACATCAAAGACAATGTGAAAAAACCGGTTGCAGCATTTATCGCAGGCACTACTGCTCCTCCAGGTCGTCGCATGGGTCATGCGGGCGCAATTGTTTCCGGAAACAGTGGAACGGCTGAAGGTAAAATCTCGGCGTTAAAAGCTGCAGGCATAGAAGTTGCAGATACTCCTTCGGAGATGGCGGACG
>CALJGU010000208.1 GCA_938075565.1 uncultured Opitutales bacterium | reverse complement strand
GTCGGATATCAAGAAGCACTCTCCGACTGATATCTTCTGAGTGGTCCGATAAGAAAGGCCCCCAGAATTAGCTGTACTGGATGGAACAGCATTACAGGCAATAAGATGACCCCAAAGGATGGATCTGAGCCGAACAATGAGATCCCCAAAGGAATTCCAGCGGCAAGGGTCTTTTGAGTACTGCAAAAGTAAACGGCTACCTGCTCATCTCGAGGAATCTTGGTTAAGAATAGTAAGCCACCGCAAATAGCAGTAAGCATTAAGAACAAGACTACACAAAGTTCCAAGGTCATTAAAATGATGCTCCGCCCCTGCCCTACCCAAGCTCCACCGACAACCGAGTTTGAGAATACGACGAATACAATGAAGATGATAACGAATTGATTGAAATAGCCGAAGGGGCCTTTGAGATTTTTCCCCAGATCTTTCCACAAAATATGGCAAATCTGCCCTATAATGAGAGGCGCTAGAATCAGCTTAGAAAGTTTGATTAGTACGGCGCTCAAATCCCCCATTTCCCCTCCTCCTGCTCTAGCAAGAAACAACATCCATAAGGGAGTTATTAGAATACCGGCCATATTTGATACTGTAGTGTTGATGAGCGAAACCGGAACACTTCCATTCGATTGAGACGTATAGATAATCGCCGAAGTCACCGTTGTGGGCAGAGCACCTAGAAGGAAGAATCCATACCGCAAGGGTGTGCTCATATAATCCCCCCAAAGCAAATCACCCAAGACGATGACCATCGGGAAGAGTCCAAAAATGAATAACTGAGTAAAAACATGAGCGCGCATTCTCAACATACCCTTGGCCAGCACTTCTGTGGGCAACATCCATCCCTGGATTAGAAACACCAGAATAATGGCAAGGTTTGTTGTTATTCCTGGCCGAAGAGGTCCTCCGTTGGCGCCCACCTCAGGGAATTGGAACGCCAGCAAAACCGCGACGAACAATCCAATAACAAACCACTGCTTTTTAATGAGCGATATCATCAATCTCTTGAGGAATTCCTTCGCGCAAAACGCTGAAACAATTGACGTAACTGTTCCATCTCGCTGAACCGAAAGAGCCAAAGAGTTCCGAAGTAAACCACGACAACAACCGGAATTACTATTAGTACCAGGACAGCTACTTCACCCTTGGCTGTCAGTGGCATCGCTTCTACCAAGGGGCGACAGCCCAGAACCGCCAATACCATGACAACGGAAGAGATAGCGATTTTCAGAACATCGATTGTAAGATCTTTAACCAGGCTAAGTTTCAACCTGCTAGAAAGCATACCGGCTAAAAGAATCGTCTGCCCAAGGATTGCCAACACATTGGCCAAGGCTAACCCGACCACACCCAAAATTTGCATGAGTACTAAACTAAGGATTAGGTTCAGTACAAAAGCGAAAATCGAAATTTTCATTGGAGCCTTAGTATCCTTGAAGGCATAAAAACCGCGGACTAATAACACGACCATTGAGTAAAAAGGTAGCCCAAGGGCAAACGTCCACAAGAGTGGCAACGTCAATGCAGTATCCGCAGCTCGAAATGCTCCCCACTCAAACAGAAAGGCGATGATCGGCTCACCCATCACCAGAAATCCTACCGTTGCCGGAACGGTAATCGCAAACATGAGTCGGATAGATTGTCGGAATGTTTTACCAAATTCATTTCGATCACCTCGTGAAGCACATTCAGAAAAGGCGGGAAAATATACCGTAGCAATCGCAATGGTAAAAATACCTAGAGGCAACTCGACCAATCGATTGGCTAAATAATAAATGGAGACCGCAGATTCGTCGATAAAGTGCGCTAATGAGCGAGAGACCAAAATGTTAATCTGAATAACAGAAGCACCTAAGATACCAGGAAGCAACAAACGCCCAAAATCCTTAACTTCCTTGCTTGGCTTAAAATCGAGCTCGAAACGCCACCCTTCCCGACGCAAGGCCATCCAAGGGATCATTAATTGAAAAATACCTCCAACCAGTACTCCAAAACACAGCCAATACATCCGATAGAGCGGAACTTCCGTTGCGAAATAGCCCAATCCTCCTAAAAAAAGAATGATCGATAGGTTGAGCCAGACGGCTGTCAGAGCTGGGATTGCAAATCGTTGCAGAGCATTCAATGCAGCAGCAAAAGTGGCCGCCAAACAAATGAGGGCCATATAGGGGAACAGTAACACACCCAGAAGTAGCGCCAGATCCCAGCGTTGGGAAATCCCAGGGAATTGCCCAACCACGATCATGAGAAAGCTAACGATTGCAACCAGGGCAAACAACAGGGTCATAACCCGGCTGAGTATTTTGTTATATAGCCAGAATAATCGCTCCTTCCCGTGTTTTTCTTTTTCCTCGGTCAGAAGAGGCAAAAGAGCCGCCGTCAAGGCCCCCTCACCAAGAAGCCGTCGGAAAAGATTAGGAAATGTATTTGCCAGAATAAAAGCCGAATTCAACAGCGAGCTGCCAAAAATGGAGAACACTAGAATATCCCGAAACAATCCGAGTAAACGCGATCCTACAGTGGACGAGGAGACAGTGAGTACATTCAAGAAACGAGAAGGCATATAATTATGGCACCACTTTGGAGCAAAGCTCGGCCGAGTTGAACCTAAAAATGGTTCGAGAACCCCTTCGATCCCATTTTTATTGAGCTTAGCTCTTTTAAACCTAGTTCTATCCTTTCCATTTTAATTCAACCATGATGAAACTCATCAACAAATTGGCTGGCCAACTACAACGCCACCCCAAGCGCATCCTGTTTCCGGACGGAATGGATCACCGCGTCATGCAGGCGGCTCGGCAATTTGCGACCAAACGTTTGGGTGCTCCAATTTTAATCGGTGAACGCCAGAAAATCAAAGAGACCGCCTTTCGCCTCGATATCAGCCTGGATAACATTCGTTTGATCAACCCATTAAGAAGTGAGGAGTTGGAGTCATTCGCTTCTCAATACTATGAGGCTCGAAAGAACAGAGGCATCAGCGAAAAGGAATCTTTATCCATCGTCAGCAAACCCAACTATTTTGCATCCATGATGTTGGCCAATTCACAGGCAGATGGCCTGGTATTTGGTGCTGGGACTCCAGCTAGCGAGGCCCTCCCTTCCCTCTTCCGCTGCATCCCGATGCGTGAGTCGGTCGAAACCGCGTCCAGTGTGCTCGTTGTAGATCTGGAAGAAAAACCAGAATTCGGTATAGACGGCAGTCTATTTCTCTCGGATTGCGCAGTACTTCCGGATCCCAATGCAGAACAATTAGCAGACATTGCTACAACCACTGCATCTCTGGCCTATCATTTGACCGGGAAAACCCCCAAGGTCGCAATGTTGAGTTACACCACTCACAGTGGAAAATCATCTGATCCCTCCGTAAACAAAATGGCTGAAGCAGCTAAGATTGCTTCGGAAAAGGCAAAGCTACTCGATTTTCCAATTCAAATAGATGGGGAGATTCAAGCGGACGTTGCTTTGGATAAATACGCAGCCAAACAAAAGGATGTAAGCGGCAATGTTGCGGGCGGCGCAAATGTCCTCATTTTCCCAAATCTTCACAGTAGTAACATAGCAGCCAAAATGATTACTATTCTCGCTGGCGGTGACGGTTATGGACAGATCATGACGGGCCTAAGCAAACCAGCCGCACAGGTAAGCCGAGGAGCCAGCGCCCATGATATTTATGCGACTGCCGTAATCGTCGGAGCACAAGCCACAGACCGTCAATTGCTGATGTCTTAGGCGTATGAGCAAATCATCTCCAACCAAACCCGCAAAAAACAAAACTTCTAAGGAAGTCTTGTTGACTCGTCCGACCAACAAGGAAACCAAGCGCATCTTTGTGGCAGCCACGAGAATGAACGACGGCAAGACGACTACTTGCCTTGGATTATTTGCATCTCTCCTCGCTCAATTCTCAAACGTAGGATTTATTAAACCCATTGGTCAGCGGTTCCTTAAAGTTGAGGGTTTGGATATCGATGAAGACTCATTCCTTCTCGACTCAATATATAATGTTTCAACCCCCATCTCGGCAATGTCCCCTATTGCAGTCGATGGAGAATTCACACGACGTTATTTGGACAACCCGAAGTCTTCACTCGATCAAATTGTTAATGATATTTGTGTGGCGTTCGATAGAGCAGCCTGGGAGAAAGATTGTATCCTTATCGAGGGTACAGGACATGCAGGAGTTGGCTCTGTATTTGATTTATCGAATGCTCAGGTAGCCAAACTATTGGATGCCAAAGTCGTAATAGTCGCTCAAGGAGGAGTCGGCCGACCTATTGATGAAATCTCTCTCAACAAAGCACTCTTTGACAAAGCGGGACTAGAAGTGGTGGGCGCGATTCTCAATAAAGTCGAACCGTCCAAAGCAGAGATGGTCAAAGAGTACGCTGGCAAAGGTCTTAAAAGACTGGGTGTCCCTTTACTTGGAGTGCTTCCGAAGGAGAAAGTGCTAAGCGCTCCAAACCTGTCGCAAATTGGCAAAGAGATAAAAGCTAAGTGGATCAATGGTCAGCTTCATGGAATGAAGCAACGAATCACACGCGTGGTAATCGGAGCCATGACCGCGAAGCATATAATCGACTATCTTTCTACTGGGACTCTGATCATTACACCTGGAGACCGTGAAGATATACTCCTTTGGGCTATCGCTAGTGCAGGTATGCCAGGTGCACGCTCCATAGCGGGGATCATTTTGACACGTGACCTGAAACCACACTCCAAAATCCTAAACATGCTTTCGGAAACGGATATACCCGCTATGACCGTTGAAAAAGACAGCTACGAAGTCGCCTCTATGATCAACAACATGACGGTGAAGACTGAGCCTCAGGATTTGGATAAAATCCCTCTGATCAAGGAGATGGTCATGGACAACGTAGATATCGAACAAATCATCAATGCCTTTTAAGGGCAGAGACGTTCCATTAGTCGATCGGTCTCAAAACTCAGCTGTTGGGCATCAAGCATATCCTGGCTAAATTGGCGGGCAGCCTTACGAAAGGCTTCCAAATCATCGCTCTCAATAGCGAAGAAGATCTGGTCCAACGAATGACATGCATTGAAGTAGTAAGGGTGTATAGACACAGCCAATACTTCTAACTCTGACTGCTTTTTTGAGAAATCCCGCAACGCTACCGAATCTGATCGGTGCAAAAACCAGAGATCTGTATTTAAGGCCGCGAGCTCCCTGTTTTTTAAAATCTCCAATCGAGCTATCCGCTCCAGAGATTTCAACGACTCTTTTTCAGAAAGACATACACTGGATTCAGTAGATAAACTTTCAGAACAGAAGGTCTTCCAAAGTAACTCCAACTCTGCGCCATTGAGTCCTGGGTATCTGTCATTAAAAAACAACCCCAATTGAGTCCAATCGTAGCCGTTGCTCCAGTACTGCTCCAACCTCTGTTCGAATTGCTTTTTCTCTAATCCACCAGACTCAAGGAATTGATAAATAAGATAGTTCCATCCAGTATGCCAGGAGCCATCATTCCCTTTGATTATCTCGGAAAGCGCAGGTGGTTGCTTTTCTTGTAATTGACGAAGAAGCAATACTCTCACCTGAGGTTTGTATCGAATGGCTCCCCTTAAGCGGATCGAGCGAATCAACCAATCCGGAGGAGGAGTCCTTATTCCTTTCCAGGCGGCAAAATGTGCAAGTAATCCACGGAGCATCCATTCGGCCTGAACTTCTCCGCTGGATGCTGCGTTGATCTCTACCCTAACAATTCCAGATACTCCGGTGCTGACTACTGGATCCGTAACCCCGGAGAGAATTACAGTCAGAGGTTTGGGAAATGAATCCGGCCAATCCAAACTGGAAATACAGCCATCAATTAATTCCTGACTGCTGAGCTCCAGGGATTGAAGTTGTGCAACATCAGTCCCAACAAAGTCAATGAATGGACTTTTAATCCATTGGAGCTTCGATTTCTCCTGAGCCAGTGCTGGAGAAACACTAAAGACAATCAGGGCCAAGCCCCAAATCCAGCTAAGACAAATCAGCCTTACCGTTTGGCGGTAAGAATTAATTGCGATTCGTGAATATTGGCTGTTCCTACTGTAGACCACAAAGACTCAAATTCTTCATCTATCTTATAGGAAGCTGAAATGTGTTTCCAAATTAAATCTTTAGCCGGTCCAGGAACTCGAAAGGAACCAAGATAAAGTTTGTCGGGCTCAATTCGTAGAGTGGATTGATCAGGAACAAATTCTCCTTCTAAAGATAAAGTGATCGTTCTTTTCCAAGCGCCAAAAGCTGTTACCGCAGGAGCAGACACCAACAGTTTATCACCTTCAAGACGGAAGACCGGACGTTGTGGTTCTATATAAAGAGATGCCTTCTCGGCAGGATAATCAGTCTTAAATGAGGCAGCCCAACGATTAAGCTCAGTTTCCAGGAAAGTGACCTCTCCATTCCCATCCTGAAGTTCAGTGGCTTTAAATTTCCAAGCATCGCCACCATTGGTGCGGCCCTTGAGAACGTAATGCATTGCCGGTTCATATTTATCAGGCACATCCGTCACGACTTTCACCGGATGAGTAATCAGGAATACTGCACCTATGAAACCTCCTATCAGGATACCGACAGAGGCTCCTAGCAGAAGGTTGATGGAAGTTTTGATATCTGGAGTTTCTTCAGAGGACATAGATCATTGGGTTAAGATGCACAACCGCATCCACCCGAATCACTAGATCCTCCTTTCGAAGTACTTTCGCTTGATTCTTTCTTTGGCTCAGATTTAGCAGGCTCCTTCGCAGACTTTTTGTAGTCGGTCTCATAGAAACCGCTGCCTTTGAAGATAATTCCCGCACCCGTTCCAATTTTGCGTTTCAGCGTAAGCTCTTCGCAAGAAGGACATTGCTCGAGTGGAGCGTCTTTCATTGACTGGAAGAACTCAAATTCCCCTTTGCAGGAGGTACACACATAATCGTAATTAGGCATAATTCTTAAAATATTTTTTACTAGATATTCCCCGAGTAAGGTTCCTTTTTAAAGATTTCCGTACTCGATAGCGCGGTATAGGGACGTAAAATACACCAAGATGACAAGACTTATGATGAAAACAACGAGAATGGAAAACGGCCCCAATATCCAAATAATCCCGCAGAACCCAAGCAATGGCAGTAAGCCATACCCAACAGTTCTAAGGTAAACTCGAAGAATCAAAGGCAAATCCAGAGCATCTTTAAAAGATTCAAAGTTCTGGTAGCGGTACAAACTGGCAGAAAAGAGCTGCAATCCGATTGGGAAGCTAGCCATAAGAGGGATTCTTGCCAATTCGTCCCAGACAACCCCAACCAGTAATGAAATAAACCATCCAAAGAAAACAGGAATGGCTATCCAAACGAGGGATAAGACGAAAAACTTTAGACCTTCTAGAAACAGGTCTCTCCAGTCGTCCCACTCAGGATACAAAGCGGGCGCTCCTGACTTTACTAAGAGGGTGGTTCTATAAAGATACCCCATAGCAAAAATATGCACTATAGGGATTACGCTGAGTGCCGTACCCACCAATAATTTAGGCCAACACCCTGGAGTGTTGAAAACTTTACGCCAAACTTGCTCAATAGAGGCCATAATGCATGTTATCTGATTTTCAGGAAATTGATCTGTATGGATTTTAAAGCAACGCTCAAGTCTTATCAGGGCCGTATAGAAGACGGCATAAAACAATGGGTGCCGTCATCTAAAACGGCTCCCCCGCATCTGCATGAAGCCATGCTTTATAGTTTGGAAGCAGGAGGTAAGAGGCTTCGACCGGTACTTATCCTGGCGGTTGCAGAACTTTTTGAAGCTGAGGTGGATCCTCTGCCTGCGGCAATAGCCAGCGAGTGCATCCATACTTACTCTCTCATTCACGACGATCTCCCGAGTATCGACAACAGTGATCTGCGTCGCGGGAAACCAACTTGCCACAAGCAGTTCGACGAACCCACTGCACTTCTGGCTGGAGATGCACTGCTCACTATTGCGTTTGAGATTCTATCCCGGGCCTACCAAGACCATCCAGTTCTTGCGAATCAATTGGTGCTAGAGCTGAGTACTGCCTCGGGCAGCCAAAAGTTAATCGGCGGTCAGATGGAAGATATTCTAGGCGAAGACTCTGATTACACGAAGGAGCAATTGGATTATATTCATCTGAACAAGACGGCGGCTTTAATAGCTGTCGCCATGACCATGGGTGCCCATCTCGGGCAAGCAAGTGAGGAGGAGTTAAACCATATCCGAACCATAGGGACTGAAGTGGGGTTAGCTTTCCAAATTACGGATGATATTTTGGATGCTACATCGGACGCCGATACGATGGGTAAACCAACAGGAGCTGACGCGGAGAACGAAAAAACGACCTACATCAAGTTATTTGGCCTGGAGGGTGCACGAAAAGAAGCCCGCAATCACACAGCTTCAGCTTCGGCGATCTGCCACAATCTTAAGCAAGACACCTCATTCTTAGAGGCCCTGATCGAATACCTTGAGCACCGAATCAACTAGGCTGCTATTAGGAATTCAACCACTGGAATGGCCCAGTGATGGCCAGCATAAGTCCAGGTTTCTGCAAATTAACAAAGATAATTTTTCCGTCAGGAGAATGACACACTCCAGCAAATTCTGTTGGACCAGTAGCATTGCGAGCTAATTTGAAATAATTCCCTTCCGGAGTCACACCGACCAGAAATTGATCTTCCTTTCCATCCTCGCAGAGGAGCAAGCCACCATCGGGAGTCACATCAAGGTTGTCACACATTTCAACCAATTCAGAATTATTTGGCTCTAGATAGAGTTCCAGCTTTCCAGGAGCTTCTGACTCACGGTCTGTGCCTTCATAGGGACTTGGTTTGTAAGCAA
>CALJGU010000207.1 GCA_938075565.1 uncultured Opitutales bacterium | reverse complement strand
CCCAGGAAATGAGCCCCATCTCATTGATGCCTCCGGGGCTGACAGCTTCGTTACGCAAAGATGAATTTGCTGACCTCGTAAAGTTTATGTCCCGGCTTGGGAAAGAGGGAGATTTTAAAGTGAGTGCTGAACGTTTGGTGCGCACCTTTCGCTCACTGGATGATAAGGATGGTGATCTGGGTTATCTGGATATGATTCGGCACAATCCGATGGAGCTTGTTACGACCGATGATACTCGGTTGCTTTGGAACGCAGCCTACTCAAAAACCAATGGTGATATCCCATTGGACGAATTCCCCAAAGTCAGAGGGCAGGGGCGGGAAACTCTCAATTTTATTCGCTTTGACTTGGATGCTAAGAGACCTGGCAATTCCGTTTTGCAATTTAACGATCCTGAAGGCCTTCATCTTTTCGTGGGGGAAGATAGGGTTGAAAAAGTCAGTCGGGAAACATCGATAGTACTGCAGCCTGGTGTTAATCAGATCACGGTAGGTGCTCCTGCTCTCAATCGTAAGAATCGTACCTTGCGTATTGAGATATTGGATTCGCCTGAGGATGCAGCTCAGGTTGAAGTCGTATACGGAAAATAACTCCAATCCCTTGATAGTATGAAACGCATAGCTCTGATATTTCTCTTTGTTTTATGGGCGCCCTTATGCGCAGTTTCGGCCCCAACTGCTTCGCAATTAAAAAAGGCTGCTGCAGGTATTCAATCTCTGATCGATAGTGGAATGCTTGTGGGAGCTCAGTTGGCTATTGGTCATGAAGAGCAAATTCTTCTCAATAAGAACTTCGGTGTTCGTTCCATTGAGGACGACACGGCGGTAGATTCTGAAACGATGTTCTGTATCGGTTCCTGCTCCAAGCCGATAGCATCGGCAGTGGTCATGACCCTAGTGGACGACAAAAGCCTTGTGCTTGATAAACCCATCGATGCCTGGCTTCCAGAGTTTGGTTCCTTGAAAACGGATTCCGGTGAATCATCCCGTGCGCCAACCCTTGCTGAACTGTTGAGCCACCATGGGGGTGTCTATTCTCAGAAAAAGAAAATGACTCGGCGACAGTCTCGTTGGATTCGCGATTTTACTTTGAGTCTTGAAGAATCGGTTACTGCGATTGCGAAGGAGCCGTTATATTCAAAGCCAGGCGATGAGTATGCCTACAGTGGTGCCGGTTATTGTGTGCTCGGTCGCGTGGCCGAAGTGGCAGGAGACCATTCTTTTGAAGAGGTCTTGCAAGCACGGTTGTGTAACTCTCTTGAATTGATGAACACTTCCTATTTTCCTTCTCAGGATAATGCGAATATCGCCTCAGGGTCTGCACAGGGAAAGATCAACAAGACGACCCCTCATTTGTACCAACCCTTTCGTCTTCCGCTTATCGGTGGTAGTCTGTATTCTACAGCTGGTGACAGCGCTCTCTTTCTTCAATCGGTATGGAGGCAAGCCTCCAGTAAGGAGGAAATTCTTATGAGTGCTGAACAATTTGAAGCTTACACAACTCCCTACAGTGATAAGCAGAGATACGCATTCGGATGGAGCCAAATGATGGCCAATGGAAAACCATTTGGTATCTCACATTCAGGCTCCTTGGCTTCCAGTAGAGCTTTGTTTCAGATCAATTTAGAAAAGGATGTATACCTTTCGCTTCTTTATACCATTTCTGATTTCAGTGAATTCAATGAAATTAGACAGAGAATGAGTAATGCTATAAGACCGGTGACTGGCAAAAGGTAAAACCCCGAACGGTAAGCTTATTTGAACCGTTTGTCTTCTGGATTACCTCCGCTAAGCACGTAGGCGACCAGGTCGTAGATTTCCTCTTTTTCTAGTCGGCCTAACAACATCGGTGGCATGGGAGATACCGGAGAAGGATCGAGGCTTTTAACCAATTTGCGATCGACGCTGGTTCTCTGGTTTGGATTGGTCAGGTCAGTGTTAATCATAACTCTGTCATTACTGAGGTTTACGATCACCCCGTGCACGGTGCTATCGTCCAGCATGGTGACTTGGACCGGCACAAACTGTTCATTGATTTCCTTACTCGGGTTGATGATCTGATCGAGAAAATCGTGAGGCGAGTAGCGACCACCTGCTGAGGTGAGATCGGGGCCGGTGGCGCCACCTTCGTTATTGAAGCGGTGGCAGGAGAAACAGGCGGTGGCAGCAAACATTTTCCGGCCACGGGCAAAATCTCGGTCGGTCATATTGTTTCCTGCTTCGGAAAGGTCATCCAATTTCCAATCTGTAAAGTTGGTGCGACCAGCCAGGGCTGACATGGCGGCTTCTAGCGATGACTTTACTTCAGGCTTGCGGGAGAGGAGCTCTGCCAGGTCGGTTTTCTCCTTACTGGTGAGTGTCAATTCAGCATCCTTGCGAATGTTTTGAATGAAGGCGACAAAGCTGGCTCCACCGCGGAAGTTTGCCGCTTTGAGGAACCATTCGAAGTAGGAGGTGCGGAGCGCATTCGTCCATCCAGTCTTCAGCATCCGAAGCGAACGAGCGTATTCCATCTGCTCTTCTTGTGTGGCCGCCGCTTCGAGTAGTGCGATAGCCTTTTGTGCTACGCTTGGAGATTGGAGATAAACCAATGTTTCACAAAGCAGACGATTGGATTCCTGATTGCCTGCAGGGAAGTGTGGATCGAGTTGACTAATGATCTTTCCAGCCAGTTCGGTCTCAGCACCTCTGAATCGATTGAGCACCACATGGTAAGTCCGTACCAATGCCTGACGATTTTGCTCGTCCAGTGATCCGTAGTCGATACCAGCTAGCGCTCCCAAGATACGGGCACCTTGCATGTTATTTTGTGGAATGTCGCCATCCACACGGTGGAAGGGATCAACACCTCGAACTCTTGTTAGCGCCAGCAATGCCTGAATCTTCTTCCCTGCGTTTTGCTCACGGAAAGCGCGACGTCCCCAGTCGACAGCCGGTTGGCTCTCCAGAGCACTTCGCGCCGCATTGCGGATAAAAGGATCTTTGTCGTCCAGGTAACGCCAGGCCAGCTGCACTGCACGGTCATCCTGTTTGCCATGGAATTGCTCAAGCACGATGCGTACGTCGCGAGCATCCTGACCGGAAGACTTTTTAACGGCCGGAGAGGTATCTTCATCTCCCACATAGGTCACCCGATACAGCCCGGATTGAACCTTTCGGCCACCGATCGCAAAATACATGGTGCCATCTTCCGGGTGTATAACCATATCTGTTAATGGAAGTGGGACACCCGAGATGAAATCTTCTTTGTATCCTGTGTAGCTGGATCCTTTGGGCTCGAGAAAGACGGAGTAGAGTTTTCCCCAGCTCCAATCCATGATGAAAAAGGCGTTCTGGTATTTGGCTGGGAACTTAGCGCCGTAACCAAAGGTGACTCCAGTTGGTGAACCGGGACCGATGTTCACCGTGGCTGGGACACTGTCCGCGTACCATTCAGCGAATTTGCCCGTTCCATTGCGCCAACCGTAGTCGGAACCACTGACTACGTGGTTCACGCGAGTGGGGCGGTACCAAGGTGTATTGAAATCATACTCCATGTCTGCGTCGTAGGTGAAGAGCTCACCATCCGCATTAAAGTCCGCATCAAAGATATTGCGGTAACCCATGGAGTAACGCTCCCAATGCTCACCATCAGGGGAAATTTTATAAATGATCCCGGCAGGTGCGAGGCGTGAGCGATTGTGTCCGCGGCCATCTGGCATGCGAGGAAGCAGATGGTCTTCGCCAAAGTTCCCGATGTTCTCTCGGTCAACCTCAGTCGGTTCGGCGTTGTTTCCGCAGATCAGGAAAATGGATTTCCCATCAGGAGACAGCTTTACGGCATGCACCCCGTGATCACCCCGGGAGGGGATATGACGCAATAGCTCCACATGATCGAGCTGGTCGTCGCCGTCTGAATCGGTGATGCGATACAAACCGGAGTTGGCGCTATCCTCGTAATCATTGACGCCAACATAAAGTGAATCGAATGCCCAGAGCATGCCATTGACTGCTCGGATGTTGGCGGGGATTTTCTCGATAGCTGCAGCACTGAGTGTTTTGCCAGGAGCTGGTGCGGGAAAGCGGTAAAGGCCGCCAAACTGATCACTGGCGATCAATCGGTTTTTCCCGTCTAAGGCCAAGTTGACCCAGGAGCCTTGTTTGTCGCCGGGGACTGAGTAGAGAAGCTCAACCTTAAAGCCATCCGGCATTAGGATGTCTTCGATAGGAGTGGCCCGGTTTTCGTTGATCGCCAGCCCCTCTTCTAGGGATGTATCATTTTTTTTTTTCTATGAGCGCCTTGGCGTCTTTGGCATTCAACTTCTGGCGGAGCTCCACGTCCTTCACGAAAATGGTCATGTCTGGCCCTCGGTGAAGTTGGAGGCCGATCATGCCGTTGAGGATGGTCGAGGTGTCTCTGTCTACGACGTCTACGGTGACTACGCCATTCATCTTGTGAACACTACGACGTCCCGTGGCTATGATTTCGTAGGTGATCCATTCGGAGAGATCAAAGGCGGGATCTTTTCCTAAGTCGCCCCGCACTTGCGGTGTGGTTTTGCCTTTGGCGTTGAGGTCGGCAGGAATAAGCACTTTCTGTCCTCTTTGGGCTACGATACCGCGACCCGTCTGTTCGCTGTAATACATGCCCTGATATTCATGCTTGGGATGAATGTCCATTTGAGGACCTTTGAGCCTGAAGGGACCACCTTCCAGCGTCTGAGCGCGATACATGATGCCGGAATTGCTTTCCCCGGTCATGCGCAACTTCAGCTTCAGGTGGAAATCGCTAACATTGACGTCTTCCGCGATGAGGAAGGTATTGGCTTCGAGTGGATTGCCGATAGTCGTGCCGACGATCTGGCCGTCCTCGACTTTCCAAAGCTTGGAACTGCCTTCCCAGCCACTGAGGTCTTTTCCGTTAAAGAGGGACTTGTATTCCTGGCCGACTGCGGACGTTCCGAGGAAAAGGATGGAAACGAATGCCACTGTAAACCATGCGAGCGACGGTGAGTTAGAAGGACGATGTGTCATAAATTTTAAAGGGTGTTCTAAAGGTATAGACGTATGAGGTAGTAATTACCTCTAAAAGGAAATGTGAAAGAGTATGGTGGAGGCAAGAATCTTCGAGGCTGACTGTCACTCTGAGAATGTTTGTGCACACAGTTTGACCTTTTTTGGCCAGAATCCTTTTCCCACAACAGATTTTAAACTTCCTCGTTGGTGAAGTAGAATAAAATACTACTCCCCAACCAGCACTTCGCTCCTTATAAACTCTAGGTCTATTGTATCAAACTGATGTTGATTAAAAACTACGAAA
>CALJGU010000206.1 GCA_938075565.1 uncultured Opitutales bacterium | reverse complement strand
TATACCGAGGAGCTTCAAAAGGCTGGCTACAAAATTGGGTCTACTGGAAAAGCTTGGGGGCCTGGACGTCTAGAGCCGGGTGGACGGAGCGAAAACCCTGCAGGACCTATCTATAATGAGAGGACCCTTGAGCCACCCTATGGCGCTATGAGAAATACCGACTATGCAGGAAACTTTGAAGCTTTCCTATCAGAGGTTTCAGATGATCAGTCGTTTTGTTTTTGGTTAGGTACCAGCGAACCTCACCGTGCGTATGAAGATGGAGCCGGTATCAAGTCCGGCAAGAATCCGTCGAAGGTTATCGTGCCAGCGATATTCCCGGACAATGACATCGTTCGTAGTGATATACTCGATTACTACGTTGAGGTTGAGCATTTCGATTCGATGGTTGAAAGAGCTATCGCCACTCTGGAAAAGCAGGGAATGTTGGACAACACCATCGTGGTGGTCACCAGTGATCACGGCATGCCCTTCCCACGAGGCAAGGCAACCGTTTACGACTGGGGGTCGAGAGTTCCCCTGGCCATTCGTTGGGCAAATGGGATTAAAAATCCAGGTCGGGAAATAGAATCGTTTGTCAATCTGAGTGATCTTGCTGCTACCTTCCTGGAAGCGGCTGGAGTGACTGTTCCGGCGATGATGACCGGGCGGAGCCTTATCGATGTTTTTGATGACAACGCTACCGTCGATCGTAATGCGGCGTACATCGCTTTTGAGCGCCACAGTGGAGCTCGCGCTGGAGGTAAAGGTTATCCAACTCGAGCAATAAGAACAGCAGACTACATGTATATTCACAATTTTGAACCCAGTCGCTGGCCGGCAGGTTCTCCAGATCCTGCTGTATGCAATCGACTGATACCGTTTGGAGAATACGATTCCAGCCCAACGAAAACTTATATGATTGAGCACCAATATGATCACGGTGTAGCTGCGCTCGCCGAATTGGCATTTGGAAAGAGACCTGGTGAGGAACTATATGATTTGCGAACCGATCCAGAGCAACTCAACAACATCGCAGGCTCCGTTAAATACGCGGCTACTCAGCAAACCATTCGACGACAACTTTTTGATCATCTGGAAAAAACAAAAGACCCCCGGGTTGTCGGTGGCACTGTCGATTGGGACTATTATCCACATTACGGCAGACATAGTAACAAGACCTGGAAAGTGGATGAAAAACCATAAAACAAGGGGTGCACTTGTTTTAACCTTTCTGGCTGTCCTTGTCTGTTCAGACAGCTATGGACAGAGGAATAACTCGCTTCCAACTAACGAGGAATTACTGGCGATGGCTCCGGAAGGGGTTACCGTATTCCCCGACCTGGCTTATCGCGAAGGGCATGAAGCCTGGAAGCTGGATCTGGCCATGCCGACCACAATGACCGAGGACCCGCTTCCTGTCATTGTTTACTTACATGGAGGCGGTTGGACTCAAGGCGACAAGCGTGGACAAGGAATTGGAACGGTCCTTAATTATGCGACCGAAGGCTTCGTAGGAGTCTCGGTAAATTATCGCCTGGATGTGGATAAAAAGGCCTGCATCGAAGATGCCAAATGTGCGATCCGTTGGCTCCGTGCTCACGCTGAGCAATACAATATGGATCCAGATCGAATCGGAGCGGCTGGAAACTCTGCGGGGGCACACCTGGCTTTGATGCTCGCACTCTGCGATCCTTCTGCAGGTCTCGAAGGCGATGGCCCTTATCAGGAATTCTCCAGCGCTGTTCAATCAGCTCACTGCAGCTCTACACCAATCATGCCGCGCTTCGGTCGAGGCAAAGCCGCCGGGCGCGATGTTAAACAAATTCAACCCATGACTTACGTGCGAGCCGATGCTCCGCCGCTTTATTTTATTCATGGTGCTCAGGATACCCGAAAAGCTCCGATAACTTACATGGACGCATTTGCCGAGGCCATGCGTGAGGCTGGTGCAAAAGATTTTACCTACCAACGTCACGATGACGCGGGTCATGGAGTCTACGTGCAATACCTCCAAACCGCACGTCCAGCTCGCACTGCATTTTTCGGGCGGACACTAATGGAATATCCCTGATGTGTCTTTAAGTGGCAGATAGGGTCAGGTGATTTTGGAAAATTCCTTTGCTGGTTCTCCTGACACTAGGCTCTTTGGGGCTACATCTTTATTGACGACAGAATTTCCAGCGACGACTGAGTTTTCTCCGATTTCGACTCCCATGGTGATTAAGGCACCTGCTTTTATTCCCGAACCTTTTCTTATGATGACCTCTTTCTTTCCACACATGAAGGACAGCTTTTCTTCCAGGAATTCATTATAGTTAAATTGGTTGTGGGTCATGATGGTGACACCTGGACCTAGGCTAACCCCTTCTTCCAGTGTTATCTTTTCAGTCAGATCCAAAAAGTTGTTACCGTTTAGCATACATCCATCGGCTATAGAAAGATGTTTATAACCATCAATGGCATTATGGATAATAATGGGTGCTTGGATTCGAACTTTTGTGTTTCCAATGCTGGCCCCGAAGTGTCTGAGTATTTTCGAATTCAAGCGACTGTTGAAATTAAGAATCCTTGGCGGTCCTGCAAATTTGTAGAAAAGAATAAGGAAAGAATCCCGTAACCTTGATAAAATATTCATGACTAGAGGTAAGTGTTATTTCTAGAAGTATAGATTGGGTTTTAGGCGTATGATTTGCGAGCCCAACCGTCATTTTGTGCTGATTAGATGGGGCTGATCGAATTATACTCTATTGGTAAGAAACTTGAGTTGCCCTTCCTATTAGGGTGGAGTTGCTTCTGTTTAGATCCTAATTCTTAGATAAACTGAGTTCGAATTATTTTCATTCATGATACGCTTCATCAATCTAGTCCTAATGATCACCGTTTTCTTTGGTGGTTTCGTTCACGCCAAAACGAATGTTCTCTTCATTATGACTGATGACTTGAACTGCAATATTGGGGCTTACGGACATCCGTTAGTAAAGACTCCTCATATTGACAAACTGGCCAATGAAGGTCGCCTGTTTGAAAACGCATTTTGCAACTTTCCTTTGTGTGGTCCCTCGCGTGCCAGCTTTATGACCGGGCTTTATCCGGAGCAAAACGGCGTGACGGTTCTCAGACGCCTATTCCGGGATTATGTCCCAGATGCAGTTACCATGTCGCAGCATTTCTCCGCGAATGGTTACAAGTCCACTCGTGTTGGAAAAATCTACCATTATGATAATCCCAAGGGTATAGGCACAGACGGCCATGATGATCCGGCTTCCTGGGATCACAAAATTAATCCCCGTGGACGGGATAAGGATGACGAAGATATAACCTTTTCTCTGAATCCCGGTTCCTTTGGTGCTACTCTGAGTTGGCTGGCTGCCGATGGAAAAGATGAAGAGCAGACCGATGGCATTGTCGCGACCGAATCTATCAAAGTGCTCAAGCAGCATGCTGAGGATGACACCCCATTCTTTTTGGCGGTAGGTTTCTATAAACCACATACGCCATACGTAGCCCCGAAAAAGTATTTTGATCTCTATGATCTGGATGAGATTGTGGTTCCACAAATTCTGGACGGTTACCTGGACTCGATACCTGAGTCTGCTGCAAAAACCGTAACAGCTTTTAAGAATCAAATTGATTTGGATGACGACCTCGCCCGAAAGTCGATTCTCGCTTACTATGCGACGATATCCTTCGTCGATGCTCAGATCGGCCGTGTATTGAATGCCCTGGATGAATTGGGCCTGCGAGACAATACAGTGGTTGTTTTTAGTTCTGATCATGGTTATCACATGGGAGAGCATGGTCATTATCAGAAGAACACTTTGTTCGAAGATGCCGACCGAGTACCGCTTATTCTTCGTGCTCCAGGAATGAAACAGCCCGGTGCTTCAACTGAATCATTTGCTGAAATGATCGATTTCTATCGAACCTTGTCTGAGCTAGCCGGACTGTCGTCAGTTCCTGAATACGTTCAGGGCGAAAGTTTGGTTCCAGTGCTTGAGGATCCTGGGGGCATTACTCGTCCAGATGCGTTCACGCAGCTTCATCATGGCTATACGCTTCGTACGAAGCAATTTCGTTATTCCCGATGGAACGAAG
>CALJGU010000205.1 GCA_938075565.1 uncultured Opitutales bacterium | reverse complement strand
CGAAGCGATAAACGGTTAGCTTTGTAGAAGCAGAACTAGTGAGCGTTAGCCCGGGTTTAAAATGGATCCCCTCTTGAGCATAATAGGCAAGATCTGCGGACGGCATATCCTGACTTCCAGCCTCAGGAGTAAGACGAACACGGATACTAACGATCGGTTCCCCACAACGAGCAATGGTTTGTAAGATCAAAGATACATCTGACTCCTCTGAGACAATGGGTCCCGCCTCTGTCTCAACGGAATAGACGACATACTTCAAAGCAGCATGACTTCCGATGAAGTGGCTCGTTATATCCCAAACAGAACGAAAGTCTAAATTGGAAAGCGGATAGTGTCGCTGAATAAAGTTCGTGTTCATGCTCTCTCAGTGACTTGAAGGTCGTATTTCAGGGTAGAAAATTTGGCCGACCAAAGTCCGATTTTGGTGATGAAAATAGGGTTGAATTTTGGATGTAATAAGATGGTCAAAAGGGTATGGGCAAAGGATTGCTGTTTTACGCTTCGAGTCATCAGAAATGAACTGCACTCAACAATAGGTACTAACTCAACCACCCAGAAGGCTCCACTGACTTTTCACGTCATTTTTAAAAGCGGAGCAATCGCTTCTCAAGATCCTAACTCTAGCACATGACTTCAACACCCGAAGATGCTCTCGATAGACATCTACCGGACCCTCCTCAGACCAAAATACCATTGAGTGTTTTGGAATGGGCGAGTGCAGGTAGTGGTATTGCTGCGCTCATGGCCGAGATTAGTCGACGACTCTTTCCTGCGACACAGGAAGGCACGGGCTTCATACTGATCAATACCATCTTAGTAGTGGCACTTGGGCTGGTCTGTATTCAAGGCATCCCAGTGCTGTATCAGGAATTGGCCAGCAAGCGTCGAGGGGCTGCAGATTACTATATGCTAGCACTACTCGTAGTTTGCCTTGCTGGCTCAGCCTTCGTGGCACAAAAGGACATCAATCAACATTTTCTCGGCGTGCTACCCGTGCTCTTTTCCGGTTACGGTATCAGTAAGCGTAAGTTTAAGGAGTATCAGGAAAGGCTGGAATTGGCCTCCAATGATTTAGAGTCTGGAGGTGGCGCCGAGATGGATGTTATCGAGGAGTCACGCAAGACTCACCGAGTTCGATTAGAGTCGATCAAAACAGGCGACCTTCTTCGGGTGAGGAACGGACATAGAATTTGGGTGCCAGGTATTATTCGCGATGGATACGGATTGGTTAACCAGGCCTCGAATCATTCATCCCCAGTTCCAAGGAGAATTCGTAAGGGCGATACGGTAAATTCCGGAGAAGTATTAATCGAAGGGGAATTAGTCATTCAGGCCGCAGAGGATGGCAAAGCTCCTCCCCTCCCGAAAGAGGGTCAACCCGAGTCCTGGTTAGAGCAATTCCACTCATTGGTTTTCAATCGCCGGCAAAGTTTACTTCGTACGATCTGGATCAATTTCGCGATACTCATCGTAGCCGCTCAATTTACGTTTTCCTATACCCAAGGTGACTGGCAAGCCGGATTCATTCCAGCGGTATCCCTACTCATCGGATTAAACCCTTGGGGCATCGTATTGATTCTACCACTACTATGGAGAAGAAGGTTCACCGTTACGGCATATAAAGGGATTCGTTTTAGGAATTTGAAATTGGTTGAACGCTTTAGCGACCAACTTGAAATCGTAGTAGAGAAAACAGGTGTTCTTGCTGAGCCAGGAATCAATAGAAAAAAATCATCCTCTCCAAACACTTTCAGGGAAAAACACCGTTCCTCATTCGGACCATCCGAGCGATGGAAGCAAAAGCCGGACTCTCTCTGGGATCCCATTATTTTTCTCCTGCAGCCAATGAAAAGAAAGTTGAAGTAAAACAACTGTTGCACTCAGACCAGGGAACCATTGAAGCCGAGATTTTTGACGAAGGAGAACACAGGATTTTTATTCGAGTGGGATCGCTTCGCACAATGCCCTATTTTACACACAATGGCTTTAAGCAACTCAATGCTCAAGCAGGCGACATTGCACCCAGGCAGCGATTGTTTGTCACACTCAACGATGTTCCAGCTGCCATCCTCGTTTGGGATGAGCGGATTAAGGACGCTGGAGTAGATCTCATTAAAGAGGCTTCCAAATACAAACTCCCCATCACACTGCTCACGAAGGACCCACGCTCCAAGTTAGAGACCTTAGAAGGACAAGCGATCGAACAAGTAGGATCGGCCAAAGAAAAGATGGAAAAGGTTCAAGCGCTTCAGAAAAATAACAAAGACGTTTTGTTTATTGGTTATGGACGTAATGACGTTCCGGCACTCGCAAACGCCTCGGCCAGCATGATGATGGAAAACGGTGACCCTTTTGCTCTACCCTTCGCTGATGTAGTCCTGACGAATGAAGGACTCCGCCTCATGGTTGGAGAGTGGGCTCGGTTTAAACAGGCACGCAAAACGGCCAAGAATATTACATTGATTGCGATCGTCCAAATCGTGGCAGTGTTAACTCTAAGCTACACAAACAATCTCAATCCATGGCTAGCCACGCTTCTTACCGGACTCATTGGAACGGTGATGATGATCCAAGCCCTACGTGTTGAAAAATAGCCAGCGCACACAACTTTCTCTCTCCCTCCCTCACCTATCAACATGCAATCCATTTTCAGAATAGTAACAGGAACGCTCGCCGTTGTCGTCGGGCTGATGCTTATGGCAGTCATAGGCATCTACTTGTTATTTTGGAGCAGCCTTCCAAAGTACGACGGAAGCCTTTCCAGTAATCACCTCAAGGAAGAGGTGTTGATTGAAAGAGATGAATTGGGCGTTCCTTACATCAAAGCCAAAACACGGGAGAGTATCTCCTATGGGGTGGGCTTCGTTCAAGAGCAGGATCGCTTTTTCCAGATGGACCTACAGCGAAGAGCTGCAGCGGGAGAGTTATCAGCCTTGTTCGGCCCCAATTTGCTGGAAGCTGATACGGCGCTCAGAGTTCATGGATTCCGAGACCGGGCAAAACTCCTGCTCAAGAATCTCCCAGAACATGAAATAGATGTACTGAGAGATTTTACACGGGGCGTTAATGAGGGACTTGCCAGTCTGAAGACACGACCTCCAGAATATTGGTTGATCAACACCAAGCCAGAGCATTGGAAACCAGAAGACAGCATTCTAGTCATTTACACCTTTTATCTGGATCTACAAAACAATCCAGGCTTGGACTATGCCCGCTGGGTAGCTCGCCAAACACTACCCGATGAGGTCGTCACCTTCCTCGATCAACCGTCTCATTCGTGGGAAGCAGCAATCGATGGTAGTCAGCTATTGGATACTAAGATTCCTGGCCCCGAAGCCTTTTCATACCTCAAAGCGTCAGGACCTGTTAAAGACAATAAGGGTATCCCCGACATCGTGGAGCGCATGCCAGGCAGTAACAACTGGGTGGTCGGACCCAAAGCTTCCGTCACCGGATCTCCAATCATAGCCAACGATCCACATCTCAATCTAGGAGTTCCCAACACCTGGTATAAGCTTTCCTATTCTTATTTGCCTGCAGGAGAAACGGAGTACCTCGAAATCCATGGATTTACAATTCCAGGCATGCCCGGAATCGTAATAGGTACGAACGGTAACCTTGCGTGGGCGTTAACAAATAGCTCTTTGGATGTAGACGATCTGATCATCCTCGAACCAGGTCCAAATGGATTTCCGGAATACAAAACGCCATCTGGAGTATCGCAAATTCAGTATAAAAAAGAGGTCATCCAAGTTAAAGGAGCGGAAACGGTGTCCATCGAAGTCCCCTTTTCTCAGTGGGGCCCATTATTGGTGACACACCTACAGGAGAAAAACGAGTTCGGCACTGGACAGCCTATCATCCTGAAGCCGGAAACATGCAGGCACTCATGACGGAGCGCTACAAAAGTGCTTCAGAGTTTATTTCAGACTCACAGAATACGAACCTTCCAGTTCAAAATTATGTATTGGCTGATACAGAAGGACACATCGGTTGGACAATTGCCGGTTTTCTACCCGATAGAAATGGAACCGACCCCTATGAGGCCATCTACTCAAGCAAAGCCGATAATGTCTGGACGGAAAAGTTGCCAAAGGGCAAATGGCCTTCACTCCTCGACCCAGAGAGTCAAAGAATCTGGACTGCTAACAATCGTATCTTTGGGGATGACAAATATAAAGCCATGGGTAGCGGCGACTTCTCCGAATTCCCTAGGGCCTACCAAATACGTGAAAAGCTGTTTGCCTTAGATAAACACAGCGCGAGATCTCTGGCAGATATTCAACACGACAACTCGGTGATCTTCCTTAAGCGGTGGCAATCACTCCTTCTTCAAACGTTAGAAAGACACGCTTCAACTGAACCAGTCATTACCAGGTTTCGAGAAGAAGTCAGCAATTGGAATGGCAGAGCCGAAATTCAATCCTTTGGATACACTTTGATAAGAGATTTCAGAAATCGCCTCACGGTGGAAGTGCTTCGGCATATAACGCAGCCTTGCATAGCCTTTGATCCAGAAAACTTTGATCGCTTCCGATTCATGACTGAAGAAGCGATCTACCAGATTGTCTACCAACAACCTGACTATCTTCTAAATCCTGTTTTCGATTCCTGGGAAAATCAGTTTAGCTACGTAGTGGATGAGATCAT